>CAILRJ010000355.1 GCA_903836575.1 uncultured Burkholderiales bacterium
CGACATTGAACTGTTCCGCAAGATTGCCACGGTGGCTGCTGTTCTTGGTGTGCTAGGTGCAGGTTTCATGCTTGCCAAGGGCCGCAAGACGTTGCGAGAGTCAGCCATACCTGTGCTGGCCACCGTTGGTTTAGCAGTGTTCTCGTACAAGCTTCAAAATATTACTGACTGGCGTTTGACGATTTTCGGAGTGATGACCTTGTTCGTCGTGTATTACCTGCAAGATGGCATCATCGGATTCTTGCGCAGTCTTTTCGTCAAGGGCTCAGTTCGTGACGCAAAGCATGCCGGTACACAGGGTGACGAATCGAAAGCATGGGCAGTTGCCCCAAGTACTGCGGGTATCGGCTCAACCTTGCTTACCGCCAAGGGTATCTTGATGCAATTTGGTGGTTTGAAGGCGTTGAACCTAGTTGATTTAGTCATCGCAAAAGGAACGGTCCATGGCTTAATCGGCCCTAACGGTTCAGGCAAGAGCACGATGATGAACGTATTGACTGGTATATACAAACCGACCGCTGGAGCCGTTGAATTCAATGGCGCGGTAATCTCCGGACAAACGCCTTCGTCAATTGCATTGGGTGGCGTGGCTCGTACATTCCAAAACGTGCAGTTATTTGGTGAAATGACCTCGACGGAAAATGTTTTGGTTGGGTTGCATAATACTTTCCGAAGCAACATCGTTGATGTAATGTTTAATACACCAAGGTATCGGCGAGAAGATGCTCAGGCGCGTGAGCGTGCCGCTGGGATCTTGCAGTTTGCCGGTTTGGCGTCATTGGCTGACGAAGAAGCCCGCAATCTGCCGTATGGCAAGCAACGCGTCTTGGAAATTGGTCGTGCACTTGGACTCAATCCTCAATTGTTGTTGCTCGATGAGCCAGCCGCCGGCTTGACGGCTCCCGACATCAAGGAGCTTGTCGCGATTATTCGCAAAATAACGCAACATGGCATTACGATCATCCTTATCGAACACCATATGGATGTTGTGATGTCTATTTCGGATACCGTTACCGTCCTTGATTTCGGTCAAAAAATTGCCGAAGGCAAGCCCGCTGCGGTTCAGTCCGATCCAAAAGTGATCGAAGCTTATCTGGGAGGTAGTGTCGGTGACGATGCTTCAGCCACGCCTACTCTTGCAGGGAATTGACATGCTTACTATCTCTAATCTGCACGCCGCCTATGGCAAAGTCGAGGTCTTGCACGGTATCTCGCTTGAGGTACCAAAGGGTAAGGTTGTTACGCTGATCGGCTCTAACGGCGCTGGAAAGACGACGACCATGCGCGCCATTTCCGGCATGATCAAGCCTAAATCCGGCACTGTCACACTCTCAGGGAAAGATGTGACCGGTCTGGAATCGCACAAGATTGCCCGCGCAGGATTGGCACATTCTCCGGAAGGCCGCCGTGTTTTTTCTACGATGAGCGTTACGGATAATTTATTGCTGGGAGCATTTCCTCGCTATACAGGATCACGCCCACGTGGTGATATCAAGGAGGATCTCGAAAAATCGCTGGAGCTGTTTCCCCGGCTGAAAGAGCGTCAGCATCAACTTGCTGGCACGCTTTCTGGTGGTGAACAGCAAATGCTGGCGATGGCACGCGCGGTGATGCTGAATCCTGAAGTCATCCTGCTTGATGAGCCTTCGATGGGACTGGCGCCAATTCTCGTCGAGGAAGTCTTTCGTATTATTCTTAGCTTAAAAAAACGCGGTGTGACGATGTTATTGGTCGAGCAGTTTGCAGCGGCAGCACTAAATGTGGCTGATTATGGCTATGTGATGGAAAATGGTCATATTTCTGTGCACGGCCCGGCTGACAAACTCAAGAACGATCCCGCTGTTCAAGCCGCCTATCTCGGTGGTGGCGGTCAGCAGCACTGATGAAGTAGTAGGTGAAAAGCTCGCTCGCATCGCCTTGGCATATTCGCTGGGCAATGCGAGCTTTTTTATTTCTGATCTCCAGTACGGCGCCAGTAATCCGGCCGCAAGTAAGCATGCCGAAGAAAGTCAACAAACACACGGATGCGCAATGGCAGATGACGCCGCTGTGTAAATACTGCGTAGATGTCATTTCCCGGTGCGGCGAACTCATCGAGTACAGTGACCAGCAGCCCAGACTCAATTTCACTCCCCACTTCCCACATCGATCTCCATGACAAACCCTTGCCTGCCAGAGCCCAGTCGTGGAGTACCTCTCCATCGTTGCAAGCCATGTTGCCGGTGACCTTGATCGTGATGTTTTTGCCGTGCTGACGAAAGGTCCAGCCACGTTGGCTACCGTCGCTACTAATTGCCAGGCAGTTGTGACCTGTTAGTTGGTCCAGTGCCTGCGGTATGCCATGGCGTTTCAGATATGCCGGTGTGGCAACAACCACGCGTTTATTTTCGGCCAGCTTGACGCCGACCATGTTGGAGTCAGTCAGTGCTGCAATCCGGATGGCGACGTCTATGCCTTCGTCTAGTAAGTCGGCAATGCGGTCATTCAGACTCAGCGTGAGGTTCACGCCACGATGTTCGGCCAGGAATGAAGGCAGTAACGGAGCGACATGCTGACGGCCGAAGCCGGCAGGAGCTGAGATTGTCAAGTGACCACTTGCGGCACGTGCTCCGGCAGAAACGGCCAATTCGGCCTGGTCTAATTCGGCCAAGATGCGCTGACAGTCCTCCAGGAAACTGCTGCCTTCAGGTGTTAATACGATCTTACGCGTGGTTCGCTGCAATAACTTGACGCCCAGTCGTTCTTCCAGCGCATCAAGGCGACGTCCTATCATTGCCGGTGCTATGCCTTCAGCGCGTGCTGCAGCAGAAAAGCTTCCCTTTGCGATGATTTCGACAAAGGTGGAAAGTTGCTTGAATTGATCCATGGAGTCCATATGGTGAATGCGCATAAACCTGTCGCAACCCAATGGTAATTTGTTTCATTGCCAGAACCCAAAAAAACGATATGCCGATTGGTCGACATACCGTTTCTTTGGGTTGGGGATGACTATTTGAGACGCGGTTAGTTCTTGCCGCTAGATCAATCCCTTGATGTCGAACACTAGGTCAAACTTAGTCATCCGTGGTGACTATCCAGGTTTCAAGTTTGGCAAGAAGTTATCACAACGATAAATTCTTAGTCCGGTATCGAGAACGCTCAATCGTCGCGATTCACGAATCCAAGTATGTGCAACAGACTTGTGAAAAGGTTAAAGATTGAAATGAATAACGTCAGCGTCGCCATCACGTAATTGGTCTCACCACCACGTACGATATTGTTTGTTTCATACAAAATCATGCCCGACATCAGCACCACAAAAGCAGCTGAAACGGTCAACGACAAGGCTGGAATTTGTAGAAAAATTCCTGCCAGCGACGCCAAAAAAGCAACCAATATGCCAACGGTTAAAAAACCGCCCATCATGGACAGATCACGCTTGGTTACCATCGCATAGGCGGAGAGTGCAACGAAAATTGCGGCCGTCCCACCGAATGCCAGCATGACGGTTTCTGTCCCGTTGGGCATGCTGAGGTAACGACTGATAATCGGGCCTAGCGTATATCCCATGAAGCCGGTAAGCGCGAATAGTAAACCGACACCCAGCGCCTGATCACGGTATTTTGTAATAGCAAACAGCAAGCCGAAGTAACCAACTAGCGTGATGATGATGCCCGGTCCTGGCAAGCCGAGCGCGGCGGTGGCGCCTGCAGCTACCGCGCTGAAGGCCAGGCACGCCGATAACAGCATGTAGGTATTGCGTAGTACGTTTCGGGCATTGTCATCGATGACGTTGCTGGCAGACCCAGCGTTCGTCGCGCTGCGGCCGAAGAGTGAATTGCGATCGTTCATGGAGTATTCCTTCCGATGTAAATAAATTGACGCCGGTAAAAAAATAACCGATTGCTTGAGGATAGTCTATTTTCTTTGTTTAAAAAGCGCACATAATGGAAGGCTTACTTCGATAAAGCAGAATTATGAAAAATACCGGTCTGAATTTTCGACATCTCTATTATTTTTGGGTCGTTGCCAAGGAAGACAGCATCACACGTGCGGCCGAGCGGCTCGGTGTAGCGATCCAGACGATCAGTACCCAGCTCGGTCTGCTGGAAAAATCGATTGGCAAGTCGCTTTTCGCCCCTCAGGGTAGGCGACTCGTGTTGACCGAAGCCGGACGTATCGCGATGCGCTATGCCGAGCAGATTTTTGCACTGGGCGAGCAGATGGAAGATGCTTTGTCGGACCTTGATGTCGGTAGGACAATGCGCCTGACAGTCGGGATTTCTGACTCACTACCAAAATTGATTGCCTCGCGCTTGCTGGCAGCTGCACTTGCCTTGCCGGAGCGTGTCAGGCTGGTATGTTACGAAGATCGCTTTGAAGCCTTGCTCGGCGAACTCAAGGTCCATAAGCTTGACGTGGTGTTAACCGATCGTCCTGTGCATGCGGGCACAGTTTTGCGCGTATTCAGCCATTTGCTAGGAGAGAGCGAACTAATGCTTTTTGGTCTGCCCGCATTGGCTGAAAAATACGAGCCAGGTTTTCCGGCGAGCTTGCAAGGCGCGCCGCTATTGCTGCCGACACGCAATAATGCGATTCGCGGCAGGATTGATCATTGGCTTGAAGCGCAGGACCTGCGTGCCGACGTAGTCGGCGAGTTCGATGACAATGCGTTACTAAATACTTTTGGACGAAGCGGATTAGGACTTTTTCCGGCACCATCCGCACTGGCTGATGATGTTGCTGCGCAATTCGGTGCGATTCCGGTTGGTCCGCTGCAGGGCGTCAAGGAGCAGTTCTATGCGATTTCCAACGAACGCAAGATCAAGCATCCGGCGGTCGAGGCCATCCTGTCGGCGATTCATGGCGAAGATCTTGCCGGCGGTCACAAAGAACTTACATAAGATCGTATCCCGGCGAGCAGCATTTCTACCGCCATCGCGGTCAATATCAAGCCCATCAATCGCTCGAATGCCAGCATGGCTCGAACGCCAAGTACTTGTTGCATTCGTTCGGCACCCAGCAATACTGCCAGCCAAACCAGGGCAACAGCCGATAGTGCTGCGACATGCAGGAGCACATCAGCGGTGGTGTCGGAGGAAAATAGTAGAACCGTCGCAAGCGCAGATGGTCCGGCGAGTGCCGGGATCGCGAGCGGCACGATGAACGGTTCGCTGTTGCTGTCCGTGTCGCCAAGTACACCTCCGGGTTGCGGGAACACCATTCTTAATGCGATCAGGAACAGAATTACCCCGCCACCAATGCGTAGTGCAATTTCAGATAATTGCAACGCATTGAGAAAGTGCCGCCCGAAAAACATAAATAGCAGCAACAACAGGAAGGCGATCAGACATTCGCGTACCACGACACGCCAGCGGCGCTCGCGCGGGACGACCCTTAAAGCGCTGACGAATAGCGGGACATTTCCAAACGGATCAGTGACGAGCAATAGCAGGATGAATGCCTGAAAAAAAGTATTGGACATGAAGGGAGTTTGAGAATGGTCGAATGCACAATTAATTGTGGAGGGTATGGTAATACACTATGAACGTAGCATTCCGTCACCATCCTGTGTCAGGCGGCATCGACATTCCGGATAGCCGGTGCAACGCCAGAATGATTTGAAGTCACCGCTGCGCAAGTCCATTTTGCGTGAACACACCGGGCAGGTTGGACTGCGGAAGTCACCTTTCACAGCCAGTTGTAAAAGCATCTCTTGTCGTTTTTGCGGTAATTTCAGGATACGTCCGAGGAGGGTAGGGCCATCTATTGCGGTTATGTTGAGGTTCCGTGCTGTCGCAAGGGCGTCCACGCTGAAATGACCTGCAGTCAGGAAGAAAGACTGTTGGACGGCGTGACGCTGCTGTGCCGTATGAAGCGCGCGTACCCGGTCGACCTGAATGATGACTTCGCCGCTTACGGTGCAGGCAATTGCGTTCATGTAAGTCGATCCCTCCTGCCATATCTGCAGGTTAGAAGCACTGTCCGGAGCACTCTCAAGTGGGCGTGCGTTGAGCTTGATCGCATCGAAAAAACTGCGGCAAACATCTTCGAAACGCCGCCATTCAAGTTCTTGCAGTAACTCCAAGCTCCAGTCTGTCAGCGGGATGACTGCTCGCGATAGATTATGGTGAGGCGGGATCTCAATTGCCGGGACCGGCATGACCAAGCTAGGATGGCGCTCCATGCTGGGAATTCTCTCTCGCGTGTCACGGTTGTTGCTGGCCCATCTGCTATTGATATCCGGTTGCCGCCACTGGTCCTGCATCGTTGAATCTCGGGTCTGCCGCGTGGTGCTGGTTTGGCCCGGCCGTGCCGAGCGTCGTGTTGGCCTGTTTCTGCGTACGCGCTCTACGAGCAGGATGAACCACAATCCCAGAGATATCAGCCAGATTAACAACAACGACTGAACGATCCATGCAACCTGTTCTGGTGCTAGCGCAGGTAGCAGTGACGTCAGTTTGAATCGGGTAACAACGTAGCCGACTCCGACGAGAACCATCAGCAAGGTGATGACCTGGAAAACGGTATTACGCTGGCTACCATTGTTCATGTATCGACTCCGTCGGATATCACTACATTGATTATCCAATAGCTTATCGCTTCGTGACATGGAAAAAGTTGTTCAAAATAAATCTACGGCCCTCGTTGCAACGGTCTTCTTCAAATAATTACCGGCTTTTTAGTGATCTCAGGATTTTTTAGTGCAATCTTAGCGCTGGCCGATTTGTCGCCGAGCGCTAAGGTTGCCTTTGCGTCCCCGATATTTGGTCGCCATCTAGGGCTTCATACGTGCGCTGGAAGTCGGAAATCTTCGCAAGATTTATCGATGGTTGAAAAAACGTGAGTCCATAAATAATCATCTGCGGAAAAATGATGTACCAAGTGGACAGCCAAGAGCGTCATTGACAGCCATGATTACCGGGTGCCGAACCACGTGTCGTACGGTCCGGTACTCGGTTCTCCTTATTCGTTCACTTCTCAGCAGGTCTGACTCTCGTTTTGCTCAATATTTCCCGATGAAATCCCGCTTGCCAACATCGACGCCGTTGTGACGCAGGATTGCGTAGGCTGTCGTTACGTGGAAGAAAAATTGTGGCAGTGAGTAATGTAGCAAGTAGGTCTGGCCTTTGAATGACTTGCTGTTAGGACCAGAGCTGGTCGTGATGTCGCGTTCTTCGCTTCCATCGATCTGTGCCGCTGGCAGCGAGCCGATAAAAGCCAGTGTTTTGGCAATGCGTGCCTTGAGTTCGGCAAAGGTCTGTTCGGTATCCTCGTACTTCGGCACGTCGACGCCTGCCAGACGGGCGCAGCTGCCCTTGGCAAAATCTGCAGCGATCAGGACTTGGCGTGTCAGCGCAAACATGTCCGGGAACAGTCGCGCTTGCAGGAGTGCATTCGGATCGATTTTTTTATCATTGGCATGCGTTTCGGCTTTATCGAGCAAGTCGGTCAGGCTGTTAAGCATCTGCGTGAACACGGGAACAGACGCGGCGTACATTGAAATAGACATGATGATCTCCTGAAAAAGTCTGCGGATGATAGCGCACTGCTGGTGCCGGTGTGGCGTGCTTGCGGGTCTTCTGCGGTACGATGTGTAACCGAAAAGTGACTTCAGAAAGCCTATGCCGAACATTCCGCCTGAAAAAAAATCCCGTCGTTACTTCCTGCTCGCCGCCCTTGGTGTAACTGGCGCGCTGACGGTTGGCTGGGGGCTGATGCCGCCGCGTCAGCGTCAGGAAGGCAGCGAGCCGCTGCCCGTCGTTGATGGGGAAGTCGCGCTTAACGGCTGGATCAAGATCGGTCGTGACGGCACTGTTACAGTCGCCATGCACCGTAGCGAAATGGGACAGGGTGTTCATACAGCGCTACCGATGCTGGTGGCCGAAGAGCTTGATGTGCCGCTGTCGATGGTACGCATCATGCAGGCGCCGATCGACAAGATTTATGGCAATGTCACTATGCTGGTCGACGGTCTGCCTTTCCATCCGGATGACAACGGACTCGTCAAGCGCAGTGCGCAGTGGTTGACGGCGAAGGTGGCACGCGAGCTCGGTTTGATGGTCACCGGCGGTTCATCAAGCGTCAAGGATGCATGGGGACCGATGCGAGAAGCCGGTGCAACGGCGCGCGCGATGCTGGTTGCCGCCGCCGCGCAGCAATGGAAGGTGCCGGATGCGCAGTGCCGGACTGACGCCGGTGTGGTGAGTCATGCGAATGGCAAGCGCGCGACCTATGGCGAGCTGGTCGAGGCGGCCGTCCACAGCAATCCCGGCAGGATTTCGCTGCGACAGCCGGCGCAATTCAAGCTGATCGGTACGCCGCAACTCAGGCGCGACTCTGCCCTCAAGGTTGATGGCAGTGCCATCTTTGGACTTGACGTGCGACCACCCGGCATGGTCTATGCCGCAGTCCGGATGTCGCCGACCCTTGGCGGCAGCGTCGCTCAGTTCGTCGAGAGTGCGGTCAGGGCAATGCCGGGCGTATTGCAGGTGGTGGATTTTTCGGCTGCGGCCGGTGGTGTAGCCGGCGTTGCCGTGATTGCCAAATCGTTCTGGCAGGCACAGCTGGCGGTCAAGGCGTTGCCGCTGGAGTGGGTTGCCGGTCCGAACGCAGCACTCAAGACGGCCGACGTATTTGCCGATCTCGTGGCCAAGCTCGAGAGCGAGCCGGGCTATGTTTATCACTCCGCCGGCGACATGGCGTTGGCTGGCAAAGCGATCAAGACCTTGCAGGTTGAATACCGCGCGCCGTTCCTGGCGCATGCAGCATTAGAACCGATCAATTGTACGGCCCAGGTTCGTGATGGCAAGGTGACGTTATGGGCCCCGACTCAAGTGCCGAGCGTTGCGCTGGCGGCGGCGGCCCGGGTCGCCGGTGTCGACAAGGAGCAGGTGACGGTGCATGTCACTTATCTGGGCGGTGGCTTTGGTCGCCGGCTCGAAATTGACATGGTCACGCAGGCCGTGGCAATTGCCCTGGCAGCGGCGGGTGCACCGGTACAGGTGATCTGGTCGCGCGAAGAAGACACCGCCCACGACATGTATCGGCCGGCGGCATTGGCGCGCTTCTCCGCTGCGTTCGACGGTGCCGGTCAGGTCATTGGCTTCGATTGCAAGTCAGCGTCGGGTTCGATTACGCAGCAGGTACTCAAGCGTACTTTCGGGCTGCCTTCCGGCGGCCCCGACAAGACCACGGTCGAGGGCGAATTCGATTTGCCTTATGCGTTTCCGAACCAGCGTATTGCACACGTCATTGCGCCAACGCCGGTGCCGCTTGGTTACTGGCGCTCGGTCGGGCACTCGCATAATGCTTTTTTTACCGAGAGCTTCATTGATGAAATAGCGCTCGCGGTGGGCAAGGACGAAGTCGACTTCCGGCGCGAGCTACTGAAAAATCATCCGCGACATCTGGCGGTGCTCGATGCAGCGCTTGCCCAAGCCGGCCCCGTGCCAGCCGGTCACGCGCACGGTGTAGCCCTGCATCAATCGTTTGGCAGCATCGTTGCGGAGGTGGCTGATGTGTCGATCAAGGCGCGTACGATCCATGTGCACCGCGTGGTCTGCGCGGTCGATTGCGGTATCGCCGTCAATCCGAATCTGATTGCACAGCAAATGGAGTCAGCGGTAATTTTTGGACTGAGCGCCGCACTGTTTGGTGAAATTACGCTGGAGAACGGTCAGGTGCAGGAAGATAACTTCAGTAATTATCCTGTCGTACGGATGCACCAGGCTCCACTGGTGGAAACGGTAATCATCGCCAGCACTGAACCACCGCAGGGCATTGGCGAGCCAGGCGTACCGCCGATTGCACCAGCCGTCGCGAATGCAATCTTCAAACTGACCGGCACCCGTTTGCGCACTCTGCCACTGCGAATTAGCTGAGTGGCTCAGTCGGCGGCGTCATCGAGCAGGCGCTGCAAATGGAAGCGCTGCTCGTGTACGTGGCTGACGGCGAGGTTGGCCAGTTCATTGGCTGGCAGCGCGGCTTGTGCCTGCACCAGCCGGTCGGCCAGTTGCAGGCCCGGCTGGACACTGCCAAAAAAGGCAACATAGGCATTGCGCTGGACCAGCATGGTCGGAAAATTCTCCACTTCGATATCGCCCAGCAAGTCGGCCTGATCTTCGATGTCGATCCACAAGAAGCGTTTGTCGGGATGGCGCACAGCGAGCTCATCGAATTGCGGGCGGTAGTCGCGGCAAACATCGCACCAGGCTGCGCACAGGCAGGCTACCAGCAGGTCGTCGCTGCGCAGCCATTCCTGCAACTGGGGAAGGGTGTCGGCGTTCAAGGTCAGGATAGTCATGGAGCGAAGGGCGAATAGCAAAAAACACTATCGTAATGCATGTCGCTACTTTTTCACCAGCGTGCAGGGCAGGAGCGTGCATTTTAGCGATTCAACTGATCTCGTCACTGCGCGCGGTAAAATACGCTTCATGCCCACCATTCTCGCCATCGAAACCTCTTCCGAGTCCGCCTCCGTAGCCCTGTTGCACGGTTCTACTATCCTGAGCCGTCTGGCCAGTGGCTCGCAAACGCACTCACACACTCTGTTGCCGATGGTGCAGCTTGTGCTGCGGGAAGCCGGGCTTGGTCTGGCCGATTGCGCAGCCATTGCCTTTGGCGCTGGTCCGGGTTCCTTTACCGGCGTACGTACCGCATGCGGTGTTGCGCAAGGTCTGGCGTTCGGCGCTGATCGCCCGGTTGTCGCAATCAGTACGCTCGAAGCAATGGCGCTCGCCTGCCACGAACAAACCGGCGCCAGCGCAGTATTGGCGATGCTCGATGCCAGGATGGGTGAAGTGTATTGGGCACAATATCGCTTTACGCCGTCGCTCGAGATCGTTATTGCACCTTGCCTGTCAGCGCCCGACAATGTCTTGCCGGCCGGTGCCGTTACGGCTTGCGGTAATGGTGTGTCCGCTTATGCCGCGCAATTCGCCAGTCGCCTTTTTATGCAGGATGCCCGTGCGGATCTGATGCCGCACGCAGTCCAAGTAGCGTCGCTGGCGAGGTTGGCGCTGGCAGCCGGATCGCAAGTGGCTGCCCGGGATGCCCAACCCATTTATTTGCGTAACAAGATTGCTCTGACGACTGCTGAGCGGTTATTGAAAAGCCAGCAGGTTACGGCATGAATCTGGAAACGCAGCCGATGCGGATGCCGGACCAGCATCCGTCACTGCAGTTTCGACGGATGACCGAACAGGACCTCGATGAAGTCGTGGCGATCGAAGAAAAAGTCTATCCGCATCCTTGGTCGCGTGGCAATTTTGTTGATTCGATCCGTAGTGATTATCAGGCTTGGGTACTGCAAGACGGACGGGGTAGTTTGCTCGGTTATTTCCTGTTGATGTTTGCGGTCGACGAAGTGCATTTGCTTAATATTTCGGTGCGAGGTGACATGCATGGACGCGGCCTCGGTCGTTACCAATTGCAGAAAATCGTCGCGTTGGGACAGCAGGAGGGGATGTTGTCGGTATTGCTGGAAGTACGACCGTCGAATTTGCGTGCTCTGGAGGTCTACGAACGCTATGGTTTCATGCGAATCGGATGTCGTAAAAATTACTATCCGGCCGGTATCGGTGGTCGCGAGGATGCGATCGTGATGCGGTTGACGCCATGACGTCAGCAGACGCGGGCATGGTGCGGCGTGCCAGATTCTTGCATGAACTGGGTATTGGTCCTGTCTGGGTACAACGATATGGGCATGTGCAGAAATCACCCGTTGAGGGGCTATCGGATGTGCCATCCCGGATCACTGCAGCGGCGCCAGTGGAGCCGCTGCCATCTGTCGTGATGGTTGCGGCACCGGTTATTGACAAACAGGAAAAAATTGCTTCGGCATGGGACGATGTGTCAGTGCCAGTGCCAGTGCCAGTCCGTGCGGGCATTGCCGCCGCGTCCGCTCCGCCGGTCCTTGCCTTAGCCAGTGATGACGGTGTTGCCGCCATCGCCAGCATGTCGTGGCAAGAACTCGACATTGCCGTCACCAACTGTACCCGCTGCCCGCTTTGCAAAAACCGCAAGCAGGCGGTGCTCGGTACAGGTGACCAAAAAGCTGGCTGGTTGTTTGTCGGCGAGGGTCCGGGTTCCGTCGAGGATCAGAAGGGCGAGCCGTTCGTCGGTCCGGCGGGCAAACTGCTCGACAGCATGTTGCTGGCGCTTGACTTGCGCCGCGGCGAAAACAGCTACCTGTCTAATGCAGTCAAATGTCGTCCGGTAGATGCCGACGGCAAGGACCGGCCGCCAACCGCCGTTGAAAGCGCGGCCTGCCGCCCCTACCTGGAACGCCAGATCACTTTGCTCAAGCCCGCTGTTATCGTTGCGCTTGGGAAAGTTGCTGCTTTGTCGCTGCTCGGCGGCGATCCGAAAATCGCTGTCGCGGCCTTGCGGGAACATACGCACCGTTATGGCAGCATCCCTGTCGTAGTCACTTATCATCCGGCCTACCTGCTGCGCAAACCGCTGGACAAGGCCAAGTCGTGGCGCGACCTGTGTCTGGCTGCGCAGGCCTATGCCAGCGAAGGAAAACTTGCAATCTGACCCATTTCAGGCAGTTTTTCATGCGCGCTGGGCAGGCTTGCGCGACCCCCACGTGCGTGCTCTGGCCTGGCTGCTGGATGCGCCCGATCTACTCGATCCTGCCGCTACGCAATGGGATGGCAAGATTGCCTCGCTGACGCCGGCTTCCGATCTCGCTGTGTGGTTGACAGTGCTCGATGGCGCACCGGAAAATTTGCATGCGTTTCTGATGCTGCGTCCGTATGAGCGGCTTGGGCGATATGCCGAAAAACTGCTGGCATTTTATTTTTTACGGCAAGGCATGCTGGTAGCGCACGGCGTGCAAGTACATTCTGGAAAAAATCAGACGATCGGTGAATTCGATTACTTGTTGCAGAATGCCGGACAGTTTCAACACTGGGAATTCGCGACCAAGTTATACCTGCTCGAAGGCAGTGCCGATGGCGACTATTTTGTCGGACCCAACCTGGCCGATACGCTAGGAACTAAAATGCGCAAGATCCTCGAGCGTCAGCTTGCACTCGGCCAGCATCCGGATGCCCAAATGCATTTGCCGGCACCGATTGAACGGGCTTGCGCATTGATCAAGGGATGGCTGTTTTATCACGGTAACGATCAGGCTTCGCAGGCGCTCGGCGTGCGATCAGACCACTGCCGCGGCTTCTGGTGCGCGCAGGCTGATGCCGGCCGGTTGGACGCCGAATGTTATGTGTTGTTGCCGAGATTGTCGTGGCTGGCACCGCTGCAGATCGAGAGCGACCAGACCGTAGGCAAGGCCGCGATGACTGCCGCACTTCAAACGCACTTCGCGCAGACTTCGATGCCGGTATTGGTCTCGCTGTTGCGTTTTGTCGATGGCATCGCGCAGGAAACCAGGCGTGGCTTTGTCGTGCCGGACGACTGGCGCGAACGTGCCGGCCAGCGCGCGCAGCGTGCCTTCATCGCCAGTCACAGCCGGCCCTAACTGTTTAATGCTTGTGTTCGCCGATCAGCGCCAGTGAGTCAAATTCCTGTTGGTTGCGTTTGTGCTTGCGCATGACAACCAGCATCATGGAAGAGACGAAAAAGCCAAACATAAAGATGACAATGTTCACGTTCAGGTTCATTTTTATCATGATCGCATAGAGCACCAGCATGCCCAGTACCGACAGGTTTTCATTAAAGTTCTGGACAGCAATCGAGTGACCGGCACTCATCAGGACATGACCGCGATGTTGGAGCAGGGCATTCATCGGTACCACGAAATATCCCGACATCGCACCGATCAGGATCAGCAACGGATAGGCAACCCAGACAGTCGTCACCATCGTCATCGAGATCACCACCAGTCCCATCGCGACGCCCAGCGGCATCACCGACAGAGATTTTTTCAGCGGCACGAAGCGCGCCGCAGCGACGGCGCCGATCGCCACGCCAACAGCGACCACTCCTTGCAGGATTGCTGCGCGGTCGAGCGGAATATGCAGTGATTTTTCAGCCCATTTCAGGACGATGAATTGCAGCGTCGCGCCGGCACCCCAGAACAAGGTAGTTACCCCGAGCGAAATCTGGCCCAGCTTGTCTTTCCAGAGCGTCTTGTAGCAGTGTGAAAAATCAACAATCAGGCGCAGCGGATTGCGCTGTTGATGCGCGTAACGTGCACCAGTGTCAGGAATTTTAAGGTTAAATGCGGCGGCTAGAAGATACGACAGTGCAATGACCGACAGCGCGGCTTCCATCGGCGTATCAACACCGGTATCGATGAGTGGCATGTCGAACTGCAGCAGTGTGGCGGCGATCGTGGGATTGACCAGCGATCCGCCGAGTACCGTGCCGAAAATGATGGAGGCGATCGTTAGTCCTTCGATCCAGCCGTTGGCGGCCACCAGTCGTTCCGCCGGCAGCAGTTCGGTCATGATGCCGTACTTGGCTGGTGAATACGCCGCTGCACCGATGCCAACTACTGCGTACGAGATGAGTGGATGCACGTGTAAAAACATCAGGCTGCAGCCAAAGACCTTGACAAGGTTGGTGATGAACATTACCCGTCCCTTGGGCATGGCATCGGCAAACGCTCCGACAAAGGCCGCCAGCAAGATGTAGGAGAGTGCAAAAAACAACTTCAACAATGGTGTCATCCATTGCGGTGAATGCATCTCCGCAAGAAGCGCGATCGCGGCTATCAGTAACGCGTTGTCGGCCAGCGAGGAAAAAAACTGCGCTGCCATGATGGTGTAAAAACCGCGATTCATACGCATGCTGGGGTTGCTATGGTGGTGATGTCGGCTTGCTTTATACCATGAAAATATCTGGCAACTCTGAATTTGCGGCGGTGTTGGAGAGGGGCGCTCCGGTAAAATGAACCGTGTTTATTCAAGCGCTAGAAAACCCTCTTTTATTCGGCCTTTTTTACTACTCTTTATCGGAACTATGCCTAGACCACTTGTCGTCATTATTGATATTCCTGCATTGCAGCATAATTTGTCCGTAGCACGACGACGTATGCCTGCGGCGACTACCTGGGCAGTAGTCAAGGCGAATGCTTATGGTCATGGCCTGGAGCGTGGCATGCGAGCGTTCGGTGCCGCCGACGGTCTGGCGCTGATCGAGCCCGAAGCGGCGGTTGCCTTGCGTGAGCTTGGCTGGCAGAAGCCGATTCTTCTGCTTGAAGGCTGTTTTGACCAGAGCGATTTCAGGCTTGCCGCGCAGCACAAATTTGAAGTGACCATTCATTGTCCGCAGCAAATAGGCTGGCTTGAGAAAACCCGTTTCGACGCGCCAGTCAATGTCCACCTGAAAATGAATAGCGGCATGAATCGGCTCGGCTTCATGCCACAGGATTTTGCCGCGGCTTATCAGCGTCTGCGTGGCAACCCCCAAGTGGGAACTATTGCGTTGATGACCCACTTCGCCAACGCCGATGCGGCTGACAATCCAGGTCTGCCACTGGCTGAACAAGTGCGCCGATTCGAGTTCGGTAGCGCAGGGCTTGAGGCTCCATGGAATATTTCGAATTCCGCCGCCACACTGCTGCATGCCGATATGCGTAGTCATCAGGTCCGTCCCGGCATCATGCTCTACGGCGGTAGTCCCGGCGCGCACAAGACGTCGCCGGCAGGTGCCTTCGGCTTGCGTTCGGCGATGACGTTGCAGAGCGAATTGATTGGTATCCAGCAAATCCATCCCGGCGATGCTGTTGGCTACGGTAGCCGTTTTATCGCGGACGTACCGATGACGATCGGCGTGGTCGCCTGCGGATATGCCGATGGCTATCCGCGTCATGCACCGGGCGGTACCCCGGTGCTGGTTGACGGAGTTCGTACTCGGCTGGTAGGGAATATCTCGATGGATATGATGACCGTCGATCTGACGGCGATCCCCACGGCGCATCATGGCAGTTGCGTCACGCTGTGGGGTGACGGTTTGCCGATCGACGAAGTGGCGGAGGCCGCCGGTACCATCGGTTATGAATTGATGTGTGCCATCGCCCCGCGCGTGCGTGTCACTGAACGATAGATTTTTTAATACAGGTCCCATGGCAAAAGTAAAAACCAATTTCACCTGCAGCGAATGCGGTGGTATCAGCAACAAGTGGACGGGTCAATGTCCGTCCTGCGGGCAATGGAATACGCTCGTTGAAACCCAGATTGAAAGCGCCGGAATCAACCGGTTGTCGCAACAGGCGGCACCAGTCAGTCTGGCGCAAACCGCGCCGGTACTCTCGTTAGCCGATATCGAGGCGGTCGAGGTGCCACGCTTTGGCACCGGCATCGAAGAATTTGACCGGGTGCTAGGCGGGGGGCTGGTGCCGGGTGGGGTGGTGCTGATCGGAGGGGATCCTGGTATTGGCAAATCGACGCTGTTATTGCAGGCGCTCGCCAACCTGTCGCGTAGCAAGAAAGTGCTCTACGTCAGCGGCGAAGAATCGGGCGCACAGATTGCACTGCGCGCCAAGCGATTGGCGGTGGATGCCAAGGATTTGCAATTACAAGCAGAAATTCAGCTCGAAAAAATTTTGTACACGCTCGCCGAACACAAACCTGACGTGGCCGTGATCGATTCGATTCAGACCGTGTATTCGGACGCGCTCAGTTCGGCACCCGGTTCGGTGGCTCAGGTGCGCGAGTGTGCTGCGCAACTCACGCGCACCGCCAAGCAGACCGGCGTGACCATCATCATGGTCGGCCATGTAACCAAAGAAGGCGCGTTGGCCGGGCCGCGTGTGCTTGAGCATATCGTTGATACGGTGCTGTATTTCGAAGGCGATACCCATTCGAGTTTCCGGTTGGTGCGTGCGGTCAAGAATCGCTTTGGCGCAGTCAACGAGCTTGGCGTGTTTGCGATGACCGAGAAGGGTTTAAAAGGGGTTTCCAATCCGTCGGCGCTGTTTTTGTCGCAGCACGATAACCAGGTGCCAGGTTCCTGTGTCATGGTGACGCAGGAAGGAACCCGGCCCTTGCTGGTCGAGATTCAGGCCTTGGTCGATACGTCGCATGCGCCAAATGCGCGGCGCTTGTCGGTCGGCCTCGACCAGAACAGGCTGGCGATGCTGCTTGCAGTGTTACATCGGCATGCCGGTGTCGCGGCATTTGATCAGGATGTCTTCATTAACGCAGTTGGGGGCGTCAAGATCACCGAGCCGGCGGCAGATCTGGCAGTGATGCTGGCAATTCAGTCCTCGCTGCGCAACAAGCCGTTACCGCGCGGTCTGGTTGTGTTCGGCGAGGTCGGATTGGCTGGCGAAATTCGTCCCGCGCCGCGCGGACAGGAGCGTCTGCGGGAAGCGGCCAAACTGGGCTTTTCAATTGCGATGATACCCAAGGCGAATGCGCCTAAAGGGAAGGTCGAAGGCTTGACCATCATCGCGGTCGAGCGCATTGATGAGGCACTCGAGAAAATCCGCGACGCAGCGCTGTAATTTTTTTGATCGGGCATGACAACCCTCGAAGTCACCTTCTCTTGCCCGCGTTGTCGTGATCGTCGGGTCTCAGGTTATTAATGTTCGCTTTCCGCAGTGCAGGTCACAGTGAGTTCACGAACTTCGCCGGCGGCGACTTGCCAGTGATGGTCAGCTTGCCTGCTGACGATTCCTTTGCCATGGGTAATCTTCGGTTTTTGGCAGAGTGCAACCGGGATGCGCCAAGTCATTTGCGCCAGCGAGGTATCGTGGTGCGCTTTGAGTTCCAGTTTGCCAGCCTGATCGCTCAGTTTCCACTGCACTTCTTCCCGCCGACTCATGAAACGCGCCACGTCGGTCATCGTACGCCAATTGAATAAGTGTTGTTCCTGCAGTGATTTGGCGGTATCGAGCAGGGCGCGCATTGAGTCAGCGTAATAGGGCACACCGATCGGGTGGCAGTAAATTTGGCGAATAGTTTGGTTGGTAGCGACAAATTTAGTGAGCGCAACGAGCCAGTCCGTCATCGGCCCGGCTGGTTGTTTGGCGAACATTGCTTCTTCGAACGACGCAATACGGCCGAATGGCGTTATCGGAATGGACCAGGTGCGTTTGTCGATCAGGGCATTGTTCTGGAACATACGTGTCGGGCCCATGCCCAGATTGGATGTGGTGTAGTAGGTTTCGATTCCATGTCTGCCAATCCAATCGATGACCCAGCGCGGATGGTTACCGTTTGGTGCCGAGTATTCGGTAATCGGTCGACCGGTGACCTTGCGCATCGCGTCGTTGTTATAGACCAGATATTTTTCATATTCGTTGCTGTTGGTATCGTTGACGCGCGAGCCGAAATAGTTATGGATCCAGCCACCGTGATCGCCGATGGCGTTGCCGCGTGCTTGTAAATAACGTATCCATTGCTGCGTTGTGGTGTTGTGAACAACATCCATGCCTAAACCGTCGCCAAACTGATTGACGTCGGGGCCCGCCGTGAAATGTATCGAGTACGGGCCCTGATCAAAAATCCCCATTTTTTGTAGCGTGGCGAGACTCTTGATGGCTGAGCCGTTATCGACATGGATATTCAGAATTAGCCCGCCGATGCCGTCCGGTGCAGATAACAAACGAGGAAGGCCGACAAATTCGTCTGAAAAATAACGCAGGAATGAATGCATCAGCAAGCCATCCGTACGGTTCTTGAGCAAACCCAATGGCAGGTTGATAAACAAGGTTTCACCCTTGCCTAGCCGATGTCTGGCTGCGACCACTTGTGTCTCAGGCGTCAGCATCATCACCTCGGTATCGGCTGCAACAGCGCCGGTCTGGAACAATGGATATTTCAGTTCGCTATAGCGATAAGTCGTCATCCATTGATCAAAGGTCTGGCTATTGAACGAGACCGCTTTCTCCACATCGGTTCGCCCAGGAGGGATGCCGATACGCGAGACGGATTCTTTCGTACCGATGACCGGGCTGGCACGCACGACGGCTTTGCCGAATTTTTCATACATCGCATATTCAACGCCTGCGACGTCGGACAGTCGTGCACTCTCGGGGGCATACGCACCGTTGAGGTCATAGGTCAGCGCATCGAAGACCAGCATGAGTTTGCCGCCTTGCCGGACATAATCTCTGAGCGTGTCGGTCAGGTACGTGGAGGCGCGCCGATGGAGTTTGTCGGGCACGATGATTCCCGCATAGGCTTTCTGATCGGATGGTCTGGCACGCAGGAATTGGCTGGCACTGACGACTTCGAGCTTGATGCCTTCTTCCAGTGCCGCCTGGTGCCAGATCTGTTCGCTATCGGTATCTGTCCCGTCGGCCACAAGTAAAGCCAATGTGCGTTTTTGATCGAATGCCGGCCAGATGGCATAGGCCAGTGTGCAGCTGGCTACCACTGCGATCGCTAGTAATATCCAGCTGTTTTTGATGATTTTCAAGCGCAATTCCTTATATTAAAGAATGAGGTCGTTGACTGAGGAAACGCTGTCAAGCTCCGCGTTATCACTCGGCACTGCTCGGTGATGACGTAATTCGTTGGGAAAGTTGCATGGTCTGGTTGACGCGAGATTGCCGCTTGGTGACGATATTCACCACTGTCCCGACTATAAACATCCGAGCTTCAACTTAATTTGCGGGTTCTCAAGACGCGTGGGTTATCGCAATAAATATGTCATAGCGCCTTGCCTTGACGTTGCGCAGAGCGGTCTTGCACTATCGCGTGATCCTCGCGGGAATCAGGCTGACCGTCCAGGAGTACAGCGCAACGAATAGCAGCATGTCGAAGACAGCACCAAGGCATAGGTAAAGTACGGGCATATAAAGCAGTGACATCTTGTAGAGAATCAGTGTGTGCAAGACAACCTTGTGCGGGATCATCAGAGTGAAATAGCCGAGGATGAAAATTGTGTGCACGATTTTGACGGTCAGGCTTAGTTCCAGCAGGTAATAGCCAATCGCTAGCATTACTGGAATCGCCAGCATCAGCATGCTGCCCATGCTGATTAGGGCGCGCATGTGATCCGGGATCGAGTAAGGAAATTGCGATGGCGCATACCAGAAAAATAACAAAGCGAGTGCTTGTACGACGCAGAGGATACGCAACAAGTATTGCAACGGGATCCTGTCTTTGCTCATGTTTGAGGTCAGAGCAAACACAACAAACGTGGCCAGTGCCGAGATCAGTTTGGTAGTGAAACTGGGCATGTACGACGCATTGGCTGCACCTATCCATTCAAACTGTAAGGTGTTTGCTAAGGCTGTTTGATGCTGAGCCTGCAAGGGGATGTCCAGGCGTGTCAGCCAGAATTGGATGCAGTCTTGCCAGAAATTGAGGATAAATGGCTCACCAATTAGCAGCAAGCAAAAAAATAAAACGGGTAACAAGAGCGCTTGCACAATGACGAACGGTTCAGCAGTCAGCTTGCGCATTGCCCGATGCTGGCCTGCCGCCGCATGGTGCTGCCTTGCGATCCGTATGGCTTGTGCGGCTGACTCGACGGCAGCGTTACGCAGTTGTCTGTAGGCGGAGAGATTTTCTTTTTGGGTTTGCATGGTGCTCAATCGAAATGTCGTGACAAGCCAATATCAACGCCGCTACGTTCATACGTCGGATTGCGGTAGTGGTTAATGCTGATGCTGGTACCCCAGTTCTGGTTGATCCGGTAGCGCCACGCGAGGCTGGCTTCCTGGCTGTTGAAGTTCACCAGGCTGGTATCTAGGGCCAGTGGCAAATATCCTTCGCTACCCCAAGCCACTCTGGCCGACAAGGTATTGCGTGGATCAGGGTTGTAGCTAGCGGCGACAAATTGCTGGTGCGTCATCACACCACCGGGATTACTGCGGTTGAATCGGACGCCGCCTTCAAGAACGAGCGGAAACTCAAAGTACCAGGCGCCACCGAGGCTGATGCTGAGGTCGACATGGCCGTCAGGGGCATCGTAGTAGCCAACTCCGAGCGAGCTGATGAAGTTTTTCTCAGGCAACCACTTTTTGTAAAAGAAGCCATCAAGGCGGTAGCGCGGCAAATAAAAAGCGCCATCCCCAACGCCGACCGAGATGCTTGCAAACCTGCTGTCATCGAGGGTCACGGTATCGGTCACACCGAGGAACGTGCCGCTGGTGTGATATTCGTTTTTACTTGATAGCTCCACTTGCAATACATGGTTGTCCTGTTCCAGCACGCCGTGGGCAGTCAGGTGGTGCCACGATGAATAGGGTCCCGTCAGTTGCTGGGTTCCGGTCGTGACTTCGAATGACCGCAGCGCGGGATTCAGGAGCATATCCGGCGGGGCGGTCCTGCTCGTTTCTGCATGTCCTGTTATTGCAGTCATTGCGATCCAGGCGAGCGCAACACAACTGAAAGGATAGTTAGCAGGCAATTTCGGCTCCATCAGACTTTGCAGGCGCAAGGATCGCCGCTATCCGTTGTGCCGCGTAGCCATCACCAAAGGGGCTTTGATCGACCTGCATGCGTCGGTATGCAGTACTGTCCTCAAGCAGAGGCCGCGCATGCCGGCATATGTCGTCTACATCGGTACCCACCAGCAAGGCACCGCCGGCGTTGACAAGTTCCTGCCGCTCGGTGCTCGTGCGAGCGATCAGTACTGGTTTTGCAAAAGCCGAGGCCTCTTCCTGAATGCCGCCGGAGTCGGTCAGCGTGAAGTGACAACGCACCAGCAAATCGATTAGCGCTGGATAATCGAGCGGATCGGTCAGGCAGATGCGTTCTCTGACGCAGGATGGGAGTGCAGAGATTTCGCGTTCGACATCGCTGCGTACGGCTGGGTTTGGATGGACTGGCCAGACTACAACGACGCCATCGTGCTGCGCAACGATGGCGCCGGCCGCTTGCGCGATCTGGCGTATTGGTGCGCCCCAGTTTTCGCGACGGTGTGCGGTGATCAGGATCATGCGGTCGCCGCGATGCTGGTGCAAAAACTGACGGGCGTTTTCCGGGATTGCCGGATTGTTGTCGCGGGAAGCATTTTGCAGATAGTTGCGGGTCCATAATGCGGCGTCGATTACGGTATTGCCGACCATGAAAATATTATCGGCAGCGATATTTTCTACGCGCAGATTTTCACGGGCCTGTTCGGTTGGCGGGAAATGCCAATGAGCGAGCCGACCGATCAGCTCGCGATTTTTTTCTTCAGGAAAGGGGTCGCGTTGATGAGTGCGCAGTCCTGCTTCAATATGGGCAACCGGAATATCGTCGTAATAGCCAGCCAGCGCACCGACGAACGCGGAACTGGTGTCGCCCTGGACCATAATGACATCGGGTTGTAGTGCGCGAATCGCTTCCGCGACGCCATCGGTCAGTGCGGATGTCAGGTGGGCCAGCGCCGGCGACTTGCGCTGCAGGTTGATGACAATGTCCGGAGGCATATCGAAGAAACGATACAGTTCGTGAGCAACGGCCTCATGCTGACCGGTATGGATTATCTGTACATGCTGTCCGCGCGCCTTGAGTGCCTTGTAGACGGGAGCCATTTTGATGATTTCCGGCCGGGTCCCCAGGCAGGTAAGAAAAGTCTTTTTTTGCATGAGTAAAAGTAATGCTTTTGTTTTGGTTGTCATGGAAAGCCGATACCCGAATACCCGGACTTGATGCGCCGCCTGCGTTACGCCGTAACGTATGTGGCAATGTTGCAAAGGTTATTCCGGAGAGTGACTTGCGAGAAGCGGGGCAAATTTTTTGGTCCTTTACTTTTATAGCACCGGAGTTTTTGGCTCTATTTGACAAAAATCATGTTGACTCTCTGTCCATTGAAAATAGGCACATAAAGTTTGAGTTGTCTGTTTAATTCCAGGGTCTATCGCTAGTTACAAGCAGTATTCGCAGCGGCAGACTTGAGTCCTTTGCTTTGAAGAATCTGCGCAACGACTTCATCCGTCACGGTCCAGTGACCGGTTCGCTGATACGGCAAGGCTTCCCGTAGCCAGCATTGCGCCGATGTCTTGTCGTTCTGTTTCATGGCGATGTAGGCGATCAATCCCCATGCGTAGTCATTGCTGACTTGCTTGAGCCAGAGCGCGCGATGCTGTTTCATCCATGTGCGGTAATAGTTGCCGGAGTCGTTGGGTAGCAGCGGGAAATTGACTAGCAACGGAAAAATCTGGGCGACATGATCCGGATAAAATGCGGGAGTGACGGTTTTCTGTTCGGGTTGGGTCGATACCAGAAAACGTCGGGATTGCGCATCCCAGAAAGTGTTGTGAATCGCTTGGGAGAATTTTCGTGCACTCTGGTTTGCTGTCTGTCCGACCCGTGCCGTCTGGTAGGACCATACTTCGAGGTTGTCCATGAATAGCCCATGCTGGAAGGTTGGCGACACCAGATAGACGCCACGTTTCTTGTCGAGCAGGGTTTCCAGCGCCTTGCTGGCGGCGTTGTGGCTCTTGCGCCAGCCCGGTTGGATGTCGAGTTGCCCGGGCATCGTGTCGAGGAATTTGAGCCAGATCGCGAGCAATGCGTCATCTGCATCGGCCTCCCGGCAATCAAGCCAGATCGGTCCTGTGCGGCAGAAGCGGGCAAAGCTGCCGTCAAGACGTTGGCGGATAGTTAGCCAGTCGATCCATTTCGACGCGTAGGCAGAAATGTCGAGGCCATTTTCCTGAGCCAGCAGTAATGCTTGTAATGTGAAGTACGGATCGATGACATTGCCGGTTTCGAGGATCATGATGGCTCCGGAATCGTCCGCAAATGCCCTCAAATCCAGTACCGGCGCTGCGGTTAATGCAACTGGAAACGCCAGCAAAAGCAGCGTGAGTGCAGCATTCCGCCATCGGCGCATCAAGGCTCCCATACAACCCCGACTTTTCTTGCCCAGATGGTTCCGTGCGCGACTGCACCGGAGATGGCGATAAGATTGTCGGTACTGATCGTGGTCGGTGCATCGGCGCGGCCTATTACCGTGCCGCTACCGAGCACAATTTCGGTTTCAGAGATGAGTGGTCCCGCCACGCAGGCATGGTCGTGTAGCTCGATGCGGTCTTCGCAGATCAGCGAACCGGTGATTCGTGCCGAGCGGCCGACTTGTATCGCGTTGCGTGCTTTGACATGGCCGTCGACGATCGTGTGGTGGCCGATCGTCAAGGTTCCCGTGACGATTAGTGATCCTGTGTAGCTGCAGCCGTCAGTTAGCCGACAGTCGCCCTTGACCAGCGTCAGTGCCGCGGTACGACGGACTGCCCCTGGCAATTCATTGAGGCTAGCCGGTAAATAGAGATCCAGTTTTTGCGGTGTTGTTGTGGCTTTTTTCCCTAGTTGAATCGTGGGTGCACTGAGTCTTTCGAAACAGCAGCGGCCTGCCAGTTCGATGCTGATGTTGGAGGACAGACGCCGCAAGGTGACACAGCCGGTATCGAGACTGATCGGTCCATCGGCGTGGCCCCATTCAAGGATTTCTCCGTTGCTGCCAAGTCGTAGCATGCCGTGTGACAGGACGCTGGTCAGACTGCTGTTGCCGCCACAGTCGAGGTCCGCGTGCAGGTAGAGCGGTCGGTTGCAGCGGACCGGTGCGGCAGAGAGGATTGCATCTAGTCCGATCAGCGGTCGGGTACCCTCCGTCCAGTTCATCTGCACCGGCGGCTTATACACATAGTCGAACTTGCTTTGAGCACGGTCGCTAGCGATATCAGTGAGGGCATCGTTGCGGAATTGGCGCGTGAAATAATCGACTTCGTTAGCATACTGGCGTGAAATCGGTAAAGGCGAACAGTCCTCCGGTGCACGCCATTCGTTGACTGCCGGGACGAACGGCAGCGATAGCATGACAAGACATAGAAGGCAGAACAGATACAGCGCAAGGGTTGAATTCATGATCAGGGTACCGGCGGTTGGCGATAGCGAATGGTCTTGTCCCACACCATTTCGCGTTTAAAGAGCCAGTCGACCAGCAGACTCCAGGAGGCATGGGATATTGCAAACAGACTGATGAAAAAACACAGCAGGTTAAATGGCAGCAGACGCAGTCGCTTGCGATTGCCATCGAGCAGTACTGCAATAGCGATCTCGAAAAAAGCCGCGAAATTACCCAGCGTGCTGAATGCCATCAAGGCAAAAGCGGGTATGAGCCGGTTCAGCAGCGAACCGGCATTGGCGAAGTACAAGGCCAGAACGATGAACCAGCCGGTCAGCAGAAGCAGCGGGACGATAAACACCAGCAGCAGCAGCATGCCGTCAATGCGCTCGCGCAGACTGAGGAAGGGACTGGTCAGGAAGCTATACCAGTACCGCACCATGACCTGGTTATGTCCCTTGGACCAGCGTTTGACTTGCTTGATGCGGACAGCCCAGTCTTCGGGGACTTCTTCGTAACATTCGGAGCGATTGGTATAGACGGTTTTCCAGCCATTGAGCATCAGGCGGTAAGTGATGTCGGTATCTTCGGCGAGGATGTCGTCATGCCAGCCGCCAGCCGCGTGCACAGCCGAGCAGCGCACGCCGCCAACGGTGCCACCATATTGCGGCAACAGGCGCAGGTTCATGCGGGCTTGCTGATCGACCTGATAGCCGCCGGAACGTTCAAGATCAAGCATGCGGGTGAGCAGGTTGGTGCCGGCGTTCATCGGTACTACCCGACCCATTACTGCACCGACTTCGGGATCGAAAAAAGGCGCGACCAGTTGCTTGAGCAAGCCACGACCGGGTACGTAATCGGCATCGAAGATGATCACGATATCGCCCTCGACATAGGCCAGCGCGTCCTTCAGTGCAGCGGCTTTGCCGGCCTTGCCGGTTAGCCGATGGAATGGCGTGATACGTCCGGGATAGCGGGCAACGTAACTGTCGATAATGTCGCGGGTACGATCGAGCGAGCGGTCGTTGACCGGTACGATTTTTAGCCGGTCAGCCGGGTAGTTGGTGTCGAGGAGTGCTTCGATACAGCCTGCAATGACTTTTTCTTCATTGTGCGCAGCAATGAACACGGTGATCGATGGCCAGTTCGCCTGGTCGATATCGATGTAAGGATGGCGTTGTTTGCCAAACAATCTGCTAATCGTAAAGAGGAAGTGCCGCACTCCGTAGAGCGCCATGATCAACACGATAATGAACAGCAGCGCCGCCATTAGCGAGATCAACGGCCGGTCACTGATGGTCGGTATTGCATCGCCGATGCCCACCGAGCGGGCTCTCAGGCCGTCGATATTGTCGAGGTTGATCAGGCTGTTTGCATCTTGTTCCGCGTCCCGTACCAAAGGGGCGGGACTGTCGCTGACAGTTGCCTGTTGCGCTGTGCTGGGGATTTCTTCCTGAGTCAGGGACGGTGTTGCGCTTGCCGGTGAGGATATTTGTGCTTGTAATGGCAAGGCGGTCAGTAGCGCGAAGTGCATGAACAGCGTGGCGATCACGCGCGCGGATCGGGTCCGGCCGACATCGGAGTGGTGGTGCATAGTTGAGCTTCCCTGTGTATTTTTTTGTTGAAACGGGTTTCGGCTCCTGTCCGCGTTGCATGACGGACTACTTGGTGCAAGGCCAAAACGTTTGAAAAGTGTATGCGGCGGTTGGCCGCATTCCTTGACAATCAACAAATGAACTCGAAAGGATGGGAGAGGGGGACGGGGCGGCTCAGATAGTGCTATCCCGATGAAGCCGTGCGTGCCGGCCGGTGTTTATTAGTCGCGGGTCAGCAACGCCTGCGCTGCAGCAACTCCGCTGCGTACGGCGGACTCAATCGTGGCGGGATAGGCATTGGCGGTGTAGTCGCCGGCCAGTTTCAAGCCTGACAAGGGGGTGTGACTATCCGGACGCAGCAAACCCGGCGTGCAGCTGAACGTGGCGCGTTTTTCGGAAATGACCTGACTCCATATCGGCATGGTCAGCTCCGGACGGGAAAATGCCTGCGCCAATTGCTGGCCGACGGCACTTGCCAGTGCCGCCTTGCCCTCGGCGATGGCTTCGTTCGAGGCACTGACGACGACCGCAAACAGACCATCATGTCGCGTATCAAGCTGGCCACGATCGAATACGAACTGACCCCAGCGCTGCTGTTGAGGATCATCGATGAGCGCATGAAACGGTTCGGGGAGCCGCCGGTCAGGAGGGTATTGCAGATAGCACGTCGTGATGGGCTCATAGGTCAATGCCTGCAGCGTAGTCACGTCGGTCAGCGGCGCCAGTAAGGTGGCGGCATTGCCGATGTCGGTAGCCAGGACGACCTCGTCGGCATGATGGATAGCACCCGCACTCGTTAGTTGCCATCCCTGGTCACGTCGGGCGATGGCGGTGATGCGGGTGCCGGTCTGCATCTTGCCCAGGTGCTGTTCAATGAAGTGCGCAGCCTGATTCGGAAACAGGCTGCTCAGGTCGCAGCGAGGTAGCAGCATGTCCGAGTCGGATCGACGCGCGCCCAAACTGTCTTTCAGCACAGTGAGGAATACTTGCGCCGAGGCACGTTCCGGTGGTGTGTTGAGCGCGGCGATACACAGTGGCCGCCACATCAGCTGGATCAGCGTGACAGTCTGGTCGAAGCGTTCCAGCAGTTCCGTGACGCTGCAATCCATGTTGAGTTGCCAGTCCATCCAGCGCGCCGCCGACGAAAATCGCATCAGCGCCAGTTTGTCGGTGCGGGTGAGTCCGCGGGCTCGCCACAAGGCAACTGCCAGGTGTAACGGTGCCGGTAAGGCAGCGGCAACGAAGTCCATGCCGGTTCCTGGCGGGTAGCGCATTTGCAAGGGCAGGCGCAACAACGCGGTATCGGGGTCGATGCCAACCTGACGCATCAGGCGCAGCGACTCACGGTAGGCTCCTAACAGGATGTGCTGACCATTGTCGAGTGACAGGCCCTGGAGGGTGACTTGCCGTGCACGGCCGCCCGGCGTGCGGGCCGCCTCGAATAACGTAACGCGACGACCGGCTGCAGCCAGTTCGACGGCGGCGGCACAGCCAGCCCACCCAGCACCGATGACGGCAGTGTGTATCGTCATCGAGCGGTCATCCGCGGATATAGGTACGCCACGCCAGCCACAGCTTGCGGATTGGCGTGAGCGAAATGCGCTGCTTCAGTACATGGAATCCATCGTGTTCGATTTCCGACAGCAGGGCGCGATAAATCGCCGACATCATCAGGCCCGGTCGCTGGCTGCGCCGGTCGGCGGCCGGCAGCAGTGCCAATGCTTCATCGTAGGCACTTTGAGCCCGGCGGACCTGGAAGCGCATCAGGTTTTCGAACTGCTCGTTGTGACGGGCATTGAGCAGGTCTGCTGCCGTCACGCCGAATTGCTGCAGTTCGTTGACCGGCAGGTAGATCCGGCCGATACGGGCATCTTCGCCGACGTCGCGGATGATGTTGGTGAGCTGGAATGCCAGCCCGAGTTTTTCGGCGTAGAGCAGTGTCTGCTTGTCGGTATAGCCAAAAATGCTGGCTGACAGGATCCCGACCACGCCGGCGACATGCCAGCAGTATTTTTGCAACCCGATGTAATCGAGGTAGCGGGTTTGATCCAGATCCATTTCCATGCCATCGATGATGGCGAGTAAATGCTGGCCATCAAGCTGGTAGGTTGCCATGTGGGGTTGCAATGCCAGCGTGACCGGATGGGTTGGCGTACCGGCCAGCATCGCGCCGATTTCGCTGCGCCACCAGTGCAGCTTGGTGCGGGCGATGCCGACATCGGTACATTCATCGACGGTGTCGTCGACTTCACGGCAAAACGCATACAGCGCCGTAATCGCCCGTCGGCGCTCGGCTGGCAGGAATAAAAAGCTGTAATAAAAACTGGAGCCGCTTTGCGCGGCTTTTTGTTGACAGTACTCGTCTGGAGACATGGATGCGCCGGGCAGGAATCGAAGCCGCTATGCTAGCCGACCACGCCGATACCGACAAACCTTATGTCGATACCAGCAGTATTTACATGCGCAGTGCACGCCATAGAAGGCGCAGGTAGTCGGTTTTGCGCAGCGTGGGACGCTGGCGAAAGACATCGTAATCGACCGCTTCGATCGTGGCGAGGATATGCAATCCGCCTTGCACCACCAGTCGTAATTCCCAGCCGATCCGGCCCGGCAAGCGCAACGCCAGCGGCGCGCCGGCCAGCAGCAAAGCGCGCGCGCGATCGATTTCGAAGGCCATCAACTGGCGCCAGGCGTCATCGACACGCTGTTCAGTCAGCTGGGTTTCGCTGACACCGAAACGGGACAGGTCTTCCAGCGGCAAATAGATACGCGACTTCTGCCAGTCGATGGCGACGTCCTGCCAGAAGTTAATCAACTGTAGCGCGCTGCAAATTGCATCCGATTGCGCCAGGTTACGTGCGTCGGCCGCGCCATACAAATGCAGCATCAGCGCACCGACCGGATTGGCCGAGCGGCGGCAGTAATCCAGCAGCGTCGTGAAATCGGTATAACGCGTCGTCACGACATCCTGCCGGAACGCCGACAGCAAGTTGCGCATTGGCGTCAGTGGCAATTGCCAGTCGTGCACGACGTCGTGGAGCTTGCGAAATAGTGGTTCGGCCGGTGTCCCGCCTGCGGCAATCAGGTCGAGTTGCGCTTCATAGGTATCGAGTGCGGCAATGCGTTCGTGCGGAGCGGCATCGCCCTCGTCGGCGATGTCATCGGCGCTGCGGGCGAACGCATAAATGGCTTCGACCGGCGGGCGCAGCCGGGCCGGAAGCAGGATGGAGGCAACCGGAAAGTTTTCGTAATGATCGACGGCCATGCAGGTTTTCTCCAAGCCAGAAAGGAGTTTGAAAAAATCAGTCGGAGTTTTGTAATAATTACTAACCGATTGGTCAGTAATTGTTTTAAGCTCCGAGCGGTACAAGAAGTACTGGTGAAAACTCCCGTTCCCAGTGTTTCTTTTTGAGCCCGCATCATAAAGGAAAGCACCTTGACCTCCTGCCTCAATTCCTCCCGTTTTTCCGTCGCTCCCATGGCTGCGGTCGTACTGGCGCTGGTACTGCTCGCCGGCTGTTCCAAACCGATCGAAAAAACCGAAGATATCCGGCCTGTTCGCGCCATGAAGCTGGTCGCCGCCGATGCGGATGCGAAGGCCGAGTTTTCCGGTGATGTTCGCCCGCGTATCGAATCCCGTCTCGGCTTTCGTGTCGGCGGCAAAATCGTCGCGCGCAAGGTCGAGGTAGGTAGTCTGGTCAAGCGCGGGCAGATACTCATGCAGCTCGATCCGCAGGATTTACAACTGGCGCAATTGCAGTCGGCGGCCGTGTTGAAGGCCGCACAAAGCAATCGTGACCTGGCCCGTGCCGAGCAGCAGCGCTATGAAGATTTGCGGGCGCGTAATTTTGTTAGCCAGGCCGTGCTGGATGCCAAGCAAACTGCTTTCCAGGCGGCGCAGGCCAGTTTCGATCAGGCGACTGCTGCGGCGCGCAATCAAATTAATCAGACCGGTTACGCTACGCTGATCGCCAATGCCGACGGTGTCGTCACGGGTATCGATGCGGAAGCTGGTCAGGTTGTCGCGGCGGGTACGCCGGTGTTGCGGATCGCGGAGACCCGCGACAAAGATGTGGTCATTGGTATTCCCGAGGATCAGGTGGAATTATTGCGCCGGGTGGACGACATCCGGATCCACGTCTGGGCCAATCCGGATACGGTGATTCAGGGGAAATTACGTGAATTATCACCCATTGCCGATCCGGTCTCGCGTACTTTTACCGCCCGCATTGCGTTGCCGGTTGAGGCCGTCGAGGTGCGTTTAGGCATGACGGCCTATGTCACCTTTGTCAGCAAAATCCCGCAAGGAATGATCCGTGTCCCGCTCAACGCGTTGGTGCGCAACCAACCGAACACGGCCGTCTGGGTCATTGACAAGGGCATCGTCAGCCTGGTGCCGGTGCAAGTCGTCGGTCCTGCCGGCAACGACATGTTGTTGTCTGGCGGTGTTTCTGCCGGTCAGGTCATCGTCACCGCCGGAGTCAACTTGCTCAAATCCGGCCAGAAAGTCACCATCCTCAATGACGACCTTGCCGTGCGCGATGCGGCCTTGCTGCAGGCCGGGGCGACCAAATGAAAGGCGGATTCAACCTCTCGCGCTGGGCACTCGAACACATTCCGCTAACACGTTATCTGATGGCAGTGCTGCTGATCGGCGGCATGCTCAGCTATGCCCGGTTGGGCCAGGACGAAGATCCGCCATTCACGTTTCGTGCCATGGTCGTGCGGGCGACCTGGCCCGGTGCGACCGCTTTACAGATGGCCGAGCAAGTCGCTGACAAGCTCGAAAAAAAACTGCAGGAAACACCTTACATTGACAAGATCCGTAGCTACTCGAAGCCCGGAGAAACCACCATCATCCTGCAACTGCGCGAATCGACGCCGCCCAAAGAAACGGCCGCTTCGTGGTATCAGGTACGCAAGAAAATCGGCGATATTCGCGCCACCTTGCCGGCGGGTGTCAACGGCCCGTTCTTCAACGACGAGTTCGGCGATACCTACGGTTCGATCGTCGCTCTTTCCGGCGACGGCTTTACGTATGCCGAAGTAAAGGACTATGCCGACTTTGTGCGCCAGCAGTTGTTGCGGGTGAACTCGGTCGCCAAGGTGGAGTTGTTCGGTGTTCAGGACGAACGCATCACGATCGAGTTTTCACAAAAAAAATTCGCCCAGTTAGGTATCACGATTGATAGCGTGGTCGCACAACTGGCGGCGCAAAACTCGGTCGAGGGAACCGGTATTCTGGTGACGCCGACCGATAACCTGCAGGTGCGCGTCACTGGCGCGCTGATGACGGTCAAGGACCTGCAGGAACTTGATCTGCGCGCCAATGGCACCAGTTTCAAGCTCGGAGACTTCGCCATGATCCGGCGCGAGTACCGCGATCCGCCGCAAGACAAGATGCGCTTCAATGGCAAGGATGTGATCGGTCTCGGCATTTCGATGGAAAAGGGCGGCAACATCATCGAACTCGGAAAGAGTCTTGACACGACGCTCGCGGCGGTTAAAGCCAAGTTGCCGGTGGGCGTTGAGTTATCGCGGGTGGCCGATCAGCCGAAGGCCGTCATTGCCTCGGTCAGCGAATTCCTGCACACGCTGGTTGAGGCGGTGCTGATCGTGCTGGCAGTCAGTTTCCTGGCGCTGGGATTGCACACTAAACCTTTTCGGCTCGACATCCGTCCCGGTCTGGTGGTCGGTCTGACGATACCGCTGGTTTTAGCGATCACGTTCCTGTTCATGCGCATTCTTGATATCGACCTGCACAAGATTTCGCTGGGTGCGCTGATCATTGCCCTGGGCTTATTGGTTGACGATGCCATCATCGCCGTTGAAATGATGGTGCGCAAAATGGAGGAAGGATTTTCGCGGTTCGATGCAGCCACTTTTGCCTACACTTCAACGGCGATGCCAATGCTGACCGGTACGCTGATCACGGCGGCTGGATTCCTGCCCATCGGCCTGGCCAAGTCGACGGCCGGCGAATATACGTTTTCGATGTTTTCGGTCAATTCGCTGGCACTGCTGATTTCATGGCTGGTGGCCGTTATCTTTACCCCTTATATTGGATATGTCCTGCTCAGGGTCAAGCCAGTTGCCGGCGCCGATGCCCACCATGAATTGTTCAATACACCGATGTATAACCGGTTCCGCAAGACGGTCAACTGGTGTGTCGAATGGCGCAAGACGACGATCCTGTTAACACTGGCCGCGTTTGGATTGGGCGTGTTTGGCTTCAAGTTCATCGAGCAACAATTTTTCCCTGACTCCAGTCGCACCGAGCTGATGGTGGAACTCTGGCTGCCGGAAGGTTCGGCTTTCAGGGCAACGGAAGCGCAGGCAAAAAAATTCGAAGCCTTCATTCAAAAGCAGGACGGCGTCGAAAGCGTCACCAGTTATGTCGGTACTGGCAGCCCGCGCTTTTATCTGCCGCTGGACCAGATTTTTCCGCAGACCAACGTGTCGCAAATCGTCGTCCTGGCCAAAGATCTGAAAGCACGTGAAGCTTTGCGCTTGAAGATTGTTGCAATCTTCAAAGCGGATTTCCCTGAGGTGCGCGGTCGCGTCAAGCTGTTGCCAAACGGACCGCCAGTGCCCTATCCGGTGCAGTTTCGTGTCACCGGCACGGAAGTAACAAAGGTCAGGGCGATTGCGGATCAGGTCAAGGAGATCATGCGTGCGAACCCGAATGCGATCGGTGTCAACGATAACTGGAACGAGTCGGTCAAGGTTTTGCGGATCGATCTGGATCAGGAAAAAATGCGCGCGGTTGGCGTGACCTCGCAGACAGTCATGCGTGCAGCCAACACGCTGTTGAGCGGATCGACGGTCGGCCAATATCGTGATGGCAATCGCTTGATCGATATCGTCATCCGGCAACCCGTCGATGAGCGGTCGACGATTTCTGCACTGGATCAGGCCAATATCCCGACGGCCAGCGGCAAGTCGGTGCCACTGTCACAGCTCGCACGTGCCCGGTTTGTCTGGGAACCCGGAGTGATCTGGCGCGAAGGACGTGAATGGGCTGTGACCGTGCAATCTGATGTGGCCGATGGCATTCAGGGGCCAACGGTATCGAATCAGATCAATCCTCAGCTCGCGACGTTGCGCGCTGGTCTGCCGGCGGGCTACAAAATCGATCTGGCCGGTGCGGCTGCCGATAGCGGCAAGGCACAGGAGTCCATTGCTGCCAATGTGCCACTGGTAATCTTTATTATCTTCACGTTGCTGATGTTGCAGCTGCACAGTTTTTCACGCTCGCTGTTGGTATTTTTGACCGGACCTCTCGGTGTGGCCGGCGCGGCGATGGCCTTGTTACTGCTGCAGCGGCCGTTCGGCTTCGTCGCGCAACTCGGCGTGATTGCGCTTTTCGGGATGATCATCCGCAACTCGGTGATCCTGATTGACCAGATCGAGCAGGATATCGCCGCCGGTGCGGCCCCATGGAATGCAATTGTCGAATCGGCCGTGCGACGCTGCCGGCCAATCATTCTGACTGCCGCCGCAGCGGTACTGGCCATGATCCCGCTGTCACGCTCGGTATTCTGGGGGCCGATGGCGGTGGCCATCATGGGCGGTTTGATCGTCGCTACCGCGCTAACGCTGTTGTTCTTGCCGGCGTTGTATGCGGCGTGGTTCAGGGTCAAAAAACCCTCCCCGACGTGATTACTTCTGGCTGGCGCGGTGCTGCAATGAGCGTCGCGCCAAAAATCACGGCGTGCTGGAATAAAATCCAGTAAAATCACCGACTGATGTAGACCGGCCTCTGGCAAAGGCAGTTGAAGGCGACCATATTTACCTCAGGGTCGCTTTTTGCTTTTGGCAGGTGGACATTCCCGCGAGGATGGCGAAATTGGTAGACGCACCAGGTTTAGGTCCTGACGCCAGTAATGGTGTGGGGGTTCGAGTCCCCCTCCTCGCACCACAGAATTCTTTTTATAATTTGGACGATTCACATGGCAACTGCTGTCGAAACCCTCGAAAAACTTGAGCGCCGCATCACGATCACGGTCCCTTTGGCAGATGTCCAGGCCGAAGTCGAAAAGCGCCTGAAAGTACGCGCTAAATCCGCCAAGGCACCTGGCTTTCGCCCAGGCAAAGTGCCAATGAAAATGGTTGCTGCCCAGTTTGGTTATCAGGTTGAAACTGAAGTCCTGAATGACAAAGTTGGTCGCGCTTTTAACGATGCTGCCAACGAAAACAAACTACGGGTTGCCGGATACCCACGTATCGAGCCGAAAGCTGCCGGTGAAGATGCCGTAGAAGGCACGATTGTTTTCGAAGCGACTTTTGAAATCTATCCTGAAGTCAAAGTCGGTGACCTCACAACTACTGAAGTCGAAAAAACCGTCACTGAAGTGACCGATGCAGAAATTGACAAGACCATCGAGATCCTGCGCAAGCAGCGAGCTCACTTCCACGTCAAGGGCGAGCAGGATGCGCACGGCGACGGCGGTCCGGATCAGACAGCACAAAAAGACAACCGCGTAACGGTCGACTTCACCGGATCGATCGACGGTGTTGAATTCCCGGGCGGCAAGGCTGATGACTACGCCTTCGTTCTTGGTGAAGGCCGGATGCTGCCCGAATTTGAAGCAGCGATCACCGGACTGAAAGTTGGCGAATCGAAGTCATTCCCACTGGCCTTTCCAGCGGATTACCACGGCAAGGATGTCGCTGGAAAAACCGCTGAATTCACGATTACGCTGAAAAAACTCGAGTGGGCACACATGCCTGAAGTCGATGCCGAGTTTGCCATCACGTTGGGCGTTGAAGACGGTGACATTGCCAAGATGCGTGCTGATATCAAGGTCAACCTTGAGCGTGAAGTTGGTGGTCGCACCAAAGCTAAAACTAAAGATAGCGTGATGGATGCGCTGATCAAGTCAGCTGAACTCGACGTGCCAAATGCGCTGGTCGAACAAGACGTCGAGCGCCTCGTCGAGATGACGCGTCAGGACATGCAGCAACGTGGAATGGATGTGAAGAGCATGCCGTTTCCGCCAGAGTTGTTTACTGCTCAGGCCGAACGCCGCGTACGCCTTGGTTTGATTCTGGCTGAAGTAGTAAAGACAAACAGCCTCCAAGCGACGGCAGACCAGGTCAAGGCGCAGGTTGAAGACTTTGCCAAGAGCTACGAAGACCCTCAGCAAGTGATGCAATATTATTTTAGCGACCGTAACCGTCTCGCTGAAGTCGAAGCCCTTGTATTGGAAGAAAACGTCGTCAACTACGTCTTGGGAAAATCAAAAGTGACGGAAAAATCTGTCGCCTTTGATGAATTGATGAGTAACAACGCACAGGCGTAAATCGCCGTGTGCTCTCCAAAGGAAAGCAACTATTCATGATGACAAGAAATTTTGCGATGGAACCACAGATGCTCGGCATGATCCCGATGGTGATCGAGCAGAGCGGACGCGGGGAACGGTCGTACGATATTTATTCGCGCTTGCTGAAAGAACGCGTCATTTTTCTCGTGGGCCCGGTCAATGACGGTGTGGCCAACCTGATCGTCGCGCAGCTGCTCTTCCTGGAGAGCGAAAATCCGGACAAGGATATTTCGCTATATATCAATTCACCCGGCGGGTCGGTCTCGGCCGGCATGGCAATCTTCGACACGATGCAGTTTATCAAGCCGAATGTCTCGACGTTGTGCACGGGATTGGCGGCATCGATGGGCGCTTTCCTGTTGGCTGCTGGTGCCAAGGGCAAGCGGTTCTCGTTGCCAAACTCGCGCATCATGATTCATCAGCCATCCGGTGGTGCGCAAGGTCAAGCAACTGACATTGAGATTCAGGCAAAGGAAATCCTTTACTTGCGCGAACGCCTGAACGGTATTCTTGCCGACAAGACCGGGCGCACTATCGAGGAAATTCGTCGGGATACCGAACGCGATAACTTCATGTCTGCTGATGAAGCAGAAAAGTACGGCATGATCGATAAAGTTCTGACCACCCGCGAGTAACCTGCGACTAATACGGCTTTGGTCACACAGAACGCCCGGACAGTTAACCGTCTGGGCGTTTTGTTTTCAGACGACGATGCCGACGCCCTCCCGCGACATTCTGATGCGTCGCCGTGACGGAAAATGATTTCGCAGGTAATATCAAACAAACCCCACCACCTTCAACTTCTCCATGTCCGATAAAAAATCTACTACCAGCGAGAAATTGCTGTACTGCTCATTTTGTGGCAAGAGCCAGCATGAGGTTAAAAAACTGATCGCCGGACCCTCTGTATTCATTTGCGACGAGTGTATCGATCTCTGCAATGACATCATTCGGGACGAGGCTTCTACGGTGGAATCCGTAGCCGGTCCTAAATCAGAGTTGCCAACGCCGCAAGAAATTTGTGAACTGCTGGGTCAGTACGTGATCGGGCAGGAAGGTGCCAAGCGCATCCTGTCCGTGGCCGTTTACAACCACTACAAGCGTTTGCGTCACCTTGGCAAGAAAGACGATGTTGAATTGGCCAAGAGTAATATCTTGCTGGTCGGCCCGACTGGTTCCGGCAAAACGTTGCTGGCACAAACGCTTGCACGGATGCTCAATGTACCGTTCGTGATTGCGGATGCCACGACGCTTACCGAAGCCGGCTATGTCGGTGAAGACGTTGAAAACATCATCCAGAAATTATTGCAAGCCTGTAACTACGATGTAGAAAAAGCGCAGAAGGGCATTGTCTACATCGATGAAATCGACAAAATTTCACGTAAGTCCGACAACCCCTCGATTACCCGGGATGTATCAGGTGAAGGTGTTCAGCAAGCATTGCTGAAGCTCATTGAAGGCACGATGGCATCGGTACCGCCACAAGGCGGTCGTAAGCATCCGAACCAGGATTTTGTCCAGATTGATACGACCAACATCATGTTTATTTGTGGTGGCGCGTTCGACGGCTTGGCCAAGATCATCAGCAATCGTTCTGAAAAAAGCGGGATCGGTTTCTCAGCTAGCGTAAAAAGCCAGACAGAGCGGTCAGCAAGCGAGGTATTGTTAGAAGCGGAACCGGAAGATCTGATCAAGTTCGGCCTCATTCCTGAGCTGGTCGGACGCTTGCCCGTGGTTGCGACGCTAAGCGAATTGACAGAAGACGCCATGATCCAGATTCTGCTGGAGCCAAAAAATGCGCTGATCAAGCAGTACGCGCGGTTGTTGCAAATGGAAGGCGCGGAACTCGAAGTCCGTCCTGCCGGATTGCAGGCAATTGCCCGTAAGGCTTTGCAGCGCAAGACCGGTGCACGAGGCTTGCGGTCGATTCTCGAGCATGCCTTACTGGACGTGATGTTTGAATTGCCGAATCAACAAAATGTCTCAAAAGTAGTCATTGATGAAAATACTATCACCCAGGGTGCCAAGCCATTGATGATTTATCATGATCAGCCGAAAGTAGCCGGTTCCAAGTAATATGTTCGGTTTTACAGCCTGAAAATACCGTGTAGCCATCGGTTTTTTCGGGCGAACGCAGTAGCATTAAAAAATACGGACCAGTGACAATCCGTTGAGATGCCGGTTCCGCCCAGTTGGTGGCCGGGTTTTTACCGGGATTTTTTCGTCCACTGATATTTGTTCGTGAACGGCCTTGTGTTTTCCGCTCTCGCGCCAACATCAATTACATGTTTTTGATAAGGCTCGCCATGACGACTTCCACTTTTACTGAACATACCCAGTTACCGCTATTGCCTTTGCGCGATGTTGTAGTTTTCCCGCATATGGTCATACCGTTATTCGTTGGTCGTCCCAAGTCCATCAAGGCCCTCGAGGCTGCAATGGAGCAAGGGAAGAGCATCATGCTGGCAGCACAAAAAGCTGCAGCCAAGGATGAACCATCGGCCGATGACATTTATGAAATCGGTTGCATTGCCAACATTCTTCAAATGCTGAAGCTCCCTGACGGCACCGTCAAGGTACTGGTCGAAGGTACCCAGCGCGCCCGTATTCACCATATCAGTGAACTCGATACGCATTTCATCGCCGATCTGACGCCGGTTGAGTCCGAGGCCGGTGATGAGGCCGAAGTCGAGGCGATGCGCCGTGCGATCGTTCAGCAGTTCGATCAATACGTGAAGCTGAACAAGAAAATCCCACCTGAAATTCTGACCTCACTTGCCGGCATCGACGATGCTGGTCGCCTTGCCGATACGATTGCCGCGCACTTGCCGCTGAAACTTGAGCAAAAACAGGTCATTCTCGAAATTGTTAATGTCGCAAAGCGCCATGAACATTTATTGGGTCAGCTTGAAGGTGAGCTAGATATTCTGCAGGTAGAAAAGCGCATCCGTGGCCGCGTCAAGCGCCAAATGGAAAAGTCCCAGCGTGAGTACTACCTTAACGAGCAAGTCAAGGCGATCCAGAAAGAACTTGGCGAAGGCGAAGAGGGCGCAGACCTGGAGGAGCTTGAGAAAAAAATTGTTGCCGCCAAGATGCCAAAAGAAGCACTTGCCAAGGCCAACAGCGAACTCAAGAAGCTCAAGCTCATGTCGCCGATGTCGGCTGAGGCGACCGTCGTTCGCAACTATATCGATACGCTAGTCGGGCTGCCATGGAGAAAAAAGTCCAAGGTTAACAACGATTTGTCGAATGCTGAGAAAGTACTTGAAGACGACCATTTTGGTCTCGACAAGGTCAAGGAACGCATTCTGGAATATCTTGCCGTTCAACAGCGTGTCGATAAACTGAAAGCCCCGATTTTGTGTTTCGTCGGTCCTCCTGGTGTGGGAAAGACCTCGCTTGGTCAGTCAATTGCCCGTGCGACGAACCGCAAGTTTGTTCGGATGGCGCTAGGTGGTGTGCGTGATGAGGCCGAAATTCGCGGTCATCGTCGTACTTACATCGGCTCGATGCCTGGCAAGATTCTGCAGAGCCTGGCGAAAACCGGTGTGCGCAACCCACTGTTCCTGCTTGACGAAATCGACAAGCTAGGTATGGATTTCCGTGGTGATCCGTCGTCGGCACTGCTTGAAGTGCTGGATCCGGAACAGAATCATATGTTTTCGGACCACTACGTTGAGGTTGATTTTGACCTGTCCGATGTAATGTTTGTCGCGACTTCCAATTCGTACAATATTCCGCCTGCGCTGCTTGACCGGATGGAAGTGATCCGGTTGTCGGGTTACACCGAAGATGAAAAAACCAGCATCGCGCAACGCTATTTGCTGCCTAAGCAAATCAAGAATAACGGTCTGCTGGAAGGCGAAATCAGTGTGGCCGAATCGGCGATTCGCGACATCATTCGCTATTACACACGTGAAGCGGGTGTCCGGTCCCTTGAGCGGGAAATATCGAAGATCTGCCGTAAAGTCGTCAAAATGCTGCTGCTTAAAAAGCAGGATAAGAAAGTGGCGGTTACCGGCAAAAATATTGACAAGTTCCTTGGAGTGCGTCGCTACGATTTCGGTGTCGCTGAAAAAGAAAATCAGATCGGACAAGTCGTCGGTCTGGCCTGGACGGAAGTGGGCGGGGATCTGCTGACCATCGAAGCCGTGACGATGCCTGGCAAGGGACAGATCATCCGTACCGGTACACTCGGCGATGTAATGAAGGAATCGATCGAGGCAGCACGCACGGTGGTACGTAGTCGTGCCCGTAATCTTGGCATCAAACTCGATGCGTTCGAAAAGAACGACATTCACATCCATGTACCGGAAGGTGCAACGCCGAAAGATGGACCATCGGCTGGTGTGGCGATGACGATTGCCATGGTGTCATCCTTCACCGGCATACCAGTGCGTGCCGATGTTGCGATGACAGGCGAAATTACGTTGCGCGGAGAAGTGCTGCCGATCGGTGGGTTGAAGGAAAAACTGCTGGCAGCGCATCGAGGCGGTATCAAGACGGTGATGATTCCCGAGCAAAATGTGAAGGACTTGGCCGAGATCCCGGACAACGTCAAGAACAAGCTCGAGATCGTACCAGTGCGCTGGATTGACAAGGCGCTCGAGATCGCACTTGAACGATCGCCTGTACCGCTGACCGATGAAGAAGTCGCGTTGAGTGCACTGGCGGCGCAAAAGAAGGAGCCGGTCGATCCGCTGATCGTGAAGCATTGATTGGCATGTGTTGATTAGGAAATGGCGCTCTGTGGAGCGCCATTTTTATATCCTCTTTGGATTGTTTCCGGTGGATTTATCCCGGGGCTGGCGTGAATTCCCATAATTACAGTTTTTACATGGCGATTGTCCTGCTGCTTGTGCATTTAAGCATGGCAAAGCAGCTTCGTATGAGTTAAGATCGTCGACTTCGGTGTGGTGACAAACATCGGAAATGTAGAAATCTGCAGTCGACTGGCAGCCCAAAGCCGCATTGAGGGTGCTTAGCTCAGTTGGTAGAGCGGCGCCCTTACAAGGCGTAGGTCGGGGGTTCGAGCCCCTCAGCACCCACCAGACGTCGTCTGCAACACAATGCGAAGCATGTTGTATACGGTTAAATTGGAAGCAATTTGATTGTGAATAAATGAGTAGTAATCAGGAGTGGTAGTTCAGCTGGTTAGAATACCGGCCTGTCACGCCGGGGGTCGCGGGTTCGAGTCCCGTCCACTCCGCCAGAACAATAACGACGAAGTAGTGATTCCATTGGAATCACGTCGGGACTCGAAGGGAATCGCTTGCAAGCGATTCCGCGGCCTGCAGTATGTAGGCGAGTCCCGTCCACTCCGCCAGAACAATAACGACGAAGTAGTGATTTCATTGGAGTCACGTCCACTCCGCCGAAACATCCGAAAAGGCGAACGCGAGTTCGCCTTTTTTCATATGCATCACTGCGATAGAATTGTTCGCAACTTGTCTCTGAATGGTTGATCATGTTTGAATTCGTCCGTACTCATAAACGCCTGATGCAGTTTTTGCTGCTTTTAATCATCGTCCCGTCGTTCGCTCTGGTGGGTTTGGGAAGCTATAAAAGCTTCGGGGATGCCGAAAATGTGGTCGCCAAAGTGGGCGGCCAACCTATCACACAGCCCGAGTACGATGCAGCGTTGCGTGAGCAAATGGCGCGCTTCAAACAGATGTTCGGTGCACAGTTCGATCAGAAGATGTTCGATACGCCAGAGGCTCGTCGAGGCGTTCTGGATAGCCTGATCGCTCAGCGTGCCTTGTCCATCGAAGCTGCCCGGCAGCACTTGAGCGTGGCTGACAAGGCTCTGCAGCAGAGCATCACCAGCATTGATGGTCTCGTTGGTCCCGACGGTAAATTTGATGGTGAACGCTATCGCTCGTTACTTGCCATGCAAGGCATGACACCGGCCATGTATGAGCAGCGCTTACGCCAGGATATGGCTGTTCAGCAATTGAATTCAGCGATCCAGTCGACGGCCTTTGCACCAAAGTCAGTGACGCGCCGTTTGTCAGAGATCAACGATCAGGAACGTTCCGTTCAGGAACTGTTTTTCAAGCCGGCCGATTATGCTAGTCAGGTGAAAGTTACGCCTGAGATGCTGAAGGCCTATTACGACAATAACGCTCGTCAATTTGAAGTGCCGGAGCAAGCCAAAGTCGAGTATGTAGTCTTGAGTAGCGACGCATTGGCGGCCCAGATTGCAGTAACGGATCAGGAAGCGGCAGACTTTTACGAACAAAACAAACGACGGTTTGGTATTGATGAACAACGCCGTGCCAGTCATATTTTGGTCAATCTGAAAAAAGAGGCGTCGGTAGCGGACAAAGCTGCGGCCAAAGCTAAGGTTGAGAAATTACTCGACCAAGTGCGCAAACACCCCGCAGATTTTGCCAAAATCGCCAAGGCCAGCTCTGAAGATCAGGGCAGTGCACCCAATGGTGGTGATCTGGATTTCTTTGGCAAAGGCGCGATGACACCTCCGTTCGAAGATGCTGTGTTCAAGCTCAAGTTAAATGAGATCAGCGACGTTGTTGAGTCCGATTTTGGATTTCATATCATTGAAGTTACGGCGATCAAGCCCGCTTCGTTCCGGACGCTAGAGCAGGTCAAGCCGGAGATCATCGCAGACATCAAGAAGCAAAAAGCAGCCAAGCAATATTCGGAAGCTGCAGAAGTGTTCAGCAATACCGTCTATGAACAGTCAGACAGCCTCAAACCGGTTGCCGATAAACTCAAACTGAAAGTGGAAACGGTTTCCAATATCAGCCGCACGCTCAATCCGTCGGCGCCACCGACTGCACTGTTTAATAACCAGAAATTCCTCAATGCACTGTTTGCCGACGATACATTGAAAAACAAGCACAACACCGAGGCCGTTGAAGTCGCGCCGAGCACACTATTAGCTGGTCGTGTCGTCGAGTACAAGCCCGTTGGCAAGCGGCCGTTGGCAGAGGTTGAAGCGATCGTACGTGAGAAAGTGATTGCAGAAGAGTCCGCAGTACTGGCTAAAAAAGCCGGTGAAGCGAAGCTCGCTGCGCTCAAGCTCGCCGATGATGCAGCGGGATTTGGTAGTGTCAAAGTGGTGTCGCGGGCGAAAAACGACGCACTCAATGGCGCCGGATTCGACAGCGTCATGAAAGCTGATATCAGCAAGTTGCCGGTCATTGTGGGTACGGATCTGGCTGGCCAGGGTTACGCGGTGTATCGGATCAGTAAAGTCGCTCAGGCCGAAAAAATTGATGGACCACGCCGTCTTGCTGAAGAAAAGCAAATCGCCAACACGCTGGCCCAGCAGGAAATGCTTGCCTACATCGACGCACTCAAGCTAAAAGCCAAGGTAAAAATTATCAAGCCCGTCTCAAACACGCCAGTGGTGGCGGATGAGCGTTTGTAAATAATCCGGTTGCGATGGATTGAAGGCCACACAGGCATTACGTCCTGTGTGGCCTTCGGTGTTTGTTGGTCAAATTGATTGACTGCTCATGTTACTTCTAGCAAGTAGAGTTCGACTGCAGGAGTAACCGTCGCGGATTCGTCTGCGGTTCAGCGGACCGCCACCTGAAAATAAGCCTTGAAGGCTGCGATGGTGCGGGTCACATCGTCGTGAGAAACATCAAGGTGTGTGACCAGACGCATGTGCGGGGTGATGCGCGCGGTAATACCATTTTCCAGCAGATATTTTTCGAGCGGCGCGCAATGGGCCGCATCCATGTCGGCATACAGGATGTTAGTTTGCGGGGTGCTGACAGTGAGTTCGTCGATCCCGGCCAGGCCCGCGGCCAGCAGCGTTGCATGGTCATGATCTTCAGCCAGCCGGTCGATGTGATGCTCCAGCGCATACAAGCCGGCAGCGGCAAGAATACCTGCCTGGCGCAAGCCGCCACCGAGCATTTTGCGCCAGCGCAGCGCGCGTTGGATCATATCGCGACTGCCGCACAGTACCGAGCCGATAGGCGCGCCCAATCCTTTTGACAAGCACACCGAGACCGAATCAAAACCCGCCGTCGCCGCTTGCAGGCTGATGCCTTGCTTGACTGCCGCATTGAAAATCCGCGCGCCATCCAAATGGGTAATCAGGCCGCGCTGATGCGCCAGCGTGGTGGCGGCGTCAAGATAGTCACGCGGCAAAACGCGACCGCCAATCGTATTTTCGAGCGCTAGCATGCGCGTGCGGGCAAAGTGGACGTCGTCGGGTTTGATGGCTCCGGCAATATCAGTCAGCGCCAATGAGCCATCGGCTTGCTGTGGCAGCGGTTGCGGCTGAATACTTCCAAGCACGGCTGCACCACCGGCTTCGTACTTGTAGGTATGCGCTTCCTGACCAACCAGATATTCGTCACCACGACCGCAATGTGCCATCAGGCCAATCAGGTTGCTTTGCGTGCCGGACGGTGCAAAGAGCGCAGCTTCATAGCCGAACAGTTCTGCGGTCACGTGCTGCAAGCGGTTGACGGTCGGATCGTCGCCGTACACATCATCACCGACCTCGGCCGCGGCCATGGCTGCACGCATGGCAGGACCGGGACGGGTCACGGTATCGCTACGCAAATCGATCAGGTGATTCATACGACTCCTTGTGGTGAGGGTGGCTTGACCCGGAACGGATCAACATGGGTCATCAGGTTCAATACAGCGTGTCGCTCCATGACACGGCGACGCGCATCGAGGGCGATGTCATGACCTTGCTCGACGGTGATGTCGGCATCAATTTCAAGGTGGACATCGACTAAGATCATGTCGCCGGCCTTGCGGGTTTTCAGGTCATGCCAGCCGAGTACGCCGGGAGTTTCTGTCAGCGTGACACGAATTGCCTGCACCGTCTCATCGTCGACTGCGCGATCCATCAAGTCATGCAACGCATCCCAGGCAAAACCCCAACCCATTTTCGTGACCATGAATCCGACGATCATCGCTGCCAGTGGATCGAGGATCGGATAGCCCATCAGGCTGCCGGCGATGCCGACGGCCACCACCAGCGACGCTGCAGCATCCGAGCGCGCGTGCCAGGCATTGGCGACCAGCATGCTGGAACGCACTCTCTTGGCCACGTTGAGCATGTAGCGAAACAGCAGTTCCTTGGCCAGTAGCGCTGCGAGGGCAACCCAGATCGCCACCGACTTGACTTGCTGGATTGCGCCCGGCTGTTCGATCTTGTGAAAGGCGCTCCACAACATGCCGACGCCAACGGCTAGCAGCAGCAGGCCGAGCGTGAGCGATGCTGCATTTTCGTAGCGCTGGTGGCCATAGTGGTGATCCTCATCCGGCGCTTTCTGGCTATGGTGATTGGCAAACAAAACGACGAAGTCAGCCACCAGATCCGACAGCGAGTGAATGCCGTCGGCGATCAGTCCTGCCGATCCCGCCAGGATGCCGGTACTGACCTGGCCGATGGTCAGGCCGATGTTGACGACGACGCTGACCAGCGTGCTGCGCTTGGCGGCCTCTTGCCGTGACGGTGTGTTTTCGTCGTCGTGTTCGTCCAGTTGGTCGATGGCTTGCATGTTATTTCCCTGGTTTATTTTTTCCCTCGCATGGCGAGGGGGTGTTGCCTCAGCTGTGTCGCGCCTGCTGTATTGTTCATGCTGTACTACTCCTGCCGTTCCAGGATTGATCCGAGCGCTGCCAGCGCCCGCTCGCCAATCGAACGATCGGCCCATTCCTTGAGCGTGATGCGCCGGCTGTTATCGAGGTAGTCATCGACCGTGCGTTTGAGCTCGGTCGCGATTGTCGCATCTCGCAAGACCAGATTGACTTCATTGTTCAGTCCGAACGAGCGGTTATCGAAATTGGTCGATCCGACGACCGACCACAGGTCGTCGAGCAGCATGATTTTCGCATGCAGCATGCCGGGCTGGTATTCATGAATTTGCACGCCGCCGGCGATCAGTTCGCCGTACCAGCGTCGGCTCGCCAGGCGCGCAATCGTGTGGTTGTTATGGCTGCCGTTGGTCATGATCGTTACTTTCACTCCGCGGGCGACGGCGTCCAGCAGCGCGGTGCGCATCGATCGGTCAGGTACGAAGTAGGGCGAGGTGATCAGTAACTCCTGTCGTGCTGCGCCCACCAGTAGTTGGAACAACACGCGGGCGCGGGTAGAGCGACCGCCGGTCGGTGTACTGCCGATCACCAGAGCGATGGCATGGTCGACGCCAATGGTGGCGGGCAGGGTAGTTCGGCCCAGCCGCATTTCGGGACCGACGAGAATTTCGCCGTGGCTTTCCAGCCAGCTCTGTGCGAAGACGGATTGCAACGCGCGTGCCGGCGTACCGGTGACGCGCATCATCAGATCGCGCCACGGCGGTGAGTCAACCGTGCCGGTGTCCCAGGCGGCGCCGATGCCGGCGCCACCAACGAAGGCAGTCTGGCCGTCAACGACCAGCAACTCGCGATGGGTGCGGTTGTTCCAGCGTTTCAGTGTGTACCAGCGAAACGGCTGGTACCACGCCACTTGCGCACCAGCGGCACGCAGCGGGTCAAAAAAATGGTCAGGCGTCGGCAGACTGCCGACGGCATCGACAACGACGCGTACCGTGACACCGGCACGTGCGCGTTCGGCCAGCGCATCGATGAAGATTTGGCCGATCGGCGTCGCATGAAAAATAAAGGCTTCCAGATCGATCGATGTCGTGGCGCTACGGATCAGCGCCAGTTCGGCAGGGTAAAAATTTTTACCTTCCGGATAGATCGTCGTGTCATCCAAGGCCAGCGGCGCCTGCTCGACGACGCTGCCCAGCAAGTCAAGCAATACCGGCGAGCGGGTCGACGGCACCGGTGCGCTGGTGTGGTAAGTCAGACCCGGCTCGAACAGCACTACGAACACCAGCGCCAGCATCAGCGTGGTGGACAA
>CAILRJ010000356.1 GCA_903836575.1 uncultured Burkholderiales bacterium
CATTCCAGCTCGTCATGTTCCAGTCCCATACACCATAAAACGACTGAGTACTGCTGGCATACGACGCGCCACTATTGAGCGTTTGCGGCAACTGCTCACCAGTACCAAAGGCCACGACGATGCGTGAATTGCCGGTCGACTGCACCACCGCATTGACGGTCAAGGCAGTCGTGATCGGTTGGCCGGAAGCGGTCGTGAATAGCGGTGTGCTGCCGGCTGCCCAGTTCGACGGATTGCTGCTGGTCAGGTCGAAGCGCCAGACCTTGCCCTGATAGTCGCCGGCATACAGGTAATCGGTCACATGGTCGCCGTCGAGATCGGCTGAAGCAACGTAATCGATGCCGTTCTTGTTGCTGAGACTGGCGGCACCGGTGTCGAGAAAGCGGAACGAACGCGCCCCGGTACTGGCATTGACAGTCATGATGAAGACCCCTGCGGTACCCGTCGCACTGTTGCGACCATTGCCAAAAATCACTGCCCAGTTGCCATCATGCAGACGCCGGATAATTGGTGTGCCATACACGCTTCCCATACTGGTATTGCAGGTCACATTGACGCAGGTGATGCTCGACGAATCCCACTCACCCTTGACCAGCGTGGCGGCATTGCTTTCCCTGAACTGCGCCGGATCGGTAATGTCGAGCGCGTACAGCACGCCATTGGCGGTGCTGGTTTTGTCATTGATTGTCCCGCCGGCATTGCCGCCGGCACCGAGTCCACCCACCAGCCAGGTGTGCCAGGCGCCGCTATAGTACAGATCACCGGTGCCCGGTGTCGCATCGACATAGGCATTGTGCGCATACTGCGGCGACGCATAATCGAGTGCCGCGTTCGACGGATGAATACTGCTGATGACCGCCGACGGCACATAGCTCAGCACATCGATGCCGTCGTTGGGTGTGACGCTGGTCGTGAAGTTGTTGCTGGCGTCGTAAGCACCGGCGCGAAGGCCGTGCAGCATTCCGTCATTGGCACCAACGTAGACCGTATTCGGACGGGTCGCATTGGTGCTGGAAAAGCTGGCGTACGCGCTGCCGAATTCGGCCACAGTCGCATTGGATAACAAATCTTTTCCGGCCAGGCCATACGGCGACGACGGTGCACCGACCCAGGTCGGACTGGAATTGACGATGTCGCCCAACACGCTATCGCGCCGCCGATACGTGCCGGTCCCGATGCCACTGAGCGGCAGTTCGAGTGTGCGATCACCGCGCAGATAACTGGTGCGCAGCAAGCCGTCAATCAGCCCCATGGAGACCTTCTGCGCCGCCGTCATGCTGAGGTACTGGAAAGGAATCCCGCTGGTACCGTTCCAGCTGAGCATGGTGCGCGCCAGCGGACTCTGTCCTGAGGGCGACGTGCCTGTGGCTGCGCAAGTACCGCCCGTTAGCGAACAGCTCGCATCCCAGTTAGCCACGGGATTGATCGTCACGTTGCCAGCCACATCGGCCACCAGCGAGGACGCGGTCAGCTGCCCCCAGGAGTTTTGCGGATGGTAGTAGGCCAGATAGACTTGCGAGCCGGCTTGCACGCGCGCCGATTCCTGGATGTTGGTGCCGGCAGAACTGGAAGCCGCATTGATCTGAGCCGCCTTGAAACACAGGATTTCATGGACGTTGCTGCCGCCACCGGTGCCGGAGGTAAAGCCGAAGCGGAAGCTCGGTGGCAATGAGCCGTTATTGGCCGTGATCGATTGCTTGGTAATGACCGGCTGCGCGACGCCGTTATTGACGTTGTACGACAAGCTGAGCAAACCGTCCTGCGTGATCCTCAGGTCATACGAAAAAATATTCGCGTTGCCCCGCAACGGATTGTTGATCGCTTGCTGGTTGAAGATCGGTGCAGACACTTTGAGCGGATTGAGTATGAGCTGGTAGTCGCGTACGGGGTCAGTGGTCGAACTCTTGTTGTTGATGATATTGCCTTTGTCGTCGATCACTGGCGCACCACTCCAATTCTGAAGAAGACCGGTTCGACAGGTGTTTTGTACCGCAGTAATTTGGTCCCCCGACGACAAATCGTTTATTCCGTATTTTTTGTAATAACTAGGCTTGAGTTTACTCAAAGCGTCGTAAGTAATACTCCCCGAACCACGCACGACGATGGTGCCTGGATTGGGCCCGTTTCCATCGGACGTGGAGTCGCCCTTGTTCGAGAAATTACCGTACTCGTCAATCGCCACCCCGAGATAACCTCCGTCAACGCCATCGCCAGGATTTTTGCCTTGCGAGCAGCTGTAACCGAGGCTACCGCCATACGAGCCGATCGACGGATCCTTGGTACCGTCCATCAGGAAAAAAGCAATCCCATCCGCACCTGATTTTCCGGCATTCCCGGAGATACCGTTGGAATACCCATTACCTCCATAGGTCGCCGTTGTGAAGGTCACTTGCACGCCCTGCGAGGTCGGGAACGGCGCGGTCGACACCACGGAACCGGTCTGATTATTGCCATTGCTGCCGGAAGTCGTATCGCCATTAGTCAGGCGCAACGCGCCCTGCCCGATCGGATCAGGCAAGCGTCCCGACACGCCACCGACCTGCGTCTTGCCGTTGTAGTACGACAGATTTTTGCACGCCGGAATGGTACTGGTTCTGCCATCGCCAGCGGTCAGGCAAGCCCCACCGAGCGAAGCCCATCCGTAAGTCGACGCCGCCCCCGTCAGCGTATCGCTCACCACCAGCTGCGCCAACGCCGTCAACGGCATCAAGCCCGCCAGTGGCAACACCCACAACGCGCTGACGGCATGTCTTCTGAAATTTTTCATGGTTTGCTTTCTCTACAGTACGGTCAGCGAAGTCACTTTTGCGGTTTGGCGAACGACGCTCTGCACTACCGCCGCACTGGTATTGCTGCCACCGTAACCGACCCCCGTGACGGCGTACAGTGCATCGGTGCCGTTGGGACCCAGCCCGAGGTAAGCGATATGCAGTGCCGGTGAGCTGGCGTAGTTGATGTCGGCATTGCTGTTACCGTTGACGATCGCACCACCACCGGCCTGCACTTGCATGCCCGGCGGTGTGTAGGTCGAACCGCCACCCCAGCTGGCAGGATCGGCCGGTGTCGCCAGCGCGTTATCGCATACCCGCATGTCGGCGTCGGAGGCAATCGTGATCGTGGCGGTACACGGCACGCCGGTCAGCCCCTGGTTTTTTGATAGCCAGAATTCGCCGTACTGCAAGGCACTTTGTGCCGCCTCGAAAGCCCGCGATTTTTCCAGTACGTTGCCGGCGATTTTTTGCTGCAGACCGAAGCCGCGAAACATCGATAGCGCCAGCAAGGTCAGCATGACGAGGACCAGCATTGCACTGATCAGTGCAACGCCGCGTGCCGGTTGTGGACGACGCAAGCGCCTGTTCATGGCGTGCTTTCTGCATAGGTCTTGTTCATCAGATTGATCGTGTGCGTGAGTACCGGCAATGTCGCCGTGGTCGCGGCGGTCGAATTGATCAGGTCGTTCAATACGATGCTCAGCCGCACGGAATGAACGTCCGTGTACGGATAGGTGGTGCCGATATCAGTAGAGCTGACGTAGCGGTCAACATTGTTATCATTCTTTGAGTCGACCCCGTACAGCACCCGCAGCGAGGCAACGTTATCGATCAACACGACAGGCGCGCCCGGCACGCCACCATCGACACTCACGGAACAGGTCAGGCGGTTGTTCGCATCAACGGCGAAGGTGTTGCTCCAGCTGACTTTGCCAGCCGTTTTGTTCGTGTCACCAACGCAGTTCGACAAGCCATCGTTGCTGGCCGTCTGAAAACGCACGGTGATCGTGTCGCTGACTGACCCGGCACCCGCCGAGCCGGTA
>CAILRJ010000357.1 GCA_903836575.1 uncultured Burkholderiales bacterium
CGACATCGTCATGCAGTTCGATGAATGCACGCCCTACGAAATTGACGGCCGCCCGGCTACCGATGCCGAAGCGGCAGCCTCGATGCGCATGTCGCTGCGCTGGGCCAAGCGCTCGCACAACGAATTCGTCGAAGGCGAAAACCCGAATGCATTGTTCGGGATTGTGCAGGGCGGCATGTTCGAGCACCTGCGTGACGAATCGCTGGCCGGTTTGAATGACATCGATTTCGGCGGCATCGCCATCGGCGGCCTGTCGGTCGGCGAGCCGAAAGAAGACATGATGCGGGTGCTGGCCCATGTCGGCCCGAAGCTGCCGGCTAACAAGCCGCATTATCTGATGGGTGTCGGCACCCCCGAAGATCTGGTGGCCGGCGTGGCCAATGGCATCGACATGTTCGACTGCGTGATGCCGACCCGCAATGCGCGCAATGGCTGGCTGTTCACGCGGTTTGGCGACATCAAGATCCGCAATGCCAAACACAAGGACGATACCCGTCCGCTCGACGAGACCTGCAGCTGCTACGCCTGCCGCAATTTCTCGCGGGCTTACCTGCATCACCTGCAACGTACCGGCGAAATCCTCGGTGCACGGATGAATACCGTGCATAACCTGCATTACTACCTGCAGTTGATGCAGGACATGCGCGATGCGATCGATGCAGGCACCTTTCAGGCTTTCGTTGCAGATTTTCATGTGCAGCGTGCACGCGGCACCTGACACGGGCAAAGCCGATGCTAGAATGCCGTTCAATTTACCAAACCCTTGGAGTACACCTTGTTCATTACCAACGCTTACGCGCAAAGCCCTCTGGATGGCCTCGGCCTGAGCAGCAACCTGACCAGTTTCCTGCCTATCATCCTGATGTTCGTCGTGCTGTATTTCCTGATGATCCGTCCGCAAATGAAGCGTCAGAAAGAACAAAAATCGATGATGGACGCGCTGGCCAAGGGCGATGAAGTCGTCACCTCCGGCGGTATCCTCGGCAAAGTGACCAAAGTCACCGACGCCTACCTGACCATCGAGATCGCTGACGGCACCGAAGTGCTGGTACAAAAAGGCGCGGTCTCGACACTGCTGCCTAAAGGCACGATCAAGTCGCTGTAAGTCCTGCATGGCGATGCCTGTGATGGCATCGCCGTCGTACCGACCTGTTCCGGCGCCTGCCGCCCACCCCGAACGCATTCGAACGCCTAATCATGAATCGCTATCCTCTCTGGAAATACCTGATCATCGGTCTCGCACTGATCTTTGGCGTGATCTACACCGTACCGAATTTTTTTGGCGAATCCCCTGCCGTACAGATCAGCAGTGGCAAGGCCACTTTCAAGCTCGAAGCCGCGGCGCTGGCCCGCGTCCAGGACATCCTGGAAAAAGGTGGCTTGCCATCGACCGGCCTGTATTACGAAGTCACTGGCACACAAGGCTCGATCCGGGCTCGTTTCGCCGATCCTGATACCCAGTTCAAGGCCAAGGCCCTGCTGGAAAAAGAACTCAATGCCGATCCGGCGGACCCGACTTATCTGGTCGCGTTCAACTTGCTGCACAATACCCCGCAATGGCTGCAAAGCCTGCATGCCTTCCCGATGTACCTTGGGCTGGACTTGCGTGGCGGCGTGCATTTCCTGTTGCAGGTCGACACCCGCGCCATCCTGGCCAAGCGCCTGCAAGGATTGCAGAGCGGCGTGCGGACCGAACTGCGTGACAAGAATATCCGGCACTCCGGTATCAGCCGCAACGGCAACGCAGTCGAAGTGGCGTACCGCGATGTTGCGACACGTGATGCATCGAAGGAAATCCTGGCATCGCAAATGCCGGACATCCTGCTCACCGATGGCACCGACCCTGCCAATCCGAAACTGATCATCACGCTCAAGGAAGCGGCGCTGAAAACCGCGCAGGATGATGCGGTCAACCAGAACATCGCCACCCTCGGCCGGCGTGTCAATGAACTCGGTGTGGCTGAACCGATCATCCAGCGCCAGGGTGCGGACCGCATCGTCGTGCAGTTACCCGGTGTGCAGGACGTCAGCCGCGCCAAGGACATCATCGGCCGCCAGGCCACGCTCGAAGTGCGCATGGTCGATGAAACCGTCACCCGCGGCACCGAAGAAACGGCGGCCATCCCGTTCAATTCCGAACTGTTCAAGGTTGGTAAAGGCGTACCGGTCGTGTTGTACAAAGAGCCCATCATCACGGGCGATTACATTGCCAGCGCCAGCGCCAGTTTTGACCAGAACCAGCAACCGGCTGTCGGCATCGACCTCAATGGCGATGGCGGTCGCAAGATGCGTGACGCCACCCGCGGCAAGGTCGGCAAATCGATGGCCATCGTGCTGTTCGAAAAAGGCAAGGGCGAAGTCCTGACCGTGGCGACGATCCGTGACGAACTTGGCTCGCGTTTCCAGATTAGCGGCATGGGTTCTCCCGAAGCGGCGGGCGACCTGTCCCTGCTGTTGCGTGCCGGCTCGCTGGCCGCACCAATGGACTTCGTCGAAGAACGCACGATCGGCCCGCAACTGGGTGCCGAGAATATCGCCAAGGGCTTCAATTCGACCAAATACGGCTTCGTTGCGATTGCCATCTTCATGGTGGTTTACTACATGCTGTTTGGCGTGTTCAGCGTGTTCGCACTGTCGGTCAACTTGCTGCTGCTGGTGGCGCTGTTGTCGATACTGCAGGCGACGCTGACGCTGCCAGGCATTGCTGCGATTGCACTGACACTCGGTATGGCGA
>CAILRJ010000358.1 GCA_903836575.1 uncultured Burkholderiales bacterium
AAACATGGAAATACTGGTTTTCCGAGATACAAAAACGCTCATTGACCATTTACGCAGCAAGCCTTGCTAGCACCCAAATAAGGCGACTGGCATCTCGTCGGTACCTACACTTGAAGACGCCATTGTCAGTTACTACCAGTCAGGAATTCGTCGCAACTTCTAACACCTTGATCCGATAATTCAATTGTCGCAAGGTATATCCAAGCTGCTGTGCGGCGCGTGATTTATTCATGAACTTGGCTTTGAGCCGTCAGAAATTCATGATTCCGAAAGTAAATATGCTGCGTAACCGGATTGTTTCCAGCTATGCGCCGATTGGCCCATTGGGAGCGAAGCTACAATTTGACGACATATAGATTGGCTGAACGGCTTTCCGGGATCATTCTTAGGCACTTTGAGTCACCTTCAAAATTGCATAGAGAGCCGAATATCTTAGCGAGACAGTAGTCACCTGCGCGAAACACCGTAGAGCCGTCGATGACTTTGTCCATCAAACGATCTTTGACAGATGAGATCTGTCAGGCGGCGAGCAGCAGGCGGCGTGCCATGTCCAACTCGATTCGACCATACGGATTAACGTGGTGGTAGATCAGTGGCGTGAGGCCACGCCAGTCATCCACCGTCATCCGATCGCGCCACGCAGGTTCCGCTAGCACTTCCTGGATGAACAGCGTATTGACATACACAAGACTGACTTGCAACAAATGAAGCGACAAGACGGCCAGTTCTTGATCTTCTACGCGGTTGGTGGCGAACTCGCCGCGCTCGCCGTAGAAAATGAAATTGTTTGCGCTATTCCAGTTTTCCACAACGTTCAAGCCCTCATGGATTTCCCGCCGCAGCGATTCTTCGTGCAAATAACGGCACAGAAAAATCGTCTTGATCGCTTTGCCCAGTTCGGCCAGTGCCTGATAAGTCGGGTGCATCGCATCGGCGCGGGTAAAGCGGCGCAGGATCGCTTCCGGCTCGGCGGTTCCCAGACGCAGCGCAGTCGTGTACTTGATGATTTCGTTGTACTGCTGTCGGATCAGATCCCAATTGATGGCCCGTGTCAGGATGGGTTCCAGGTGTGAATACTCCGCAGCATCTGCCGTCGCTGTCACATATAGCTTTTGCTTGGCGATGGCCTTGAGTCGCGGTAGCAAATCAAATCCAAGAATATAACTAAAGGCGAAGGCGACGTCGCTCTGGCCGTGACTATCGACATACTGGCGCTCGATCTCCATATCCGTGCAATGGCGTAGCACGCCCTCCATCATCGCAGCCACTTCGGACGAGGAGCAGCGCCGAAGCTTGGAGTAGATGCACGTCGAGTTGGTATCCACATGCCAGTAGATCATGACGCCACGTCCCCCATAACGCGCGTGCCATTCAGTCATCAGATTCTGGTCGTAAGCGCCAAACTGCTTGGAGTCGGACGCGCAAGCGGTGGTGGCCTCGCCCCAAATGGCCGGATTGCGAATACTGAGAGTACCGTTGACGACTTCAGTGATGGCGGCGCGCAGTGCTTCTTTCTGTACGAACCGGCGCTTCACGTAGCGTAGTTCCTCAAAGCTGACGCTTGGCTGCTGACTGGCGATGCGCTTCAGGCCAACGTTGGTGCCGATTCCAAACAAACAAAGCAGCAGCCGGCGTTGCAACAATGCAGGGTCGAGCGCTTCCCGGCTGGCGGTCGTGCGAAACGCAGTTGTGAAGTTGAGCCGCAGATCAACCTCCTTGAGTATGTCGATCAATTCCACATCCGACCAACGTCGTCCGATCTCTCGTTTGAGTCCAGCCGTATTCGGCGGTTCAGGTTGTGGCTCAAGCGGCGTAAGGTGAATGAGGTTTTTGATGATGGCCTTGTCCTTTCCTTGCTCACGCAAGCGAACCTTTGGATTATCAGGAAGGCCGGCATTCAGGATTGTCAGCCATTTGCGCATTGAATCCTGTATCTGCTTGACGAATACTTCCACATCCTTGGGAGCCTCCAGCAGGTCGTAATAGCTGTCATGCTTGGTCGCAAAATCCGCAGGCAGATCGAGTTCTGGATTGCGATAGCGATCAGCGCCGACGACCCAGATTTCCTTGGTGCGCAGGCGTTTGCGCAATGCGCGTAACACGCAGATTTCATAGTTGATGCGATTGACCCGGTCTTTACCATCTTTGTCTTGCTCCACTACGATGTCGCGCCACTTCTTTTGCACGATGCCATCGAGTGGAACTTTGTCGGCATCGTAATACTGATGCCCGCTATCGCGATTGGCCTTGAGCACGTCCAGGGCTTTGATGACGGGGCGATGCACGGTGTTATTCGATTCGAAATTGAGCGAATCCAGCACCGGCATGAGCATGCGCCGGTAGTGATGGCCGTAGGATGAGCGCATGGTTTCCTGTACTTCCCGCTCGAAATCGAAGCCCATGGCCTTGAACTCTTCAACCAAATCCTCAAGTGTCTTCTGTGCCACCACCGGGTACACGACATCCTTGATGACTCCGTCCGGCTGATTCACCGTAGCTTCGGCTAACTTGAACAGCAGCTTCGCCTTGCCGCGAACCCTTTTGAATGCGGCGAACTGGCGCTTGTCGATTCGTTTCTCAGCGCGGGTCCCCAGGTTGTGAACGACCTGCAACAGCAGATCGATCAACGCATCGTTCAATTGTTGCTGACGCCGCCAGCAGAACATCGCCACCATGCTGTAGCGAATCACGGCTGGATGGCGTCGTAATTCACGGATAGATTCCGTGGCGCAGCGCTGCCGGAATCGTTCGATGAATTTGGCGGGAATATCCTGGAATACATCTGATGCGAGACCAATATCGCTGATGCATTTGAGCTTAGCGATGGCTGTCAGTAGGCTATCGAGGTTGGCCTTACCGGGATCGGTTTTGAGGTCACTGAATGAAATGGCCGCTGATTCGTCGCTGCGCACTTCGTCAGAGTCGGGTTCTTCGTTGCCCAGCAACCGGTCGATGGCTGCTTTGTTGTGCAGACTTAACCTCGTATAAATAGACGCTTGTTGTTGGGTCTCGTAACCATGCACAGCGGATCGGACGATCCGTTCAAGGTGATTCCTGGCGGGTGGTTCCAGACGTTGTGTGCGGCACCAGTCGAGTGCCCTGTCACGGCCATGGTGGGCTTGCGGGTCGAATGGTAATACATCCGAGCATAGCCACTGAACGAGTTGTTTAAGGTCAGTGCGAGTTGCCGGGCGGAAGCCAAGAAAAACGCGGATCGTGCGCCGATGCCGTTGTCCTTGGCGGCCGCCAAAATCATATCCGGATAGCGCTTTCATTGTTGTGCCCAGTTGTTGGGTCAACCACTGGGCGGCATTTTGGTCTACCTCATCGAGCTGCTCGGGGAATCGGCCGTGCACTTCCATAAACTTGAGTTGAACCGCGCAACCAAGCTGTCCTGTATCGGTCCTGCCTGGCAACAATGCGCGCTCGCTGGCGGTAAGCGTCCATAAGTCATGGGTATCCGGATCGTTCCACGAATGCATCACAGCAATCCCTTCTTCGAGTTGGAGAAGGGTAAATTATAGAAACCTTGGCAAGAGTTTGGGCGAAGACATTTTTATGTGTCGTCAAATTGTAGCTTCGCTCCCAATGGGCCGGTTTGCGTGCGGGTGTTACCCAATGACCATCTTTGGCAAGTACGCCGCAGGCCATCACTGCGTGCAGATGAATATGGCGCTGCAAATTCTGCGTCCAGGTGTGGAGCACTAGGCTGAATGCAGGTGTGCCACCTGTACGGCTCATCCATTTCCCACTGGCAGCAAACTCCTGCAGCGTTTGTGCCGTGCAGGCAAACAAGGTGTCAATGACCCAGCGCGTGTGCACGCTATACAAACCATTGAGATCATGAGGCAAGGTACAGACCAACTGAGCGTAAGGGACGGTCAGCACTTCTGCAAGACGGCCTTGCAGCCAAATGTCTTTGGCTCGTGCACCACATTGTGGGCAATGCCGGTTTCGGCACG
>CAILRJ010000359.1 GCA_903836575.1 uncultured Burkholderiales bacterium
CCGGCGCAACACTGTCAGAACAACTTCAAAAACAATACAACTTCAAAACCAAGACAATTTTAAAACCAAGACAACTTAAAAACCATAATACAAGGGTGCAATAACCGAAGGGCATTGCACCAAATGCACTGACGACGTGTGTGAAATGACGCGCAGCAATCTTGTAGCGGGCCAGAAATGTCGGCCAAATCCAGCTTCTGTGACGCATTCGCGCGGGCACGGTGAAGCTGTGCCCACCCTACGGCACTGCAAGTAGCATGCCTGTGTACTCGGTATTCGTTGCGCTGGTAGGGCCTGTAGTTGGCAGTTCTGCGATGTCCAGTTGTTTTTTATAATTATTTATGTGGCCTGTTGGATGACATTTGATTGAATCCAACTGAAAGCACCTGGTGCTTTGATTTGATCAGCATTTTGGTCGACAGGAATGCAAATATTTCAGACAAAATGGTTCGCTAGTTGGCCGGCTAAAGAGGGTATCTCATCAAAATCACTGGTCACCGCGGTGCACGAGATAGCGCACGGGTTGATCGATGCGCATCTGGGTGCTCATCTCTACAAAAAACGAATTGCAGTCGGTGGTCGAGGAAAAAGTGGTGGATTGCGCACAATCGTTGCTTATCAAGTTGAGAGTAAAGCTTTTTATTTATATGGTTTTGTAAAAAATTAGCGAGCTAATATTGATAGCCGCGAATAACGTGCTTTGAAGTTGATGGCAATCGACTTGTTGAATTATGATTTCCACGAGCTTGAAAAAGCACTGCAATCGCAAGAACTGTTTGAGGTGCGCCATGATGAAACATGAAAAATTACTTGATGTAATGCACCTCACAGCAAAGGGCTTGCATGGGGCAGGTGTGATGGAAACAAAAACCATGCTTGAATTTGATGCATTATGTTTGCCGCCAGTGCAAGACTACAGCGCAGATCAAATCAAAAGACTGCGTCTACGTTCTAACACTAGCCAAGCCGTGTTTGCAGCGTCTCTCAATACCAGCACGTCAACCGTTCAGAAATGGGAGCAAGGCGTCAAACACCCTGATGGGCCATCTTTAAATTATTGAATCTGGTTGATCGTAAAGGGCTTGAAATTCTTGCTTGAAAAGTCTTTTTCTATACCAGAATCGTTTGGGTAGTCCTATAAACGAACCTGTTGGATTGAGTGCATAAGGGTTAATTGGCACAACGTAAATGGTTGAGGAATGGCACGTTGTTCAGGTCAATCCCGATAGAGATAGTTGCCTTGAAGCGATGACCATTTCCGGCAGGTCACGTACGGCACTTGCTGCATAGATCAAAGTATTTCTTTCCTCCGGTGTTAGTTGATCCAGATCGCCGCCTTGAAAGTACACAAGTGCTTTCAAGCTTTCGCTAGGTTGAAAATTTTTCCCAAAAAGTGCTCTGGCGCTAGAAAGTCCCTTCGATAGGCTCACACCGGCATTGATCATTGCCGCAATATCCCGGTAATCTTTTGCTTCAATTCGTTGGAGGATGACTTTGACTTTTGTTGCCATCAAATCGTCTAATGCCGCAACGTCAAGAACCCCGTCTTCTGATGACTCCGGAGTGGCAATGCGACCAAAGGCGATGGTGCCGAAGAAAGAGATCTTGACGTGTTCCTCGACTAGTTTTCCCGTAGATGCCAGTACGGTAAAAGCGTTGGGTTCGTCTTGCAGAACAGTCGCTTCAGGCATGAAGTCGAACGCAAGCAGCAGCTTGCTTTTATCAAGCGGCTTGTCGGTAAAAAAATCGAAATCAACCGATTGCCTGTGACCAAGCCGCAAGGCGATTGCGGTGCCTCCGTAAAGAACCAGCCCAAGCGCGCGCGCTGGTTGCAGTTTGCCCCACAATTGTTGCTGGGCGGCAGGAAGAATCTCCATGCATGGTTTGAAGGTATCCATTATTCCAGCCTCCGCTTCGGCATCTCTGGCATCGTTTCGTTCGGCGTTACCAGTCCAAGTCGATAGTGCCAATAAGTCCATGACCGTGCGGAAAATTGCCCAATCTCGGCATGCTGCAAGACATGACAAAGGTAATTGTCGCCGATGCTGTTTGCAACAACTTGAACATCGCCGTAATCGCCAATGTTCATCACTTGCGCGACCACACGCTCGGGAGTGACCATCGCGTCGTCAGTCCTTTTCCACCAAATGTATTTGCTCGCAAAAGGACGCAGTGTCATCAATTCAGATTCGGTCATGGCAATTCTCAATCTCGGTAGGCTCGATTGTATAGTTCGTCGTTACAGTAGAGTGCGATTCAAAACGTGAAAGTCTTGTTAATGAAGGAGATTTTCCATGATGTGTCCGGTGCAAATCACGACGTAATGACTTTGCCGGAAACATCCCTTGTCAGCAAGGCTGTTGCGCCACGACTTCGTGGAACTCCGTAGGGACTTGTCAGTTCAAGTGCCGTCGTACCAAGCAAATTCATGCCGAACAACGGTGGGTCCGTGAATACGCCTGCTACACCATCCCCGCCAACGCCCCCGCTTCACTCAACCTATCCAAAAACCACCCCAGCGATTTCCCCCGCGCCGCAGTGCGCCATGCCAGCTGACAATGTCCGGCCGGCTTGGTTGCCGTAGTCTGTTTTTCAATCAGCGTCCCCGCTGCCAGATAGGGCGCAGCCACCGCCCGTGGCAAATAACCGCAGCCCAAACCGGCGACTTGTGCCAGCAGCTTTGCACGCACGGAAGGCACCGTCAGCGTCTCCTGGCCGGTCAGTAATCCCGAGGTGCGGGCCGCCATCGAACGGCTGCTGTCGGCGACCGCCACCGCACGATGCAACTGCAATTCGGCAGACGGAATTGGCTCGCCAGCCAGCGCCAGCGGATGGCCCGGTGCGATCGCAAAGACCCAGTCCACCAGTCCCAGCGAACGGACCGTGAACTCGCCGCTCATGAGGATCTCTTCCGGGCATTCCCCGCCCGCGCCAAGAATCAGGTCCGCGCGCCCATACAGCAAGGATTCCCACGCGCCGGTCATGACTTCCTCGGCAAACCGCAAGCGGGTGCCGGAATCCTCCTGTCCGAATTGCGTGATCAGCGGAATCATCATCTCGAATGGAATCATGCTGTCGACAACGATGCGCAATTCGACTTCCCATCCGGTGGCCGTACGTTTGACGCGCTGCTCCAGTTCTTCAGCTGCCTGCAGCAAATGCCGGCCCTCAGTCAGCAGCTCGATGCCAGCCTCGGTCAGGCGGGCACGGTGGCCGCGCCGGTCGAACAGCAATACGTCCAGATCATCTTCAAGTTTGCGCACCGTATAGGTCAGCGCCGAGGGGACTCTGTCCAATGCCACGGCGGCGGCCGCGAAACTGCCTTTGCGATCGATGGTGTCGAGGATGCGCAGGGCTTCGAGTGTCAGATTCATCACAGCCCACTTGTTCAGAAAGATTGAATGATATGTCGAAACGCAGCTCCTTAACGGCGACCTCGCCAGCGCTTATAGTGCATGTTCTGCTTGAATTCCGGCCCCTGATAAAAGGATACGACCATGCTCACCATTCGCAAAAGCAACGACCGCGGCCACGCCAACCACGGCTGGCTTGATTCCCACCACAGCTTCTCGTTTGGCAGCTATCACGACCCGGCCCACATGGGCTTCGGTCCGCTGCGCGTTATCAACGAAGATCGCGTCGATGCAGGTGCCGGCTTTGGCACGCACGGCCATCGCGACATGGAAATCATCAGCTACGTACTCGAAGGCGAATTGGCCCACCAGGACAACATCGGCAACGGCAGCGTGATCCGTCCCGGCGACGTGCAGCGCATGAGCGCCGGATCGGGTGTCACGCATTCGGAATCCAATCATGCCAAGGACCGTACGACCCATTTCCTGCAGATCTGGATAGAGCCTAACGTGCAAGGGATCGCCCCGGGCTACGAAGAAAAACATTTCGACGATGCCGAAAAGCGCGGCCTTCTGCGCTTGATCGCCAGTCCGGATGGGCGCGACGGCTCTGTCGTCGTGCATCAGAATGCACGCGTGTACGCAGGCTTGTTCGACGGCACCGAAAGCGCAAGCCTGCAGCTTGATCCGGAACGTCTCGCGTATGTGCATGTCGCCACCGGTGCGGTTGTCGTCAATGGCATTCAACTCGAAGCGGGTGATGCAGTGCGTGTTACGGCAGAAACGCAACTCAGCCTTGGTAATGCCAAGCAGGCGCATGTACTGGTGTTTGATTTGCCGAAAGCCTGATCAGTTGGCAACACCACGGCTGGACTCCAGCGTGGACCGACAGGACCGCTTACCTGGGCCGTCCTGCGTCAATCCATCGCTGCGTCATGCCTCGCGCAAGGTTGTACCGGGCACAATTGTATTGTTCAAGCTGGTCTAGTTCAGTATTGGCGATGGCGCGCAATGCCTTCAGGTCTGCAGTATCGACGGGCACCTCCGAAAGTGCATCGTTTAACGTTTTGCCGTAGAAGACGACAAGCTGCATGAGCTCATTCAAGGTTTGCCGGTAGCGCGCTCGAAGCGGGTCAGGGACGGAAAGAGAGGCGCGCAGTACGCTGTACTTTTGAATCGAGCGACGATAGATAAATTCAAACAGTTCGATCGCTGCATTAACGTTGCGCTGTTCGTAGACACCCACCATAGCTGTCGCATAGTCCGTGCGCTCTACGTCCAGGAAGGACAACGGGGCGCAGTTGTAAAGCAGGAGCGGCATGTTGGCGCTCAGGCGGCTTGTGCGCTTGTTGCCGTCTGCAAATGGCTGGAGGTACGCCACGTTGACCCATAAAAAGAAGGCGGCCTCCACGGGGTTCCGAATTTGACGGGCCTTGTCGACGATGTCCTGTAGCGTATCTTCCAAGAGCGTAGGGATATTGCTCGGAGAATAGACCGAACCATCAATGTTCACAATACGCCGGCGGATACTGCCAATGTCCCGTGCGTCCTTCAAAAGATCCCGCATCAGTTTGGCCTGCAGGTCAACGAGGACGGGCACGGTAATGCCCTCTGTCGGAACGGCCTCGACCATGAATTCGATGGCGTTCTTGTGGTTGAGCAGCATCAAGGTGTCTTCGTCCATCGGGCCGGCACCTTCCCCAAGTTCAAATAACGTCTTGGTGTCGAGCAAGCTCTTATTGTTGCCCTCCAGGCGCGACGACGACCAGGACAAATCGATGAGCAACTGTTCCAGAACCTCGCGGGCATAGGTTCCCGCAGGGTGCTGGTCCTGGCTACGACCGGCGTTGTACAGTTCAGTAGCCAGTTGCAGAGGGAGCAAGCTGGATTGGTTCGGGATGTAGTCGGATACGA
>CAILRJ010000360.1 GCA_903836575.1 uncultured Burkholderiales bacterium
AATGGCCCAGCAGCAAAGCCCATGGCAAGTGCGGGCACGGGTCATCAATCTGGCTCCGGCTGATAATTCCGATCCGGTCGGCGGTGCCGGTGCTCCCGACCGGTTGTCGGTCTCCAGAAAAACCATTCCCGAAGTCGATATTTCGTACTTCTTCACGCCGAATCTGGCCGCCGAACTGGTCCTGACTTATCCGCAAAAACACACGGTCTATCTTGACGGTAATAATGTCGGCACCTTCAAGCACCTGCCGCCGACCTTGCTGTTGCAATACCATTTCATGCCGGAAAAACAGTTCAGCCCGTATCTCGGTGCCGGTATCAATTACACCCGCATTTCGAACGTCAACCTGCTCGGTGGTACCGGCAGCCTCGAGAACAGCAGCGTCGGTTTTGCGTTGCAGGCCGGGGTCGACTACAAGCTCGACAAGAACTGGTCGCTCAATCTGGACATCAAGAAAGTCCAGATCCGCAGCGACCTGATGATCAATGGTGCCAAGGTCAGCGCGCTGCAAGTCGATCCGCTGATGGTCGGTATCGGTCTCGGTTATCGCTTCTGATTCTGTTCTTGCGCGATGTTAACCGGCCGGTGTGGCCGGTTTTTTTACGCCTGGAAAAGGGGCGGGCAAGTTGGCAAAAAAGTCGGCAAAAATCGCTCCCTCCAATGCGGATTTTCAAGTGAAATATCCCTATTTTCAAACATTTAACCTGGCAATATTCCCGTGCAAAAGTCGGCAAATCCGGTGCATTTCGTCCCGCCTGTTTGATCGGTGATCAAACTTTTTGCGCGCCGGGCACCAGTTCATCGAGCCCGACAATCACCGCATCGACACCGGCGGGATTGTTAGCAATCAGTACCGCCCATTCAATCGCTTCATCACGCCGCAGGCGCGAAAAATAGCGCAACAGGTAATCCCCGTTCTCGATGGCGGGCAGGCCACGGCCGTCGTTGCGTTTGAGTTTGCGCACGTACCAGACCGCATAGCCGTTGCCTTCTTCACAGCAGTACACCTCGGCCGAATGGGCTGCCGAGAGCGGATGTTCGTCCGGGTTGGTGTGCCAGACAACTTTGCGCCAGACGTGGTTTTTTTTTGATTCGGCGACGAATTCCATGAACGTTCCTTGTTTATTGCGAAGAGGGGAGGGTGCGCTGGTCCGGTACCGGGCTGCGGTCGATGCGGCGGGTCAGGATGATCGACGTGGCGGTATGACGCACGCCGTCGGCGGTGCCGATGCGATCAAGTAGCAGGTCCAGTTCGGCGGTCGAGCGACAACGCAGCGTCACCATGTAATCCATCGCTCCGCTCACCGCGCACAGGGTTTCGACTTCCGGCATCGCTTGCAGCGTTTTGACAAAACCGGCTGCGCTGCGCGGATCGAGCGAGATACCGACGTATGCGCGCACGGCGGGCTGGAATACGGCCTGATTGAGCCGCACGCCGTAGCCGGCAATCACGCCGCGCTTTTCGAGCGCACTGATGCGTGCAATGGCGGTGGTGCGGGCAATCGCCACATGCCGGGCAATGGTCGCGGTCGGCATGCGTGCGTCATCCAGCAATAGCGCCAGGATCTTGCTGTCGATGTCATCCAGAGTGGCGGTCATATGGTCAATGTGTCCGAGTGCGTCGTCGATCTGCATGATTTTAAACCACGGTGACGACACGCTGGGCGCTATTTCCTGACAGTACTTACTTCTACAATTTTGTCATCCGATCCGCTTCGGCAATTCCCTGAAAGTTCATCATGACCACCCACCTTATCCTGCTTGGCGCCGGCAAAATCGGCGATGCCATCCTGAACCTGCTGTCGCACTGCGGCGATTACACGCTAACCGTGGCCGACCGCGATCCGGCGCGGCTGGCCAGCGTGCGCAAAGCGGCCTTTCCGAACGTGACCGTGGTCGAGGCCGATCTGACCGATGCCGCCACGATCGCCGCTCTGATCAAGGGCCACGAGGTGACGTTGTCGGCCTGCCCGTATTTCCTAACGCCACTGATCGCCGCTGCCGCCCGTCAGGCCGGGTCGCATTATTTTGACCTGACCGAAGATGTCGAGAGCACCCGCGTCGTCAAGCAGCTGGCCGAAGGGGCCAGTGCCGCGTTCGTGCCGCAATGCGGGCTTGCGCCGGGTTTCATTTCGATTGTCGCCAACGATGTCGCCGGCCGGTTCGACACGCTGCGCGATGTCAGCATGCGCGTCGGCGCATTGCCAACCTATCCGAGCAACGCGCTCAAATACAACCTGACCTGGAGCACCGACGGCCTGATCAATGAATATTGCAATCCTTGCGAAGCGATTGTCGACGGCCAGTTGCGCGAGACCTCGGCGCTCGAAGAGATCGAGCATTTTTCGCTCGACGGGATCGATTACGAAGCCTTCAATACTTCGGGCGGACTGGGCACGCTGTGCACCAGTCTGGCTGGCAAGGTACAGAACCTGAACTACAAGACCGTGCGCTATCCCGGTCATCGCGACATCATCAAGCTGCTGGTGCGCGACCTGCAACTGGGCCAGCCGGCGCGTCGCCACATTCTCAAGGAACTGATGGAAGCGTCGATCCCCATCACGCGGCAGGACGTGGTGCTGGTGTTCGTCAGCGTCGTTGGCATGCGTGACGGACGGCTCGAACAGCAAACCTATGCCAAGAAAATCTACAGCCAGGAGGTCAATGGTCAGCTGCTGTCGGCGATCCAGCTGACCACCGCCGCCGGCATTTGCGCGATGGTTGATCTGGTGCTGCAGGGGCGCTTGCCGCAGCACGGACTGGTGCGGCAGGAACAGACGGTACTGGCAGATTTTATGGCGAACCGGTTTGGACAGTATTATTCAGCCTGACATCAAAGGAGACCACGATGCAATCCATCACCCAGTTGCTGTCCACCCTGGGCGTCGACCTGACGCTTTTCAATGGCAAGGATCTGCCCTGCATCAGCCCGGTTACAGGTGCAGTGCAGGCCACGCTGCGTACCGATACACCGCAACAAGTGACTGAAAAAATCACCCGGGCACACGCCGCGTTCGAACGCTGGCGCACCGTGCCGGCACCGCGTCGCGGCGAACTGATACGGTTGTTTGGCGATGAGCTGCGCACCCACAAGGAAGCACTCGGTCGCGTCGTCACGCTCGAAGCCGGCAAGATATTGCAGGAAGGGCTGGGCGAGGTGCAGGAGATGATCGACATCTGCGATTTTGCCGTTGGCCTGTCGCGCCAGTTGTATGGCCTGACGATTGCCTCCGAGCGGCCCGGCCACCGGATGATGGAAACCTGGCATCCGCTGGGTGTGGTCGGCGTGATTTCCGCCTTCAATTTTCCGGTCGCGGTGTGGGCCTGGAATGCCACGCTGGCGCTGGTGTGCGGTAACAGCGTGGTCTGGAAACCGTCCGAAAAAACTCCGCTGACGGCACTCGCCACGCACGCGTTGTTCATGAAAGCGGTGGCGCGCTTTGGCAGCGACGCGCCGGATGGGCTGACCGAACTGGTCATCGGTGGTCGCGACTGCGGCACGGTACTGGTCGATGACCGACGTGTGCCGGTCATCAGCGCCACCGGCAGCACGCGCATGGGACGCGATGTCGCAGCGCGTTGCGCACAGCGACTGGCGCGCACCATCCTCGAACTGGGCGGCAACAATGCGATGATCGTCGCGCCGAGTGCCGACCTCGACATGGCCGTGCGCGGTATTGTTTTTTCAGCGGTCGGCACGGCCGGCCAGCGCTGTACCAGCTTGCGCCGGCTGTTCGTTCACGCCAGCATTTATGACACCTTGCTGCCGCGCCTGAAAAAAATCTACGCCGCGCTGCCGGTCGGCAATCCGTCCGATCCGGCCACGCTGGTCGGCCCGCTGATTGATGCTGCTGCCTTCGATGCGATGCAGGTGGCGCTGGAGACGGCACGCACCGAGGGTGGTGTCGTTTCTGGCGGGCAGCGTGCCAAGGTTGCTGATGCCGAAGGCGGTCAGTACGTCCATCCGGCACTCGTCGAGATGCCGATGCAATCGGCCATCATGCATCACGAAACCTTCGCACCCATCCTGTACGTGGTGCGTTACGACACGTTGGTGCAGGCGATTGCGTTGAATAACGCGGTGCCGCAGGGCTTGTCGTCGAGCCTGTTTTCCATCGACTTGCGCGAAGCCGAAATTTTTCTTGGCGCGACCGGCAGCGATTGCGGTATCGCCAACATCAATATCGGCCCCAGCGGTGCGGAAATCGGCGGCGCATTCGGCGGTGAAAAAGACACTGGTGGCGGCCGCGAATCCGGCTCCGATGCCTGGAAAGGCTACATGCGGCGTGCCACCAACACGATCAATTACAGCAATGCCCTGCCGCTGGCGCAGGGCATCAGCTTTGATCTTTAGGAGGCGAGCATGCGCATTGACTTGCCTGCCTTCGGAGAAGTACTGGTCGAACGCGGTCGCCGCGAACGCTCGCGCAGTCGTGACAGCGGCTGCCATTCATCCACACAGGATTTTTTCATGAGAACTGAGAACAGCAATCTGGCCAACCTGATCGAAAAAGTCATCGGTGCCGACGGTGCCGCGCAGGTCTATCTCTTGCTGGCGATCCCGACGGTGTTTTCGTGCGGCGAGCCTGGACAGGTGTCGCGCATGGAAATGGCGCAAGCGCTCAACATGGTGCTGTTTCATGACTTGCTGCAGCGGGTGCCGAGCGGACGACTCTACACCGAAGAAGTGGCCGCTCGCGGCGACAAGGTCTGGCACGACCATGGCGCACTGCGCACTGTGCGCTGGGCCGAAAATGGCGCGTTGCCACCCGGGGAAAGCGCGTTCACACGCCTGCTCGAGCCGCTCGGTTACCGGCTCAATGGCGTGTTTCCGCTGGATCGCATCGGCATGACGGGGCGCTCTTATGTGCAACAGGATTGCCCGGAGCAGATCGCCCAATTCTTTGTCAGCGAGCTGCATCCGGAAAAATTCTCGCTGCCGTTTCAGCACGCCGTGACGCGGGTGGTGTCGACATCGCGTGATCCGTTGTCACCGAAATCACAGTGGCTGTTGCATGAACTGGGCCGCGACAACCGGCTCTCGGTCACCGATGCGATTTCGTTGCTGGTGCAATTGCAGGCGTGTTTTGCGTGCCAGCATGCGCCACCGACGTTGGCCGACTACGAAGTACTGCGTGCCGAATCAGCGGAAATGGCGTGGATTTCGACCGAGGGCAACACCTTCAATCATGTGACCGATCGGGTCGCCGATGTGGCGCAGGTCGCGTTACAGCAAAAGGGCTTGGGGCGGCCGATGAAGCAATC
>CAILRJ010000361.1 GCA_903836575.1 uncultured Burkholderiales bacterium
CCCGGCACGCGTCGGCTGGTGCATAGTTTCATGATCGAGTCACGTCCCGGCCTGACCCGCGTGACGATCAGCATGTCGATCCGCAAGGATGCGCCGTGAACAGCACCGGGTCGATCCGCATTGCGATTGCGATCGCGGCCGATGTCGCGACGGCCTGCCGCGCGGCCCGGCAAGTCGCCGAGCAGACCGGCTTTGATCGCACCCGCAGCTACCAGATTGCGACCGCTGCGTCCGAGCTGGCTTGCAATGTGCTGGTCCACGGCGGCGGCGGCATGGTCACGGTGCGCGCAGCGAGCGGTCGCAGCGGCATCGAATTACTGGCTATCGACCAGGGTCCGGGCATCGCCGATCTGGCACTGGCCATGCAGGACGGTTACAGCACCACCGGCAGCCTTGGTTGCGGCTTACCCGGTGTTGAACGCTTGATGGATGAAGTCGTCATCGAAAGCAGTGCCGGGCTCGGCACCACGGTACGGGCTTCCAAATGGTTATGACTTTTGGCTATGCGGAGCGGGCCTACCGAACGGAGCCGCGCTGTGGCGATGTCGGCCAATGGTGGCACGGCACGCAGCGGCACGTGCTGGCGCTGGCCGACGGCCTCGGCCATGGTGCAGCAGCGCATCTCGCCGCCAGCAAGGCCATGCAGTGCATCGCCGCGCATCTCGATGACAGTTGCGAAGCGATGTTCGCCGCCTGCAACGAACGCTTGCTCGACACCCGTGGCGCGGTGCTGGCCATTGCCATCATTGATCTCGACAGCCACCTGCTGACACTGGGCGTGACCGGCAATATCCGGGTCCGGCTGTTCGGTGTGAACAGTGCCGTCTGGCTGGGTGCCGGGCGTGGTTTTGTCGGAGCCGGCCATGCGCTGCCGGAACCGGACCGGATGCATCTGGAACAGGGCGACCGGCTGGTCATGAGCACTGACGGGATTGACGAATCGGCTGGCGCGCGCACCGCCATGGAGCGCAAGGACGCGACGTCGCAGCAGATTGCCGACGAAGTTGTGCGAGGCTGGGCGAGAAAAGATGACGATGCGGCGGTGCTGGTGTACCGGCACGGCGACACTGGGAGTCCGCGATGAGCGACATGCATGACACTTATTACGTGCTGTTGAACAAAGCAGTCTTCGCCGATGATCCGGAAGAGGCTCTGATCGCGGCAGCCGACTTTGGCCGCGATCTGATGAAGCACGGCATCCCGCCCGAAGGCCTGGTTGAAATCCACCAGAAGGCGGTCTTGCGCATGGCCACCGAGCATCCGGCATTGCCGCTGCTGCAAGTGGCGGCATCGATGATGGCGCCGTTGATTGAAGCGACGATGGCATTCAGTTTTGCATTTCGCAAACAACGCGAGGCGAAAGATGCACTGAACATACAACTGGAGCGCGCCGGCCGGCTTGAAGCAATTGGCACGATGGCAGCCGGAATTGCGCATGATTTCAATACCATCATCGGCATCATCAACGGCTATGCCGAATTGCTGATCGAGGATTTTCCGGACAACAGCAACACGATGGAATACACCCAGCAAATTGCCTCAGCCAGTCTGCGTGCGCGCGACCTGGTGATGCGCATGCTGGCATTTGCCCGCGAGAACCCGATTGTCCCCTCCACGGTGGATGCGGTAGCGCGGGTACGTAACATTCTGAAGATGATCCGCATGACGTTGCCACCGGCGATCAAGGTGACGTTCCAGCCCGAGCTGGAGACCGCTTACACCCTCGCCGATCCGCTGCAGATCGAGCAGGTGGTCATGAATCTGTGTATCAATGCCGCCGATGCGATGGACGGCGCCGGCAAGCTCGACCTGACCATCGCAGCAGCACCGCCATTGCTGCGTGCGGACGGAACCAGCGCACCCTGCTTCGTACTGATCGTCGATGACGATGGTTGCGGCATGACCGCTGAGGTGCAGCAGCGCGCACTCGATCCGTTCTACACCACCAAGGAGCCCGGCAAGGGCAGCGGACTTGGACTATCGGTGGTGTACGGTATCGTCACCGATCTCGGCGGCCAGCTTGCTATCCATAGCGAAGTCGGCATGGGCAGCAGTTTTCGGATCACCCTGCCCTTGCTCAGTAAGCCGCAATCCGCTTTCCCGCCAACGGCCCCTCCCACTCACCATTAACCACAAACTACAGCAAAGGAAATCCGTCATGGCACATATCCTGGTCGTCGAAGACGATCTCCAGTACCGGCAAATGCTGGTCCATATGCTGGAAAGAGATGGCCACCAGATCACGCTGGCGTCGAACGGCATGGAAGCCATGCAGTGGCTGGAAAAGCTGCAGCCGGATCTGATCCTGACCGACATCCTGATGCCGCAGATGGATGGCGTAGAAATCATTCTGGCCTTGTCCCAATGCAGCAATAGCATTCCGATCATTGCGATGTCCGGCGGACGGCGGGCCATCAGCTCGCAATTCAATCTCGAATCGGCCTCGCTGCTGGGTGTCAAGGAGGTGCTGACGAAACCGTTTTCGCATGCCGACCTGCGCCGCGTGATAACCGCGATGCTGCCATGAGATCGCCGCGTGTCATTGCGGTGTGCAACCGCAAGGGCGGTGCCGGCAAGACCACGACTGCCGTCAACCTGGCGAGCGAACTGGCAGCACTGGGCAAGCGCGTGCTGCTGGTTGACCTCGATTCGCAAGGGCATTGTGCGGTCGGGCTGGGACTCAAGGTGGTACCGGGCACAGCCACCGTGCATGCGCTGTTTGGCGCAGCCGGCGCCGGCATCGGGCTCAGGGAGGTGGTGCAAGCGACCAGCATCGAGCGGCTCTGGCTGGCACCGGCTGACCAGCTGTTCGAACACGGCAGCGGTACACGCGATCCGTTACGACTGGCACAGGCGCTGGCCGA
>CAILRJ010000362.1 GCA_903836575.1 uncultured Burkholderiales bacterium
CTGCTCGTGTTGCCGGTTTTTCCCGGCAACGTGGCGCCAGAGGACAGACAACAGCGTCAAGAGACGCTGGTTGGTTTTGTCTTCACGGCCGTGCAGATTGATGCGCAAATGATGGGGCTGGAGAGGGGGTTGGACAGGATGCTGGAGAGGGGACTTGAGGCGGGACTGGAGGCGGGACTGGACCAGGCCCGCACAGCGCCAGTCTCATTGCGTTTATTTGACCAGCAAGCTGCCGGAGCCGGCGCACTGCTATACCGGAGTCCCGGAGAGCTGCTTACCGCACGCCGGACGCTGCGACCAGTCAACCTGTACGGTCAAAAGTGGACCCTGGAAACCGGCAGCACCAGCGCTCCCGCCACCGCCTCGATCGGCGTCTTGCTGACCGGCTTGCTACTGACTGGATTGCTGTGCTGGCTGACCCGGGAGGCCTTGCAGCGACGCGAAGCCATCCGCCAGCGCACCCGTGCGGACGCACATGAAAACTGGCAATCCAAGCTGCATCTCGCAACACTGACTGCACTCAACCGGCAAGCCATCATCAGTATTGACCGCCAGCAGCGCATCATTGTTTTCAATGGTGCTGCCAGCCAGTTGTTCGGCACCGGCGAAGCTAACCTGATCGGCACGCCATTAAGCGAACTGTTACCACATCGACTCAAGGGTGCCCGTCCCATCGCGCCGCTGCCGCACCAGACCGACGAGGTCGCCGTATTCCAGCTGTCCGGGCAGGAAGGCCAGCAGGCGCGGCGCCGCAACGGTAGCCTGTTCGGGTTTGAAGCCACCATCTTCATGACCGGCAGTGGCCGCCGGCGCTGCACCACCATCCTGTTGAACGAGCTAGCATCGAAGCGCACCAGCGAGGACATTCTGAACGCATGGCGAAAACACCTGAAGCAAGACATACATGATGACTTCGGTCAGTTGCTGACCTCAATGAAAATGGACCTCGACTTGCTGCGAGCCCGACTGGCCGACGAACCAAACGCACGCACGCCGGCCACACTCCAGCATCTCGATCGCATTGATGCGCTGGTCGACGCCATGGTCGGCTCGGTACGACGGATTCTGGCGGCCCCCTCGTCAGGGCAGGCTGACGAAAATGACTTATTCAAAGCACTGGCGCTGCTGGTCGATGGTCATGCCAAGCGCTACCGGATACCCTGTCATCTTGATCTGCCGGCCTGTCCGCCGCTGGTCGGAACAACGCTGACCAACCAGGTTTACCGCATCGTGCAGGAAGCGCTCAACAACATTGCCAAGCACGCAAAAGCCAGCGCCATCACGATCAACATCGATGCCCCGTCCGGCCAATTGCTGGTGGCGATTTCCGACAATGGATGCGGCTTCGTCCCGCAACAACAATCGGGATCCAAAGCATTCGGACTGGCCGGCATGCGCGACCGTGTGGAAGCACTGGGTGGTGCACTAATCATCGAGACCGAAGTCGATTGCGGCACCACAATCAGGATCAGACTACCTCTGGACTCACCGAACACTTTCTGACACTGAACCATGGGTGTATTGCAGCGATCAACTGACAAGAAAAGTTATCCCAGCCTGCTTCCAGATTCAGCGCGGACCAAAAAAGAAATAACGATGAATATCAACGCAAAATTCAACTTGATATTGACGCGTATCAATCGCACAAAATTAATTTCAGATAACTTGTCCCGAGGTATAAAAGGATGGATTAGTCGCTCCTGTGTCATGTCGTCTTGTCCGGTTACCGTACTAAAAACGCCTGCAAAGCGAGGCGCCCCCAACCAGACCGACTCACATCAGAAATTAATACAAACCATGGGTTACGCAGCACATCACAGCCCGCACAGTCAGGGCAACCCGATCCAACCCGGCGGATTTTTTAACCGCACCCGCATGGTCTGCAAACTCGATCCGGTGCGTGCCGGCATGGCCCGACAGCCATTCTTGTTGCGCCGGGTCCGCCGATGATCCGGCTACTGATTGCCGATGATCACACCATCATGCGCGAAGGGCTCAAGCGCATCCTCGAGGGTGCAGAGGATATTGAAGTCGTCGGTGAAGCGGTTGATGGATTCGAAGTCCTCGCCCAGGTGCGCAAAGGTGGTTTTGACCTGCTGATGCTGGACCTGTCGATGCCAGGACGCAGCGGCGTCGAACTGATCCGTCAGATCAAGGATGAAGCACCGCGGCTGCCGATCCTGATCCTGACGATGCACGAAGAAGAGCAATATGCGATACGCACCATACGCGCCGGAGCGCGCGGTTATCTGACCAAGGAAAGTGCCGGAACACAATTGCTGAGCGCGATCCGCAAGGTCGCATCCGGCCGTCCTTATATCAGCAACGAAGTAGCCGAACAGCTTGCCATGGATGCGATGCCATCCGATGACGACTACCCCCATAAAAAATTGTCCGATCGTGAATTCGAGGTATTCAGCCTGCTAGTGAGCGGCAAGACAATTACCGAAATCGCCGATTTGCTCCATCTCAGTGCCAAGACCGTCAGTACACACAAGACCCGTATCCTGCACAAGATGGCAATGAATTCACTGGCCGAACTGGTCCAGTATGCCGTGGCTTGCAGGTTACTGAAGCCTTTCAAAATGTAGCAATCGGCGAACAATACCGCACTGCACGGCAACTTCATGGCGGATCCATGCGGAACTATCCGCGGCATCGAACCACCCATCCCCAGCGAGAAAACAGGCACCAACTCCTGCTAAGAAACATGTCGGCGAGGATTACATCTTGAAGGCGTAATTCGTCAAAGCAGTAGGAATACTCCTACAACTAGCAACCAAACCCTACGTTCCTATTCAGCCCCTACCGATAGTAATTGACCATTCAAGTTGACATAATTTCAACTCGTAAACAGGGGTCAACAATATGAGTCCGGCCATTCCAGACGCCGCGCACGGATTCAAAAAAACGAAAAAGGCAAACTTGCAGCACAAGATGGCAGGGCGCAATTCGTTGCGACCTGACTATCTGGACGATCGGAATAGCGCAGGGATAGGCAGGCATCGGGAGCATCAAGGGACGGAACAATCTCCCGACCACGCTATTGGATAGATTCCACGCACATAAGGGTACGAGTCAACAAAATTGCCGGGACACGGCGGCGCAATCGTCGCCCGAAAAACCAGCCGGCACCAGCAATTGAGGTCCGGCAGACACTTTTCAATCACGGCTAAGAAGAGTCAGGTCACAGATAGTTGGAGATTCCCTCCATGAAAGCAGGTGCGGCTTCGGTGATTTTCGATACCGCCTCCTATACGCAATACAACGAGTGCGCCATGTCATTTGTCCGCATCAATGCAGTTTGCTTATTAAGAAATAGGAGTCGTTTATGCTAACAACGCAACTATGTGCCATCCGAACGGAATCTACCCCGACCGTACCAGGCGCGACACCGATTGAAACAGGATGGCAGCGTCAGGGCAAGCTCTGGTCTAACCTGAAGGAATTGTGCGATGTCCTGCGTATCCCTCCAACTTCCGCCTCATTGATTGCCGATGAAGAACTGCTGTTCCAGCATGTTCAGTTCAAGACAGGACAGCGCATTCACACGATTGGCCAGTCCTTCGATGCACTCTACATTGTCCATTCCGGTTTCCTTAAAACCGTCCTGATCGATGAATACGGCAATGAACAAGTACTCAGTTTCCCAATGAAAGGCGATCTTTTCGGTGTTGATGGCATCCACACGCGCCGTTATGCATCCGAGGCAGTCGCTTTATCCAACTGCGACTTGATCTTGCTGCCATTCAAAAAACTCACGGCACTGGGTCGCATCCATCTCGAGTTCGAGCACGCCATTTACAGTGTCATGAGCCGCGAACTGGTGCGGGAGCAAGCGATGATCAGCATGCTTGGTGCACTGAGTGCCGAAGCCCGGGTCGCGCGTTTTCTGGTCTCCCTGTCAGATCGCTTCGCCGAAATGGGATACTCGAGCAAATTGTTCAACCTGCGAATGACACGCCATGAAATAGGCAGCTATCTGGGTCTGACACTTGAAACCGTGAGCAGAACATTGTCGGCCTTCAACGAAATTGGTCTGATTACCGTCGATCAGCGCTCGATCGGAATCAAGGATGCAGATGCGTTGAAAACCTTGCGACGCCTCCCCCCATCCAGCGCCCGTGCCAAACAGGTTGCTTCCCGCAAGGCCCGCCAGCAACCACCTGACGTTCCGCCGTCCCGAGGAACTTGTAGCGAAACCATCCCGGCGCAGATGTAAGCGTATGTGCGCAGAGTGCCTCCTTGATGCATGCAGCTAGTTCCCGACTAGCTGCCCTTCTACAAATTGACGAATGGCCCCATGCTCCCGGCAAGCGCATAGACCAACCTGCAACCAAACCACAACTAGCTCCCACAACCAGCTCCCGCAACCAGCCCACAACCGGCGAACATCAGCTAGGCCGTTGGTGGCAAGTGCGACTGCAGCCGGTTGAGCGCACGGCCTCCGGTCATCCCGGCTAATCGCCCCCGTTGCCATCCGCCGCAGGTCGACAGTCAACATTCCCAGCGAGGCCACCCTTCCATGCACGACCGCAGCGACGAAGGGCTCGCTGCCGCGATTGCCAGCCACATGCAGGTATTTGGCGCAAACATAGCAGGCATTCAGATTGCACACACTGCGCCGCACCGCACCGATCTCTCAAACCGGTGTCGACCATTTTTTGCAATTGCCCCCTATCCCGGCAACGGCTCATCCCGCATTTTTCAACGTTCATGACATCGAACTTGCAGTCCATCGCATTTGCATGGCGGGGACATTGGCTTTTTTCTACAGTGTGGTCATCGCAACGACACCTTGGAAGGACGCCAAATGAAACAGCTCCACACCCTACGCAACCTCATCCTGCTCACCGCAATGGCAACCAGTGCCAGCCATGCCGCCGATCCGGTGCGCGTCGCACCGGTGCTGCACTCGCCTAGTGTCATTGTGCTGCCGCAAGTCGTCATCATCGGCAAGCGTCTTGACGCTATCGAAAAAATTCGTCTGGCGCAAACCAGCAAGCAACAACGCGCCATACCGCCAGCCGGCACCACTGACCATAAAAGCTGAATCGGTAGTGCGTCATCACTATTCCAGTACGCCATGGCGCGCCAGTGGAAGTTACACTGCACGCCACGGCTGTCGCATGACTCATTACACAACCCATTGCTCACCTATTCGCCCCACACCATGAACCCGAACTCCGCCTCAACAGTCAAACAATTCCTGGCAACCGTTCCGGATAGTCTTGCGCGCGCTTTTGATACGACGGCAACCTGGGTTACACAACTGTCGTGGTGGAAGTTTTTCCTGTTTGCGATGCTGGTACTGGCGGCCGGTGCCATCACCCAGGAAACCTTGTTTTCCGCTGGTCACAAGATGGTCGTCTCCGGACCGGTAGCACCCGGCAAACCCGCCAGTGGGCATTCAAAGCTGATCAATAACGGCAACGGCGAAATCACGATCGACTCGACCGGCATCCATATCCATGAAAACAAGCCGGCAGACGCCACCACTCCTGTTGAGCGCAACGTTGATATCACCTTGCCGCCCGGTGTCGCCCAGCAAGTCCAGCAAGTCATCACCGAAGCGGTCGATGATGCCGCTACGCAGAACGCTGAAACCTGGCGCGAAACATCTTCCGACTGGTTCATGAATTTCGTCCTCCTGCTGGTCCTGGGTCTGTTCGGCACGAAGGCGCTGATGGGTGGCAAAAAGCGCGCTGAAGCCCAGGCCGCAGTCGCCACCGCTGCGGCCGAACGCGAAGCGATGCAGCGCCAGGTCAGCGAGGCGCGCATGCAGATGATGCAGGCGCAGGTCGAACCGCACTTCCTGTTTAATACGCTGGCCTCGGTCGAACACCTGATCGAGACCGATCCGCCGCGCGCGGCGCGCATGCAGCACAGCCTGATCCAGTACTTGCGCGCCGTCCTGCCGCAGATCCGCGACAGCGCACCGGTGACCACTCTTGGTCGTGAAGCAGACATGGTCAGCGCCTATCTGGACTTGCTGAAAATGCGCATGGAAGAACGTCTGAGCGTCGACTGCCAGATCAGCGAAGGCCTGCGCAGCGCTGCGTTCCCGCCGATGATGCTGCAGTCGCTGGTGGAAAACGCCATCAAGCACGGACTCGAAAACAAACCGGAAGGCGGCAACTTGCGCATCCTGGCCGAAGTCGCCCACAACCGGTTGCGGGTCTCGGTAGTCGATACCGGATTGGGCTTTGGCGCCGTTGCCAGCAAGGGTACGGGTCTCGGCTTGCAAAACATCCGCGAACGGCTCGCTCTCCTGCACGGCAACGCAGCCCAGTTAGTCATCATGCCGAACCCGGACGGCGGCGTCATTGCCACCATCGAAGTTCCGTACACACTCGCCCGCTAACGCGCTCCCTCCATGCCTACTGCTCTGATTGCCGACGACGAACGCCTGATGCGCGACCAGCTGCGCTTGCGCCTGGCGCAGGTCTGGCCGGAACTCGAGATTGTTGCCGAAGCACGCAACGGTGACGAAGCCATCGCGCTGACCGCCGAATACCGCCCCGACTTCGTGTTCCTCGATATCCGCATGCCCGGCAAGAGCGGTCTGGATGCCGCCCAAGCCATCGGTAGCGCCAGCCACATCGTCTTCGTGACCGCTTACGACCAGTATGCGATCGATGCTTTCGAACGCGGCGCTGTCGACTACCTGCTGAAACCCGCCGAACCCGAGCGCCTGCGCCTGACCGTCGCACGGCTGAAAGCCCGGCTGGCGTCACCACCAGCACCGCTCGGCGACATGCTGACCCAATTGGCGCAGCAGCTGGGGCTGGCCGCCAAACCCGCTTATCTGCAATGGATACAGGCATCGGTCGGCCAGGAACTGCGGCTCATTGCCGTCTCCGAAATTCTTTTTTTCCAGTCCGATGACAAATACACCCGGGTTCAGACGATGCGTTACGAAGCACTGATCCGCAAGCCGGTGCGCGAACTGGTGGCAGAACTGGATCCGGCCCGGTTCTGGCAAATCCACCGTTCGACCCTGGTCAGTGCCGATGCCATCGACGGCGTCACGCGCGACCTGCGCGGACGCCAACTGGTACTGATCAAGGGACGCACCGACAAGTTGGAGGTCAGTCGCAGTTTTGTTCATCTGTTCAAGCAAATGTAACTACGGGTGCATGGTAAGGTATGTTCGGTGGTGCCACTTTGACACCAAGACCGTTTTCATCCCCCTGCGAGAGACCTCCGGACATGCGTTTTCTGGGCCTGCTTACCGTCAATACCCGCGCCGCGCTGAGCATCAGCCTGCTGATCCTGGTGATCATGCTGGCCGCTATCACGTTGATGCCGCCAGGTCATGCCGGACCACCTGGCGATGGCCAATGGAGCAGCATCGGACCAACCATGTTGAGCGCCGCGCTGGTCGTGGCGATATTTTTCGGTGCACTAGCCTTGCGCACCATCCATCGACAACGGACCCTTTTGCAGCAGTTGCGCCAACGCCTGCATGCGCATCATCCGGATCGCGCCAGCACGGGCGACGTCGTCGCTGACCTGACCAACGCAGTCGAGATGTTGTTGCAGGAACAGCAGACGCTGCACCAGCACGATCAGAGCAGTCAGCAGCGTTTGCGCCTGATCGCCGACAACATACCGGCCCTCGTCGCCTATGTGGATACCGCGTACAAGGTGATTTTTGCCAATCGCCGGTACGAGTCGGCCTATGGCATCGCCCCCGGCCAGGTCGATGGCATGGCCGCCGCCGACCTGCTCGGCCCGGACGTCTATGCGCAAAGCGAACCGTTCATGCGCGACGTATTGGGCGGCCAGGCGGCTATCTTCGAGCGACTCGTCACCCACACCGGCGCAGTGCGCTGGGAACGTGTCAGCTATATGCCGGAATGGGCCGCCGATGGCAGCGTCACCGGCTTCATTGCGCTGGCCGAAGACATCACCGAACTCAAACGCGCACAACACACATTCGCCCGCAGCGAAATGCGCTTGCGCATGATCACCGACAACATGCCAGCGCTGATCGCTTACATCGATGACAAGCAGCACTTCCGCTTCTGCAATGCCTACTACGAAACCATCCTCAATCTGCCACCGGAAAAAGTGCTCGGCCTGACTGTGCGCGAAGTCACTGGCGAAGCCGGCTACGGTGCGATCGCCGGCTATATCAGCCGGGTTCTGGGTGGCGAACGGGTCCGGTTCGAGCAACATTCCGACAGTCCAGGCGGTCGATATTTCCTGCATGACTACCTGCCCGATATCGACCCCGGCGGCAAGGTCATCGGCTTCTATTCGATGGTGCTCGACATTACCGAACGCAAATTGGCCGAACTGCACCAGCGCGCCAGCGAAACCCTGCTGCGCCATGTCACCGACAGTTTGCCCGCGCTGGTCAGCTACATCGATCATGACGAACGCTACCAGTTCAACAACCTGCCGCATGAACAATGGTTTGGCCGGCCACTGGCAGAAATCACCGGCCAGCGTGTTGCCGATCTGTTGACCGCTGACGAGTACGCGCGACACAAGCAATATTACGATCAGGCCCGCGAAGGCAAGGTCGCACGCTTCGAATTCGAGGCACGCCAGAATGGCAGCCAGCGCTATTTCCAGGCCGCCTATCTGCCGCAATTCGACGATCAGCACCAGCTGTCCGGCGTGTGCGGCATGATCAACGACATCACCACGCTCAAGCTGGTCGAAAACCAGTTGCGCGTCCTGGCCCGGCACGACACGCTGACCGGACTGCCGAACCGCAACCAGTTCAATGAAAAACTCGCCGAAGCAATGGCGCGCAGCCGCCGCAGCGGCCACGCGATGGCACTGATGTTCCTCGACATCGACCACTTCAAGGCCATCAACGATACGCTCGGCCATCACAGCGGCGACGAAGTGCTGTGCGAATTCGCGCGCCGCCTGCTGCACTCGGTACGTCAGACCGATACCGTCTCGCGCCTGGCCGGCGATGAATTTGTCATCATCCTCGAAGGCCTGCAACTACCCACGGAAAGCACCAAGGTCGCCGCCAAAATCATCAACGCCATGAGCACTGACTTCGATGTACTCGGCGTGCCGCGCCAGGTCAGCACCAGCATCGGCATCGCGGTCGGCAAGATCGATGACACCGATGGCAGTGCGCTGTTGCGGCGCGCCGACGAAGCCCTGTATGTGGCCAAGGCCGCCGGTCGCAACACCTTCCGCAGCGCGCCGTGAGCATCGCCAGTGCATGGCCGGGCGTACCGGCATCGTATTTGACGGCGGGTCCGATCCTGCAGGCGAATTGACTGCCCTCCCCTCACACTGCACGGTCGCGATGCCAATCCGGTCCGTGCCATTCTCCGGAAATTGACAACACCATGATGCAGCGTTCTGAAGCCCTTACGCTCGACCAGCACGACCTGCTAGCACCGTTGCGCGACCAGTTCGCGCTACCCGACGGTGTGATCTATCTCGATGGCAATTCGCTGGGTGCGCGTCCGAAGGCTGCGCTGGCACGCGCGCAGCAAGTGATCGAACACGAATGGGGAAACGACCTGATCCGCAGCTGGAATCAGGCCGGCTGGTTCGATCTGCCATGCCGTCTTGGCGACCTGCTGGCACCGCTGATCGGTGCTGCCGCCGGTGACATCGTCGTCACCGATACGACTTCACTGAACCTGTTCAAGGCGCTGGCCGGCGCGCTGCAACGCCAGGCCGGCGCACCGGCCAGCGCAGCACGGCGCATCATTGTCAGCGAACGCAGCAATTTCCCGACCGACCTGTACATGGCCGAGGGTCTGGCGCGCTGGCTTGATCGCGGCTACCAGTTGCGGCTGGTCGACTCGCCCGACGAGCTCGCCGGTGCCATCGATGCCGACACCGCCATCGTCATGCTGACCCATGTGAACTACCGCAGCGGCCGCCTGCTCGACATGGCTGCCATCAACCAGCTGGCGCATGCCCACGGTGCGCTGACCGTCTGGGATCTGGCCCATTCGGCCGGCGCCTTGCCCATCGACCTGAGCGGCGACGATGCCGATTACGCAGTTGGCTGCACTTACAAATACCTCAATGGCGGCCCCGGCGCACCGGCCTTCATCTGGGTCGCACCGCGTCATCAGGCCAGTTTTGATCATCCGTTATCGGGCTGGTGGGGTCATGCGGCGCCATTCGCGATGGATCCTGCCTTCGTTCCTGCATCTGGCATCCGTCGCGCGCTATGCGGCACCCAGCCGGTGGTGTCGCTGGCGCTGGTCGAATGCGGACTGGCGCTGTTTAGTCACACCTCGATGACGGCGCTGCGCGCAAAATCGCTGGCGCTGACCGATCTGTTCATCACGCTGGTCGAACAGCGCTGTGCCGCGCATCCGCTGCAACTGGTCACACCGCGCGCCCATGCGCAACGCGGCAGCCATGTCAGCTTCACCCATCCGCACGGCTATCCGGTGATGCAGGCGCTGATCGCGCGCGGCGTCATCGGCGACTACCGCGAACCGCACATCCTGCGCTTTGGTTTTACGCCGCTCTACACGCGTTTCGTCGATGTCTGGGATGCGGTCACTACACTGGCGCAGATTCTCGACCAGCAGGACTATGACCTCGATGGCGAGCGCGCGATGGTGACCTGAACCGGTTATGCCGCACGATGCGGCTCCAGTTCCTGCCACGACGGATCCATATCATCGATCGCCAACATCACCTCGTTCCCCTCCAGCCAAGGCAAGGTCGAATGCCGGATCTGCCATCCGCGGCCGGTGCGGCTACCAAACGAGATCTCGATATCAAGCAGGCTGCGCTGCTGCGCCAACGGCAAATCCGCCAACAGCTGCGCCAGCGTCGTACCGGCCGATAACCCTGATGGCCATGCACAACGGCGATCATGCACCCGCATCACCTGCTGCCCCGTCACCAGCAACAATTGCAGGCAGTCCTGATCCTGAGCGCAGCGATACACCGCACTGCCTCCCCGCGACCCGGGCAAGGCAATCCAATGCTCCAGATACGGGCCATGTACACCGGTCTCGATCAGGCATTCGGGCGTAAACTCCATCACACCCGCATCGGCCGTCAGGCCCGGAGGCTGGACATCAACCAGCCGGTGCCACGCGCAGATTTCCTGCCCGGACGTGATGTCGACCGTGGTGATACCGGCAAAACCCTGCTGCGAAGACAACCAGGCGAGCTGCTCCGCATCACATGCAGCCAGACTGCCGACCCCTGAAAAATCCGGCCGGCCGGCACCGATGCGCAAGTCGGCATGCCAGCGTCCGGTCTGCATCCAGAGTACGGTGGTGGTGGTATCGCGCACGGCGGGTGCTTCAAGCAGGGTACGTTGCCATACTCCACGGTAGCGTAACGGTACCGGTGCGCTGTCTGGCGGCATCACACACAACCTTGTGGAAACGCCGGCAAACTGCGATAAAACGCAAAGTCATGATTCGGCCAGATCTGCGCGCCTTCGCTCGCACCAAGATGCTTGAGCTTGCGGATACTGTCGATGGCCTGTGCGTAATTGCCTTGCCAGCAGCCGCCGGGAGCGACTTCGTCAACGAGGTTTTCAGTCAGATCGGCGGCGTCCCCTGCCAGCAGCACCGGCGCGCCGGTCGGCAAGGTGATCCACATCGACATGTGGCCGGCCGTATGGCCGGGCGTGCTGATGGCACGCACGCCGTCGCACAGGTCGTATTCGCCCTCGGTCACTTTGAGCGGACCGTGACCGATAAAATCATCGGCAAAGCAGGCCACGTCCTGACCGCTCATTGCGGCGGCCAG
>CAILRJ010000363.1 GCA_903836575.1 uncultured Burkholderiales bacterium
AAATTTGGTTCAGGAGATGTGAATGAGTGCTCAACAAGCTGGCGCGTCAAGTTATTTCATACCGGGTCCTTCCGCATGGCCCGTGATGGCAGGTGCCGCGTTGCTGGTGACCATGCTCGGTGCTTCCGGCTGGGTCAACGGTACTTCATGGGGCATGCCGGTCAACATGATCGGATTGCTTGCTGTACTGGTAGTGCTTTACAAGTGGTTCGGCGATTCGATCGCCGAATCCGAAGGCGGCAAATACAGCGCGCGTATCGATGTGTCTTACCGCTGGAGCATGGCCTGGTTCATCTTTTCTGAAGTGATGTTTTTTGCCGGTTTTTTTGGTGCGCTGTTTTACGCGCGCAGTATCACGATGCCGTGGCTGTCCGATCTGGACCATAAAGTGCTCTGGCCGGATTTTGCGGGTCACTGGGGCAGTATCGGTCCTGCGGGGACCGTCGAGGCGTTCACTACCATGGGCCCGTTTCCTATCCCTACAATCAACACTGCCTTGCTGTTGACATCGGGTGTGACGCTGACCTTGTCGCACCACGCGATCCGTCTTGGCCATCGCATGCAAACTGCGGCGTGGCTGTTTGCGACGATCATGCTCGGTGCGATATTCATGGGTTTCCAGGTCTACGAATACATGCATGCGTACTCGGAACTGAACTTGAAACTGACCTCCGGGATTTACGGTTCGACGTTCTTCATGCTGACCGGTTTCCATGGTTTTCACGTGACGCTTGGAGCGATCATGCTGTCGGTGATTTTGTATCGTGTCCTCAAAGGGCACTTCACCGCGGAGCAGCATTTCGGCTTTGAAGGTGCGGCGTGGTACTGGCACTTTGTTGATGTGGTGTGGCTTGGTCTGTATGTCGTGGTGTACTGGCTGTAACTCGATCGCCGGTACTCTCCGGCCATAAAAAAGCCGCACTTCGGTGCGGCTTTTTTACGAATGGTGCAGGTCGGCAGATATCAGTGAATTCCGGTAGGCTGTATCCACCCCATTTTGTACGACACGAGTAGCAAGACAAACATGGTGATCGAGAAGCCGACCCGCATGGCAAGTGCATACACGGTTCGGTTGGTTTTGCCCTTGTCCTTCATCAGGAATACGAATGCCGAGGCGAGGCTGCCGATGATGAGAATGAAGCCAATCGCGATGAGGATTTTCATGAAATGCAATCGTGCCGTTCCGGTACCCGCTTCCGACTGCGCAAAAACGCATGCAGAGCACCAAATAGTGGCCTGAGTTAAAAATTGATTGTAATGCGAATCCGATTCCACTTCCGCCTAATTCCCTTTATTGCTGCCGTGCTGCTCGTGCTGCTTGGTGTCGTCCTGGCCCAATGGCAAACACGCCGCGCTGCTGAAAAGCAGCAAATCGAGACGCAGTTAACGGCCCGTGCGTTGGCTCCGGTGGCGGCACTCGGTGCGCTGCCGGTGGAGGCCGATGCGCTTGAATACCGCCGTGTCAGTGTGCGAGGTCAGTTCGTCAGTGACTGGCCGGTCTACCTTGACAACCGTCCGCAAGATGGTCGGCCCGGGTTCTATGTCGTGATGCCATTCCGGATTGCCGGCAGCGCCACGCATGTACTGGTCGAGCGTGGCTGGATCGGACTCAATAAGGCAAATCGGTCCACAATGTTGCCTTACCAGACGCCAACCGGGGAGCTGGAGATTAGCGGGACAGTGCGCCGTCATGCCGGTCGTGTGATGCAGTTGGGTAATGCGGCAGAACTCAAGCGCGGCGCGCTATTGCAGAATCTCGATACGGATGATTTTGCCACGGCATCTGGTCTGGTCATGCAGCCGATACTGATTGAGCAAGCGACCACGCTCGAGGTTGCTCAGGATGGGTTGATTCGTGACTGGCCGAAACCGTCAAATGGTATAGACATGCATCGCGGCTATGCATTCCAGTGGTATGCACTGGCTGCGATGGCTTTTCTCTTTTTTGTAGTGACAGGATTTAGACGTGAACCAGACTGACCAGACACCTACCTCGGCCGTGCCGCCCATCAATCGTCAATCTTCGGGACGCTGGAAATTGTTTGCCATCATCGGGGTCTGTGCTTTCCCGTTGGTCGCTTCCTATTTCACGTATTACGTGATCAAGCCTCAGGCGCGCACCAACTACGGTGACTTCATCGATTTCGTGACCCATCCGATTCCGGCTGACCTGAACACCACGACGCTGGATGGCAAGCCATTGGGTTTGAAACAGCTCGAAGGAAAATGGATCATGCTGACGGTCGATGGCGGCGCTTGTGCTGAAGCCTGCAGCAAAAAACTCTATGACATCCGCCAATTGCGGGTGGCACAGGGGCGTGAGCGCGATCGTATCGAACGCGTCTGGCTCATTACCGACAAGGTACCACTGGAAACGCTATTGATTCGCGAGTTTGACGGTACGGTCATGCTGCGATCACAGGCCGATGCCGTTGCCAAATGGCTGCCCGCTGAGACCGGTGCCACTGCAGCCGATCACATTTACCTGATTGATCCGCTTGGCCGTTTAATGATGCGCTTTCCGAAAGATAGCGATCCCAACTTGATCAAGAAAGACCTTGGCAAGTTGCTTAAAGCTTCTAGCATCGGATAACGCGCAATGCTGATCCAACTAGCCATCATGGGCGTTCTGGCAGCGCTATTGCCGCTGTCGATTGTCTGGGTGTCAGCCGATGCCAATAAATTTCGCAAGCTGTCCTCAGTCACGCTGTTCCTGACTTTTGACCTGATCGTCTTTGGCGCCTATACCCGCCTGACTGATTCCGGACTGGGCTGCCCCGACTGGCCCGGGTGCTATGGTCACGCCAATCCGCTGCAGGCCCATGCGATGATCAGCGCGGCGCAAACCGCCATGCCATTCGGTCCGGTCACCGTTTTCAAGGCATGGATCGAAATGACGCACCGCTACCTGGCCATGGGTGTCGGCGTTCTGATCGTGTCGCTGATGGTCATCGCCTGGATACGCTGGCTTAAATCAGCGCGTAGCGACCAGCGGTTTGCACCGACCATGCCCACGCTGCTGTTTCTGTTCGTGTGCATGCAGGGGGCGTTTGGTGCATTTACGGTGACGATGAAACTGCAACCGATCATCGTCACCGGGCATCTGTTGCTTGGACTAGGACTGCTGTCGATGCTGACCTGGCTCAACGCCCGCCAGCGTGTTCATCCGCAAGTTGCTTTGCAAGCAGCCAGTCTGCGTGTGCCAGTGCTGGTTGCTTCGGCACTGTTACTGATACAACTGGCGCTTGGTGGCTGGGTTAGTACCAATTATGCGGCACTGGCTTGTACCGATTTTCCGTTGTGTCATGGACTCTGGTGGCCTCAAATGGATTTCGAAAACGGCTTTGCACTGTGGCGTAAATTGGGCATGACGGTCGATGGAGAGTACCTGCCGTTTCCGGCGTTGACAGCGATTCATTTTGTCCATCGCAGCTTCGCTTTCGTCGTGTTCGCGGTGCTCGGCTGGGTTGCCTGGCGCGGGTCACGGATTGACGGGTTGCGGACGATCGGGCGGGCGGTGCTGGCAGTACTGGCATTGCAATTGTGCACCGGGTTGGCGACCGTCTATTTCAACTGGCCGCTGGCGATTGCGGTCATGCACAATGCGGGCGCTGCATTACTGGTGCTGTTAGTGACCATGTTAAACTACAAGATTAGGCTGGCGCGTCAAGGCGCGCCTGTCCTTGCCACCCGCACGCCGCCGGCGTCCTGACCAATTCCCAGACTCTCCCTGAATGACCACGCTGACCTCTTCTACGCCAAACCGCTTTTCCCAGTACTGGGCGCTGACCAAACCGCGCGTGACGCAACTGGCAGTGTTTTGTGCCGTCATCGGCATGTTCCTGGCTACGCCGGATCTGCCTGACTGGCGCATCGCTTTGCCTGCGACGATCGGTATCTGGTTGCTCGCCGGAGCGGCCTTTGCGGTTAATTGCCTGGTTGAGCGGGAGATCGATGCGCGCATGGCACGTACTGCACGGCGACCGATGGCGCGTGGTGACATCACGGTGCCGCAAACCCTGATTTTTTCCGGTGTGATCGGTGGTGCCGGTACCTGGATACTGTATTACTTTGTCAATCCGCTGACCATGTGGCTGACGTTCGCCACCTTCGTCGGTTACGCGATTATTTATACGATTATCCTGAAGCCGGCGACCCCGCAGAACATCGTCATCGGCGGGTTGGCCGGAGCCATGCCACCCGCACTCGGTTGGGCCGCGATTGCCAACGATGTGCCGATGCAGGCCTGGATTCTGGTGCTCATTATCTTCATCTGGACGCCACCGCATTTCTGGTCACTGGCGTTGTATAGGCGCGATGACTATGCCAAATCCGGTTTGCCGATGCTGCCGATTACGCACGGTATGGTGTTCACCCAGTTCCATATCTGGTTGTACACAATTGCATTGGTCGCAACCACTTTCTTGCCGTATGCGGTGAACATGAGTGGTTTGATCTACCTCGTCAGCGTGATTTTGCTGGACATTGTTTTTCTGTGGCACGCCTGGCAGGTCTACAAACATTACACTGATCAGGTTTCCCGCAAGATGTTTGCCTATTCGATCTTGTACCTCGCATTGCTGTTTGCTGCGTTACTGGTCGATCACTATTATAAGATTTGAACCCCATGCGCCTGATTCCGAGTCTTCTGCTAGTACTACTCTCCCTGACAGCCCTCGCCGGATGTGAACAAAAGCAGTCCAGCGTCGGGGACATGAAATTTTCGCCGGTCAATAGTCAGTTCAAGAATACTGATGTGACCGGACTGCAATATGCCAAAGATTTTGCCTTGACCGATCACAATGGCAAGGCGCGCACGCTGGCTGATTTCAAGGGCAAGGCCGTATTGATATTCTTTGGCTATACGCAGTGTCCCGACGTTTGCCCGACCACGATGGCGGAAATGGCTGCCGTGATGAAAGAACTGGGACCACAGGCCGACAAGGTGCAAGTGCTGTTCGTGACGCTCGATCCGGAACGCGATACGCAGGAATTGCTGTCGAAGTACGTGCCGGCTTTCGATGCACGTTTCCTTGGCTTGTATGGAGACATGGCCGCTACGGCTGCCGTGGCCAAGGAATTCAAAATCTTTTATCAAAAAGTCGATGGAAAATCTGAGGGTAGCTACACCATCGACCATACGGCGGGCAGCTACGTATTCGATCCACAGGGTCGGGTGCGGTTGTTCGTCAAACACGGTCAGGGTGCAGCGCCGATAGCGCATGATCTTAAGCTACTGCTGGACCAACCATAAAAAAAGGGCGCTTCGAAAAGCGCCCTTTTTACTGGATCGGTTTACTTTACGCGAAAGCGGCCAGAGAACCTTTCATCTTCTTCAATGCTACGGCCTCGATCTGGCGTATCCGTTCGGCTGACACGCCAAACTCTTTGGCCAGTTCATGCAGCGTTGCGCCTGAACCGTCATCATTGGCAAGCCATCGTGCTTCAACAATCCGACGCGAACGTTCGTCAAGCTTGTTCAGTGCCTGCGACAGACCATCACTTTGCAGTCGGTCATATTGCTGCGCTTCCAGTACATTGGTTGGCTCGTTACGGTCCGAGGACAGGTAGGCAATCGGTGCGAACTTGTCATCTTCGTCGTCAGTCGGCGCTTCCAGCGCAATATCCCGGCCTGACAAGCGGGTTTCCATCTCGATGACTTCTTCGCGCTTGACGTTGAGCGTTTGCGCCAGTGCTTCGACTTGGGCCGGTGTCATGGAATCAAGCCCTGTCTTGTGACTGCGTAAATTGAAAAATAATTTACGCTGCGCCTTCGTCGTGGCGACTTTAACCAGACGCCAGTTCTTCAGGATGTACTCATGCATTTCTGCCTTGATCCAATGCATCGCGTAGGACACCAGTCGCACGCCTTGATCCGGATCAAATCTTTTTACTGCTTTCATTAAGCCGATATTGCCTTCTTGGATAAGGTCAGCGTGTGGCAAACCGTAACCAAGATAGCCGCGAGCGATAGACACCACCAGGCGCAAATGCGACAGCACCATCCCTTGGGCGGCACCCAGATCGTTTTGATCCCGCAGGCGTCGTGCCAGTGACATTTCTTCTTCGTGCGTGAGCATTGGCAAGCGATTGACCGCCGAGATATAGGAATCAATATTGCCGAGAGTGCCGGTAAAACCGAGGGCCAAGGCGTTGCCTGGCTCAACCAATGCGGTTTCAGGTGTTGTTGTTTTCATTATTTCTCCTTGCTTCCTTTAAAGGAAAGACCAGTTATCGCGATAAGCAGGCCATAAACGACGTTTAGTTTAGCACTCTGGCAGGATGAGTGCTAATGACGATAGTGGAAGTTCCGGATAGTGTCAGGCTATTGATTTTCGTCAGTTGGTGCCGTTTGTCATGCGGCAGTTGGAGCGGCATGCGACCTTGAAGTTGCAAAAATATTGTTATCGAAATGTTGTCAACGTGTGTCAGACGACGAAAGATGCCGCGAAACTGACAGAACAGCGCCGGCTACACCGAGCAAGGCGCCCAGTCCCAACAACAGCAATGTGGCCAGCGGTCCGAGTGACAACAGCATGAATTCTGATGCATATAGCCGGGCAAATTCGGCGACTGCCGTGTTGATTGGTCGCAAAACCAATGCCACTGAAGCCATCGCCAAACCCGCAGCACAGAAGCCCAGCAAAGCGCCGGTGTAGTAAAACGGCCGGTAAATGAAAGCGTCGGTAGCACCAACCAACTGCGATACAGAGATTTCTTCGCGCTGCGTCAACACTTGCAGACGAATCGTATTAAACACCACGGTCACGACGACGATACCCAGCGTACTGGCCAGAATTACCAGTACCACGCTCAGCAGATGGATCAGTGCCGACAGGCGCTTGATCCAGGCCGAGTCCACCTGTACATGTTCTACGCCCGCCAGTTTCTGAAGACTCGCTGCAACGGTGTCAACTGCGCTGGCATCGGCTGCATTATCAAAACGCGGCAGCTTGATCAGATAACCGTCCGGAAGCGGGTTGGTACCAAGGATGTCAACTGCTTCCGCTAGGCCGGATTGTTGCTTGAGTATGTCGAGTGCTTTTTCACGTGGCAGGAATTCGACTTTGCCTGGATGCTTGTTCTCTTCCAGAACCCGGCGAATATCTTTGCCGAGTGCTAGCGCGTCACCGCGTGTCACTGCCATGTCAATGAAGACACTGATTTCCGGTTCGACGACCAGTTGCCCGGATAGTGGTCGCAGATTTTCCAGCACGGTCAGGCCCGTCAGTGGCAGGGCAAAGGCGATGGCAATCACCACGGTATTGATCAGGAAGCTCGCCGGCGCACCGAGCGCATTCCGGAAGGCCTGCCGTAATGCATAGCCGTGGTGCCTCAGCCAAGTGTTCATGTGGTGGTCCTTGCCGGCCAGCTATCTACCAGTTGGCCTTGTTTCAGATAAATGACGCGCGCTGCGGTGCCAAGAATTTGTTCGTCGTGCGATGAGATGACACAAGTCACGCCTGCCCCATGAAATGATTTCAGTGCGTCGAGTACCTGGCTGGCGCTGTCGCGGTCAAGATTGGCGGTAGGTTCATCCGCCAGAATGATCTGGGGCCGGTTGACGATGGCGCGGGCAATCGTCACGCGTTGCTGTTCACCGCCCGACAGCGAGAGCGGCGCTACCAGCGCTTTGTCGAGCAAGCCGACCCGCTCCAGCGCGGCACTGGCACGCCGTGCCGCATCGGCACGGCCGGCGCCACAAACTAACAGCGGCAGCATGACATTGGCCAGCACGGTACGGTCGGGTAGCAGACGTTGCTGCTGCAGAATCAAACCCAGATTGCGTCGCAGATAGGGCAGGCCGGAGCGGTTGAGTTTTCCGATGTCCTGTCCGTGCACGCTGACCTTGCCGCTACTGGGCCGTTCGATTGCAGCAATCAATTTCAGTAGCGTCGATTTACCGGCGCCAGACGGGCCGGCCAGAAAGACCATCTCGCCATCGGCGATGTCGAGCGTGATGTCGGACAGCGCGACAGCATCACCGGGGTAGCGTTTGGAAACCTGTTTAAATTCGATCATGGGAGCAGGGAGATTGGCCTCAGTCAGTTGCTTCGCCCAGCAGGGCGGTGACGAATTCATCGGCGTTGAACGGTTGCAGGTCTTCTATTTGCTCACCGACACCAATGAAATACACCGGTATCGGCCGGGTCCGGGCGATTGCTGCCAGGACGCCGCCTTTTGCGGTGCCATCGAGCTTGGTGACGACCAGACCGGTCAGGCCAAGCGCGTCATCGAAGGCCTTGACTTGCATTAACGCGTTCTGGCCGGTATTGCCGTCGATAACCAGCAAGATTTCATGCGGTGCGCTCGGCATGGCTTTGGTGATCACGCGCTTGATTTTTTTCAGTTCTTCCATCAGATGCAACTGGGTGGGCAGTCGACCAGCGGTATCAATCATCACGACATTGGTCTTTTTCGCCAGCGCCGAATGCACCGCGTCAAAAGCCACTGCAGCCGGGTCACCAGACTCCTGGGCGATTACTGCGACATTGTTGCGCTCTCCCCAAATCGTCAGCTGTTCGCGTGCCGCCGCACGGAATGTGTCGCCGGCGGCCAGCAACACCGACTGGTTGTTGGCTTGCAGGTGCTTTGCCAGTTTGCCGATGGTGGTCGTTTTACCGGCGCCATTGACGCCGGTAATCATCATCACCATGGGTTGATGTTGACCCAGTTCCAGTGGCTTTTGTAATGGAGTAAGCAAGCCGATCAGCAGTTTGCGCAATGCCGACTTGACCTGCGTGGCTTCGGTTAATTTTTCGTCCTTGACCCTGCGTTTCAGTTCCGACAAGAGAAAATGTGTCGCATCGACACCGGCATCGGCCATCAGCAGGGCAGCTTCGAGTTCTTCGTACAAGTCTTCATCAATGCGCGCACCGACAAACAGAGTAGTAAGATTCGCCGATGTTTTTGACAAGCCTGATTTCAGACGCGCCAGCCAGGAGCGCTTGAGCTCGGCTGGTGGTGGCGCGGGTGATTCCGCCGGCGCGTAGGGGGCGACGCTATCGTTGAGGGACACACTGTCCGTCAAGGCTGGCGGAACGGGCGCGAGCTCAGGCTCGGTCTTTGGTTTTTTTTTGAAGAAGCTGAACATCGGAATGTGGTTGAAGGCTTCGCAGAACGGCTGCGCACGGAAAGCTGGAGCAGCAAGCATTCTAGCAGAGCGCAGCACCGCTAATTCTCTGCAGTTGCTGCAGCATCGACGAATTTGTGCAGTTAAATTGGCTATACTCCGGTCCCACTCGCGACCGTCGTGCCGGAATTTGGCCGACGCAATGAATATTTACCCTCTGCTTACGATCATGTCCAAACAACCTAGTCAGAAACCTGCTCCCAAACCGCGCCCGCGTCCAGCCCTGACCCATCAGGTCCGCATTATCGGTGGTGACTGGAAGCGTACCCCGCTGCCGGTGGTGGAAGCGGCCGGTTTGCGCCCGACGCCGGACCGCGTACGCGAAACGGTGTTTAACTGGCTCACGCACCTGCTTGACGGTCAGTGGTCCGGCGTCACCTGCCTTGATTTGTTTGCCGGTACCGGCGCATTGGGGCTGGAAGCGGCCAGTCGTGGCGCCGCGCGGGTGATGCTGGTCGAAGAAAGCCAAGCAGTAGTTCGCCAGCTTGAAGCGACGCGGGACAAGTTGAAGGCCAGTCAGGTCAGTATCCTGCGTGGCGATGCGCGCACCGTGGCGCAAGGATTGCAGAGGCGCCTGACCGGTCCTGCTGACCGGTATCACCTGATTTTCCTCGATCCGCCGTTCCATGCCGACTTGCTGCCGGTGATGTTGCCGCTCTGCGCGGACTTGCTGGTCCCAGGCGGCTACCTTTATGTTGAAACCGAAAAGCCGATTGATGGGGCAACATTGCCTCAATGGTTGCGCGGTTGGGAAGTCGTGCGCGCCGATAGCGCCGGGATGGTGTTCTTCCATTTGTTGCAACGCCAGAATTTGCACGTAATTGAGGCATAATGCGTGTTCCAAACTAGTGACACTCCGGGGAGCAAAGATGGTCACAGCAATTTATCCAGGCACGTTCGATCCACTCACACGGGGGCATGAAGACCTGGTGAGGCGGGCCTCTGGCCTATTCGGCAAGCTCATTGTCGGTGTTGCCGACAGCAAGAACAAGAAACCGTTTTTCGATCTCGAAGAGCGGCTTACGATCGCCAACGAAGTTCTCGGGCATTATCCGAACGTGGTGGTCGAGAGCTTTTCGGGTCTCCTCAAGGACTTTGTGCGTCGGCATGATGCCCGCGTCATCGTCCGTGGCCTGCGTGCAGTATCGGACTTCGAATACGAGTTTCAGATGGCCGGCATGAACCGTTATTTGTTGCCGGAAGTCGAGACGCTTTTCCTGACGCCATCCGACCAGTACCAATTCATTTCCGGCACCATCGTGCGCGAAATCGCTCTGCTCGGCGGCGATGTATCCAAGTTCGTTTTTCCTTCAGTCGAAAAATGGCTCAAGGAAAAAATTGCTGCTGGTCAGGAGTAACGCAAAGCCATGGCACTTCTGATCACCGACGAATGCATCAATTGCGACGTGTGCGAGCCGGAGTGCCCCAACGACGCCATTTTCCTTGGACCGGTAATTTATCAAATCGATCCGGGTAAATGTACCGAATGCGTTGGACATTTCAATGAACCGCAATGTCAGCAGGTGTGTCCAGTCAGTTGCATTCCGTTCGACCCGGCCTGGCGCGAGAGCAAGGACGAACTACTGCTCAAGTTCGAGCGTCTGCAGAGCAAAAAAAACATTGCCTAGTCAGGTGCGCTACGGCGCGCCCACGACCCGGTTGCGACCGCTTTCCTTGGCGCGATACAGCGCTTCATCGGCTCGGGATACGAGCTGCTGTGCCGTTTTTTCGATCTCATGAACGCGATCAGCGTCACCCAGCTCCGCCACCCCTATCGATACGGTCACCGTCAGCGTCGTGCCGTCCAATAACATGATCGGTTGGCCAGCGATGCTCGCGCGTATGCGTTCAGCGACTACCAGCGCATGTGACAGGCCGGCATCGATCAGCAAGACCACGAATTCCTCTCCGCCAAATCGCCCCAGTGCGTCGCTCAGCCTTAATTCTGCCTTGATCAGCAAGGCAATCTGCTGCAGTACTTCATCGCCACCCTGGTGGCCTGCACTGTCATTGATTTTCTTGAAGTGATCGATGTCGATATACATGCATGACAACGGGCATTCCTGACGTCGGGTGCGGCCGATTTCCTCCTGCAAACGCCGCTCCAGGTAGCGGCGGTTATTGACACCGGTGAGCGAGTCGGTCAGGCCGATGCGCTTGAGGCGCTCATTGTTAATGACGTTTTCAAGGCAGATCGCAATGATGCAGCCGAGGTGTTCAATGAAGTCGCTCGCCATACCGGCGGCGAAGCGTCCGGCATGCAGGCTGCCAAGGCTGAGGCAGCCGATCAGGCGCCCTTGACGCAGCAGAGGCACCACCGCAAGGCTGGCTGGCGTGAGGACTTGTTTCGGGAAAATTACGCCATGTCGCGCTGAACTGAAATGACCTAGTACCGGATGCGACATTTTTGCCAGCGTCAGCCCGAGTTCGGCTTCGCGGTCGATGAATAACAGGTTCGGGAATTCCGCCGGGTCAAATGCCAGATCGGCCATGATGCGGCGGATATCGTATTCGGTATCGATCAGGCACAAGGTCACGACATCGAGTTGGGAGGATTCGGACAGCGTGTCGAAGATACTTTCGATGAGTTCGCGCAAACTGTTGGCGGCGATGAACTTCAGATCGAAGGCCTGGTGGCGACGCATGATTTGCTGGTTGCGCTGGGCCTGCTCCAGCAGCAACACCAGGCGGTCACGCAATTGGTTATTTTCAGTGACCAGCTTGTTCGTCATTCGGGCAGTTTCCGATCATGCTTAAAAGGGAGTGTCAGGCCATTAGTGCCTTTATGTTATCAGGCAATGGCTACTATCTTGCATTCAACCAATAATGATTCTCCACCGTAATTGAAGGTATTCATGGCGATACGGCAATACGCTCGTAATCTGGTGTCATTGGACGCTTCAAAAAGAGGAGCGTTGCAGATAAGAATCGACATGGGATACCGCTATCGAAAGGGACCTTGTCGAGCGCTGAATGTCTGAGTGAGGTGCCTGTAGGAGATTGGATGCTGGATTTGGATGCTGTTAGCGGCCTCTCAGCGAAAGTGGTGAAGTGGCGTCAACAGATCGAGCAGGCCACATTGCGGGCAGAAGAACTAAGCGCGAACCTGCAAGCAAAAAAAATCCCGCACAGCGGCGGGATTTGTTGATGTCGGTGCAGGGCGATATCTAGACGTTGAACAGGAAATTCAGTACGTCGCCGTCCTTGACGACGTATTCCTTGCCTTCGGCGCGCATTTTGCCGGCATCTTTGGCACCTGCTTCGCCTTTGAACGTGATGAAGTCGTCGTAGGCAATTGTCTGCGCACGAATGAAGCCGCGCTCGAAGTCGGTATGAATCACCCCGGCAGCCTGAGGAGCGGTGTCGCCGACGTGGATGGTCCATGCGCGCACTTCCTTGACGCCTGCGGTGAAGTAGGTCTGCAGTCCGAGCAACGTGTAGGCAGAGCGGATCAGGCGATCCAGGCCCGGCTCGGTCATGCCCATGTCGGCCAGAAACTCGGCCTTGTCGGCGTCTTCAAGATCCGAGATTTCGGATTCGATTGCCGCGCAAATTGCCACTACCGGCGCGTTCTGCTTTTTCGCATACTCGGTCAGCTGGTCCAGCAGGGGGTTATTCGTGAAACCGGTGTCCGAGACATTGCCGACATACATCGCCGGTTTGGCAGTAATCAGGCATAGCGGCTTGATCAGCGCCATTTCTTCGGCATCGAGTCCCATTGCCCGCACCGGTAGTGCCAGATCCAGTTGCGGCATGATGCGTTCGAGGATTGTCACCAGTTTGGCGGCATCCTTGTCACCGGAGCGGGCTTTCTTGCTCTCGCGATGAATCGCTTTTTCCACTGCCGCCATGTCGGCCAATGCCAGCTCGGTCTGGATGACTTCGATGTCATCGAGCGGATTGATGCGGCCGGCTACGTGGATGACGTTATCGTCTTCAAAGCAGCGCACGACATTGACGATCGCGTCTGTTTCGCGGATGTGCGCCAGGAATTGGTTACCCAGACCTTCGCCTTTGGAGGCGCCTGCAACCAGACCGGCGATATCAACGAATTCGACCGTAGTTGGAACGGCACGTTGCGGCTTGACGATCTCTGACAAGGCATCCATGCGCGGATCGGGTACTTCGACCATGCCGACGTTGGGTTCGATCGTGCAGAACGGATAATTTTCAGCCGGGATGCCGGCCTTGGTCAGCGCATTGAAGAGGGTGGATTTGCCGACGTTCGGGAGGCCGACGATGCCGCATTTGAGGCTCATGATGTGTACTTTGCTGGAAAGAAAATTTAAGGCGCTATTTTACCGTAGCGGCGGGGAGAGGCCGTGCAAATGCATCGTAAGGTGCGATCAGTCCGACCGACCGGTAAAGGCCGGCAATTGTCTCGATCGTCATTTTGCCGTGTGCAAGAGCATCGTGGCCGCATCGAACTTGCCATCACACAGCATCGGGATAATGTCGAGGCTCTTCGCAATTGCCTCGTCGAGCAGTGGCTGTTCTTCCTTGCGCGGACGGTGCAGCACGTAATCGGCTACAGGCTGCTGTGAGCCCTGGGTGCGCGGGTGGCCGATGCCAAGTCGCAAGCGCCAGTAATCTTGCGATCCGAGTGCCGCCGTGATGTCTTTGAGACCGTTGTGTCCACCGGAGGAGCCGCCCTTTTTCAGGCGCGCTGCACCTGGCAGCAAGTCGAGCTCGTCATGCACTACCAGCACTTCGTCGACGGCAATTTTGTAAAACCTGGCGAGTGCACCGACTGACTGGCCTGAACGGTTCATGAAGGTCTGTGGTTCGAGTAACCAGATTTCCTGGCCGTTGATGCTTGCTTTGGCGGCAAACGCATTGAAACGGGTTTCACGTGCCAGCTTGCAGCGGGCAATACCGTTGGCAAGGTTATCGATCAGCCAGAAGCCGGCGTTGTGACGGGTTTGTTCGTATTCCGGTCCGGGGTTGCCGAGACCGACAATCAGTCGTATGGCCATGATGGAATTGACTATTCAAAAAGCGATTATCGCGGATTCTGCATAAAAAAAGCCCGTCTCGAAGGACGGGCTTTTCCGTGAACCGGCAAACATGCCGATCCGGCCGAAAAATTACTTCTTTTCGACAGGGGCGTTGGCAGCTTGTGCGGCCAAAGCAGCCGCAGCGTCTGCAGCTTCTTCAACGCGACCGGCAGGAATCGATGCAGCGGCAATCGTTGGATTGTCGTCGCCACCATGGATTACAGGGGTAACGCCTTTTGGCATTTGCAGGTCTGCCAAGTGAACTGAGTTACCGATTTCCAGCATGCCCAGGTCGACAGTCAGGAATTCTGGCAAGTCGGCTGGCAGGCAAGTTACTTCCAGCTCACTGATAACATGGCTGATGATGCCGGCTGACAGCTTGACTGCAGGGGATGTTTCGCCATTGATGAAATGCAACGGGATGTTGACGTGGATTTTTTGCGAGGCATCGACGCGCTGAAAGTCAGCGTGCAAGACGAGTTGCTTGTACGCATGGACCTGAAAGTCGCGCAACAGGACTTTTTCGACTTTGCCATCGATTTCGAGGTCAAGGATCGACGAGTGGAATGTTTCTTTTTTCAATGCGTGGTAAAGCGCGTTGTGGTCGAGGCTGATGTTGACGGGGACGCCGCTACCACCGTAGACGATACCTGGGGTCTGGCCTGCAATGCGCTGGCGGCGGCTCGCTCCGGTCCCCAGTGCTGTGCGTGCAAATGCGATAACTTTCATGTGTTGCTCCAAATGTTGCAAGGCAGTGCCTTGCGATAAAAATCCCCCGCGACCAGGGGATTCGAAAACGGATGCGACTGGCGCGTCCGGTGTTTGGTGATTCCACGTGCGGCTGCGGACTTCACCGACCTTCGCATTGCTGCAAAGGGTTCAGCGTTCTGAAAAATTACTCTGCAAACAGTGACATGACCGAGTCACCGCTGCTGATGCGAC
>CAILRJ010000364.1 GCA_903836575.1 uncultured Burkholderiales bacterium
CCAGGGCATCAGGCTATTGCAACAATCCGGTGTCGCCACCGCAATCATCAGTGCGCGCCAGTCGCCGCTGGTGCAGCGTCGTGCCAGCGACCTTGGCATCACGCATGTGTTCCAGGGTAGCCATGACAAGCGTGCCAGTTTTGAAAAGCTGTTGCAGCAGACCGGCCTTAGCGCCGATCAATGCGGCTTCATCGGCGACGACGTGATCGACCTGCCGATCCTGTTGCGTGCCGGCTTTGCTGCCAGCGTACCGAATGGCCATGCCGAAGTGCGCCAGCGCGTCCATTACATCACCAGCGCGCCGGGCGGCAGCGGTGCCGTGCGTGAATTGTGCGACCTGATTTTGCGCGCGCAAGGCAACTACGAGGCGGCGCTGGCGCCGTACCTGTCATGAGTGCAGAAAGTTCTGCCAATCGCTTCCGGCTGGGGTTGCTGATCGCGCTGAGCATCGCACTGGCACTTGGCAGCTTCTGGGTGCTTGAAGTGCTGCGCAAAACTGGCGGTAACGATCTGCCGGACGCGCCACGCAGCGCTCCCGACTTTTACGTAAAAAATTTCACCTTCGTCAAGATGGCGAAATCACGCACCGCGCGTTACAACATTTCCGGCGATGTAATGACCCATCTGCCACTGGACGACTCGTATGAAATCACCAGGCCGGTGATCTACCACCTTGCCAACAACCTGCCACCGATGGTGATGCGCTCCGAGCGCGCACTGGTCAACAGCGACAACAGCGAAGTGCAGATGATCGATAGCGTCGATGTCGACCGGCCCGCGTCCGGCACAACCCAGAACTTCCATCTTACGTCGGAGTATCTTTTGCTACTGCCCAACGATGACGTGATGAAAACCGATAAACCCGTCAAAATGCTGATGGGTAACAACTTACTGAATGGCACCGGCATGGTCGCCAACAACGCCACCCGCCAGCTCGATCTGGCCAACAGCGTGCACGGTGTATTCCCACCCGCACCGGTGCGGTGATGTGCTGCCGGACCTTTTTTCGCTACCAATACCAGGAATTTTTATGAAATCGCTTTTTTTTGCTTTTCTGTTCATGTTCAACGCTGCCCTCGTGCCAGCCGTACATGCTGAAAAAGCCGACTCCACCAAGCCCACTGTCGTCGATGCCGACCAGATGGCTTACGACGACGTCAAGCAGGTCAATACCTTTACCGGCGCGGTCGTGGTCACGCGCGGCACGCTGCTCATGAAGGCAGCACGCGTAGTGGTGGTCCAGGACCCGGCTGGCTATCAGTTCGCCACGTTATATGCGGCAGCGGGGAGCCTGGCCAGCTTTCGCCAGAAACGCGATGGCGGCACCGACCTGTGGATCGAAGGCGAAGCCGAGCGCATCGAATACGACGGCAAGACCGAACTGGTCAAATTGTTTTCAAAGGCAAAAATGCGCCGGCTCAACGGCACGACGCCGACCGACGAAGTCGAAGGCGAATTCATTTCCTACGATAGCCGCAGCGAATTTTTCTCGGTCAATAATACGCCGGCAGGTCAGGACAGCAAGGCCGGTGCAGGACGCATCAAGGCCGTAATCCAGCCGCGCGCACCGGCCGCCCCGGGTACATCCAAATGATCAATGCCTTAGCGACTCCCGTTGACTCCTTCATTGATAACAGCAGCAAACTCATTGTCACCGGCCTGAAGAAAAGCTATGGCGTCCGCCAGGTTGTCAGCGATGTTTCGCTCGATGTCGCCAGCGGCGAGGTAGTCGGTTTGCTCGGGCCGAACGGTGCCGGCAAGACTACTTCGTTCTACATGATCGTCGGCCTGGTGCCGTCGGACGCCGGTGAAATCCGCCTCGATGGTGTCGATATTTCGCGCCTGCCGATTCACCAGCGTGCGGTACTGGGACTGTCTTACCTGCCGCAGGAAGCCTCGGTATTCCGCAAGCTGACGGTGGAAGAAAACATCCGTGCCGTGCTGGAACTGCAGGTCGACGAGCAGCGCAAGGCGCTGACCAAAAAAGTTATCAACGAGCGCCTCGACACCTTGCTGCAAGATCTGCAGATCGAAAAACTGCGCGACAATCAGGCCTTGTCCTTGTCCGGCGGCGAACGACGACGGGTCGAAATTGCCCGCGCGCTGGCCAGCAATCCACGCTTTGTCCTGCTCGATGAACCTTTCGCCGGGGTCGATCCGATTGCCGTGATCGAAATCCAGCGCATCGTGCGCTTCCTGAAAGAACGCGGTATCGGCGTTCTGATCACCGACCATAACGTGCGTGAAACGCTGGGTATCTGCGACCGTGCCTACATCATCAACCAGGGCGCTGTGCTGGCCAGTGGAAGACCGGATGCGATCATCGCCAATGAGTCGGTGCGCCGGGTCTATCTGGGCGAACACTTCCGGATGTAAGCACAGACAACGATGAAACAATCCCTCCAGCTGCGCACCTCCCAGCATCTTGCGCTGACCCCGCAACTGCAGCAATCGATCCGTCTGCTGCAACTCTCCACTCTGGAATTGCATCAGGAGCTGGAGCAAATGCTGACCGACAATCCGCTGCTGGAACGGCTCGACGATCCGCTGGACCACTCGGTGCGCCTGTTGGCCGATGGCGCACTCGGAGCCGATGGCATTCGCCAGCAAGGTGCCAGTGAAGACGCCAACGCTGCACCGTCGCCGGCCGAATCGGAAGCCCCGCCGTCAGACCAGAACGATGCCGGCGACGCCACGCCAAGTACCGATTCGGACTGGAGTTTCGATGATGTCGCGCGCACTTCGAAAGCCCCGGAAGACGATGATGCGCGACCACAGCTGGAGGCGCACGAATCAACGCTGCGTGAATTTTTACTGGAGCAGATGCGTGTCACAGTGAGCAATCAGCGCGACCGTGCCCTGGTCGAATTGATGATCGATGCACTCAATGAGAATGGCTACCTCGAAGACACGCTCGACGCCATTTTCGAGCGTCTGCCCGCCGAACTGGAGATCGAACCGGAAGAACTGAGCATCGCCCTGAAACTGCTGCAGAGTTTCGATCCACCTGGTGTTGGCGCGCGTAATGCGGCCGAATGTCTGGCGCTGCAAATCAAGCGTTTTCCGGACATCGCCATGGTCACCCGGCGCATGGCACTGGCCATCGTCGACAACTACCTGCCGCTATTTGCCCAGCGCGATTTTAGCAAGATCAAAAAAGCCCTCGACTGTGATGACGAGGACCTGCGCGAAGCCCAAAGTGTGATCCGCCAGTGCAATCCGCATCCAGGCGCAATTTGGCAAGC
>CAILRJ010000365.1 GCA_903836575.1 uncultured Burkholderiales bacterium
CGCACATGACCGGTTATAGCCAATGCACGGTCCACATCGTTATTCGTCGTCGACAGCTTCGGACAACTCATCAAGCGCTAACACCAGGTTAGCCATTTCAACGGCAACCCGTGCGGCATCAGCACCCTTTTCTTTCATTCTAACAATTGCCTGCTCGTCGTTTTCGGTCGTCAGTATCGCGTTGGCTACTGGCGTACCGAAATCCAGCCCGACACGACTGATGCCGGCACCGGATTCATTTGCAACCAGTTCGAAGTGGTAAGTCTCACCTCTAATAATTGCTCCGAGTGCGATTAACGCATCGAATTGCATGGTTTCTGCCATTTTCTGCAAGGCGAGCGGGACTTCCAGCGCGCCGGGCACGGTCAACCGGAAGATGTCTTCATTGGCCACGCCGAGACGGCTCAACTCGGCCAGGCAGGACGCCAGCAAGCCGTCGCCAATATTCGCATTAAAGCGTGCCTGCACGATACCGATGCGCAAACCTTCGCCGTCGAGATTGGTTTCGTAAGTTCCTACTGTCATGATGATTCCTTTATAAACAGGTGATCGGAATGCCATCGGCATTGCCGCGACTCAATCTTTCGGACTACTCCGGTAGCCCACGACTTCGAGATCAAAGCCAATCATTGACGGCATTTTTCTCGGATTGGCCAGCAATCGCATTTTACCGACGCCGATATCCTTGAGGATTTGTGCGCCTATCCCGTAAGTGCGCAAATCCATGCTTGCCGCACGGGCCGGGGGACGGTTTTCCGGCATCAGCGCGGCGTTGAACTGGGCAAACAACTGGTCAGCTGACCCTTCGCAATTGAGTAACACCACCACGCCACATTCAGCCGCCTTGACGGCAGCCAGCGCTTGCGCCATGTTCCAGGAATGCGTTGTCGAACTTGACTCCAGCAAATCAAGTATCGATACCGGCTGATGCACCCGCACCAGCGCTTCCGTATCAGCTGAAATCTCGCCATGTACCAGTGCCATGTGCGCGCCGCCGCTTGGCTTGTCGCGATAGATCAGTGCCCGGAAGTCCCCATGTGCTGTCTGTAGGGTGCGCTCGGCAATACGCTCGACGATACTTTCATGCTGGCTACGATAATGGATCAGATCAGCAATAGTGCCAATTTTAAGATCGTGTTTTTGCGCAAACTCAAATAAGTCTGGCAAGCGCGCCATCGTGCCATCGTCGTTCATGATTTCGCAGATCACAGCGGCCGGTGTGAGGCCGGCCAGTTCGCAAAAATCACATCCGGCTTCAGTATGTCCGGCCCGCATCAGCACGCCGCCTTTTTGTGCTTTCAATGGAAATACGTGGCCGGGCTGGACGATATCGGAAGATTTGGCGTTCTTGGCAACGGCCACCTGAATGGTCCGGGCCCGGTCGGCCGCCGAAATACCGGTCGTCACGCCTTCCGCCGCTTCAATCGAGACGGTGAAGTTCGTGCCATATGATGTGCCATTACGGGCCGTCATCATGGACAGGTTGAGGCGATCGCAGCGCTCTTCGGTAAGCGTGAGACAAATCAGGCCACGACCGAATTTAGCCATGAAATTGACCGCTTCGGCAGTCACGAATTCAGCTGCCATCACGAGGTCGCCTTCATTTTCGCGGTCCTCTTCGTCGACCAGAATAACGATCCGGCCGGCACGTAATTCCGTGACTATTTCTTGCGTGGTAGCGATTGACATGAATTGAGTCCTTTTAGGTGCGCCATTTTAATGGATTTGCGCCCCCCGCGACCTGCTTTGACAACAGGAAAAACGCTAACTTCGTCATCCATCCAGCCGATCCGGTAGGGTCTGCAACAGTCTCTGAGAGTCAGTCCGCGCGCTGCGGCCCGGCCGAACTGCTCAGCATCCGCTCGACATAGCGCGCAATCAGATCAATCTCGAGGTTGACGCGGCTACCCGCTTTCAAGTTGCGCAGGGTCGTCACGGCGATGGTGTGGGGTATCAGGTTGATCGAAAAAACGCACCCATCCGGCGTATCGCTGACCCGGTTGACTGTCAGCGATACCCCATTGACAACAATGGAACCCTTGAACGCCAGATATTTTCCAAGCTCGGACGGTGCCTCGATGACCAGCTTCCATGATTCTCCGACCGGCTCGAAACGGGTCACCAAACCGAGTCCGTCGACGTGACCGGACACCAGATGTCCACCCAGGCGGTCGGCCAGGGTCAGGGCTTTTTCAAGGTTGACTTCACCAGGGGCATCGAGACCGGCAGTACAGTTCAGACTTTCGCGGGACACGTCAACGGCAAACGTGTGGTCGGTCTTGCTGACGACCGTCATGCACGCGCCGTTGATGGCGATCGAGTCACCAAGCAGTACGTCGTCAAGCGGCAGCTCGCCGGCATCAATGGTCAGACGCACGCCGGCATCCGATTCCGTACCCGCAGCAGACAGGTCAGTGATTTTTCCTACAGCAGCAACAATTCCAGTAAACATGGCAATTAAATAGAGTCAAGTAAGGCGAGCAAGAATACGCAGGTCCGGACCGATCTGCTTGACATCATGAAATACCAGTTCGGTTTTACCCGACAAACTGGTCAGTGCAGGCAAATCGAATAACCCTGCGGCATCACCGATCAGACTGGGTGCAAGGTAGAGCAGCAGCTCGTCAATGCATCCTTCGCGCAGGAGGGAACCATTGAGCTTGAAACCGGCCTCGACATGTACTTCATTGATCTGGCGCCGGCCAAGCTCGAGCATCAGTTGTGGCAAATCGACTTTACCAGCGGCATTGGGCAAGCAGATCACCTCATGTCCAAGCGATTCCAGCTCGGCCTGCCTGGCCGGGTCGGCCCGTGCACAAACAATCCAGACCGGCGCGCCCTGCAGGATGCGCGCCGACAAATCAATCTCGAGGCGACTATCGATCACAATGCGTTGCGGCTGGCGCGGCGTAGCGACAGCACGTACGGTAAGTTGCGGGTCATCTGCCTTGACCGTGCCGATCCCGGTCAATATGGCACAGGCTCTGGCGCGCCAGGCGTGGCCATCCTCACGCGCCGGTGCAGACGTGATCCATTGGCTCGCGCCATTATGCAAGGCGGTCTTGCCATCAAGACTGGCGGCCGCTTTCATCCGCACCCACGGCTTTCCTGTCTGCATGCGGGAAAAAAATCCGATATTCATTTCGAGGGCGGCATCGCGCATCACATCCGTGACAACCTCAATCCCGGCGGTACGCAAGCGCTCTAGTCCGGCCCCGGCGACCAGCGGATTCGGATCGGAGATCGCCGATACCACCCGTGCTACCCCGGCATGGATGAGCGCATCGGCACACGGTGGTGTGCGCCCGTGGTGGCTGCAGGGTTCGAGCGTGACGTAAAGCGTTGCACCGCGGACCGTATTGCCGCGATGCTGCGCATCTGCCAATGCCTGAATTTCGGCGTGTGCGTGGCCGACCGCCTGCGTGTGGCCGGCACCGAGGACGACGCCATCACGAACCACGACGCAACCGACCCGCGGATTCGGGGCGGTAATGAACAGGCCTTTGGCGGCCCATTCAAGGGCGAACGCCATGCCTTGCTGGTCGTTGGCAATTTTCATGAATCTCTCAGATCAGGTTAGGGTCTCGCTGCATCAACCGCAAGCGGCCTCAACCAGCGGATTGCAAGCACGTGCACGACCCAGGAAATTGACGATGATGCGACGCTGTTGCGCACCGAGCGAAAGCGAGATGTGGCCAAATTGCGGTGTCTGGCTGTTCGCGTTGGTACGGGTGCGTCCGCTCGCTGCATACGCAATGTACGTCGCAGAGTTATCGGTCATGGCGGAGTTTATGGCAATTCCGCGGGCAACGGCATCGTGGACAAGAATAACCACCTCACCGGCATCGACCCGCCGATTGCGATTGCCATCAATGAAAATCACCCAGCCACTGCTCCAGTCGACACCATCGGCCGGAACCAGGTCGACCCGCTGCCCGCGTCGGATGGCTTCCGCACGGGTGAGCTGGATGGCCGTCAACAAGTCTGCCGTAGTTACCGAGATCTTCTGTCGCTCAATGAGCTCCACAAAGCCGGGCACCGCCCGTGCAAGAATGATCGCGAGGAGCGCCAGCGCAATCATCAGCTCAACGAGTGTGTAGCCGCCCCGGCAACTGCGACGCAACTGACTGCCGGCACCACGGGATTTACCAGCAATCGTGTCCATCGGCGTCCTTATGGCCCAAGCTATCGAGACGTAGCGTGCCGCATTGCGAATCGGAAAAACCGGCATTGACCTTGTTCGTGCCCGGTCGTGCACGTAGCATTACGCACTCGGAAATGCGGCTGCCAGTACAAGCCAGTGCATCCAATTCATAGGCACTGGAAGCCGCCGTTTCCGCTGAAAACCAGACAAAGCGCCGCTGATCCGGATCTGTCGACGCTGACGAAAAAGCCAGATAAGTCATTCTTTGCGAATACAACTGCTCTTGCTGCTGCATCAGTTTGAGCAACGCCGCACGGCCCTCAGCACGCTTGACCTTGCGGACCGCAAACTGATAGGACGGCAGTGCGACCGCTGCCAGCACTCCGACAATCACGACACCAACAAGGATTTCAATCAGCGTAAAGCCGACCCGATGAAGAAACCTGAAGCGTTTCATCCGCCCTCCCTTATCGCTGCGCACCGGTGCGCCGTCTGTCGGCCCAGTTACTCACTTCGCGCCAACCCAAGCGTTGTACGGGCAGCGCGACCGTTGCACTCTGTGGCAGCGGCGTGGCAACTAATTGCCCATCGACACCTGGAGTAAACACCGAAATCCGGCGTAACAGGATAGCTCCGCCAGTCGCGCTGGAAGGCGAGCGTTCGATCGACAAGCGCAACAAGGGCGCAACCGGGCCACCGGTGTTAATGCGAGTCACCGTCACATCGGCCGGCGACAAGCCATCCAGCGGATTGAGAAAATACATCCTGCCGTCGCCGCGATCGCAACCATCTGCGCCAGGAATCAATGAGCGAAAAACCATCAGACCGGAATCCGCCAGCGCAGGGTCGACCTGTCTCTCGCCAGTGTGCATCGCATCGGGAAAATCGAGGTACCAGCCTTTCCGGTCCGACGCCTCTGATCCATAAGTGAACGAGACTCCTTCGATGGTGTAGTGATCACGTCCCGACTTGCGCGCGGTGCGTGGGACCAGCGCCTGACGGACAATCGGCTGCTGGCCGCGCAAGGCCGTGTCATGAATCGCATAGAGCGATTGCATCGCATGAGGTTTGGCATCAGGCGTGGCATGAGCCGTAACAAGCCCCTCCTCTGGCGCAAGCAAACGACCAGAACCAAACAGCACCAGATAACCACCGCCCGGGGCAAAAACGACACTCGGCTTTGCCACGATCGGCTGGAACTTGCCACGGGAATCCGTAGCGGAAAACAGCTGCCTCGCAGCCGGCCAAGGCGCCACGCCGGAAAAATCGAACCGCCACACTATGCCGGCAAGGTCCCCGGCATAAGCAAGCTGAATCGTGTTGTCTTCGTCGGGTACCAGTGCGGCAGCGCTTAAACCGGTTGGGCCGGTGTCGAACTTGAAGTAATTTACATTGACCTGCCAGCGAATGCCGGCGGGCTTGTCCAAGCCCAAGAGAAAAAGCCGACCGGGGCCATCCAATCCGGCGCCCGCCTGTCCCGTTGAAACAACGACAAAATGACGCCGCTCGCCAGCCCGGACCCGAAACGTAGCGATCGACGGCATGCCGGTGACGACACCCATATCTGCATCGTCGCTGTCACTGAATTCCCACAGTGCACCTACGCTTTTACCAAACTTATCCGGGTGAGTGACATCGAACGCAACAACACCTTTGGCACCCGTTCCGGCAGCTGCGGCAAGAATAGTCTTGCTCGCTCCGTTGAGATGCACCTCCTGCAATGCCAGCTTGCCGTCAAACCACGGGCGCGGCGGACTTGCCGGACTGCTCAAGCTGCCCAGCTCCGGTAACAGGAAGCCCGGTACGTAGGCAAATAATTCTTTGCCGTCGGTGGCTGAAAACGCGTGCAGCATGCCGTCATTGGCACCGACAAAAATCGTCTCAAGCCCGGTGTCATTGACTCCATGAAACTGGCTATCACGCGACTTACTGGCCAGCACAGGTGTGCTATTGAGTATGCCGCCCAGTATCGACTTGCGCGGCCTGAACGACCCCGTACCGTTGCCCGACTCCGCATCACGTTGTCCACGTAAATAATGGACGCGCTGCTCGCCTAATCCATCACTGCGATTAGCACCCGGCAACTGGTTCAATCCGTGCCTTTGTAGCGCGGTCAGATTTTCCCAGCGAAATTCGACTGTCTTTCCCGATGCAGGATCAAATGTCCATATATTGCGTTGCGTCACGCTATCGTCTGACGTAACCGGCCATTGCTCTGCCGCGTCCCACAGCGCCGCACCGATTGGCGTGGCGCCCGCTGCGACACTTCCAAGCGGAAATTTTCTCAGGCTGCCTGACCACGATTGCGACTCGAGCCCGGCACGCCACAACCATCTTTCCGATGGGTCGATCACCTGCTGGGTTACGCTGATTTCCGGGCTCCTCTCCGGCGTCGTCATGCAGGTAAAGGATTTCAATTGCGCATGCGCATTGCAGTAAAAGCTGCAGAGTATGCATAGCAGTATCTGGCCCGGCTTCATGGCAGACTCCCCTTCCGGTAAAAGGACTGCAACACGACTTCACTGGCGGCGTCGGCACCAAAACCGATCGCCGTAATCCTGTAAAAATACTCGGGGCGCTCGGCACTGTACCCAGCCTGCCGGTAAGGCATCAGTTCGATGAGATAACGGGGCAACATGGCCGGCAGCGCACCCGCGCCGGTTTGCATCGAGCGCCCGGTAAAACGGCCATAGGGCACTGCCACCTCACTGTCGTGAATGCTGTCTTGCCCATGCTCAACGACCTGTAACCAGCTGGGCACACTGGCGTCAAAAGATTGCCTGCACAAACCCTGATAACGATTGGCGCCGCCGCGCTGACAGGCATCACCAACGTCATCCGGAAAACCTGTCTTGCTGTTGCCTGCAAACAGTGCGCTGCGCGACAAGTAGATATCCGGCGAACCTTCGATATCGAGTTCGGCGTCGCGCAAGCCGGCCTCGGCAGCCTGAAAAGCGACCTCCCTGTCGCGATAGCTGCGCGTAGCCTTCTGATCCTGCAAACCGATCTGCACAGCCGACAAGGCCAGCAATGAAACCGCCATCAGCCAGACCAGCACGATAACCAGCGTGATTCCACTCTGCCGGCTCATCGCGGCATCGCCAATGTTGCATTACGAATGCGGATCGTAGTTGTAAAGAGCTTGCGCAAGCGATTGCGTTCTTTTAATGGCAGTTCGCTTTCGACCATTCGCGAACCTGAATCACCGAGCGCCTGTTGCGCTGCATAGGAGGGGCCAAACAGATCGAAGGTCCGGTCCAGCGTATCGGTACGAACGGCCCGCATGCTGCGCACGAGCAGGGCAACCCGGACATCGGTGATTTTTTTCCAATACGTCTGGCGATTGAGGTCCTGCGCGCGCTGCTCCGGCGTAGTGCCGTGTAAGACCAGTCCCTGGTCCAGGCGGTCAATTTCAGATGCAGTGAGAAAGTGTGTCGGTATCGCGGCGGCGTCCGGTCCGACTCCGTACAAAACCTGGAACGATTCAACACCACGCACGATGGCCGCCGATGACCAGTGACTGTGCCCTTGGTATTTGCAATGCAATTCGGGTTCGCCACGGGCGTCTCTGGCAACAAAGAAAATGCTCCAGCCCGACAGCTGGCCGGTTGGATTGATTGCCGGGATTCCGACATTAAACCCAGCGCAATCAACAACCGATCCATCGTTGGCACCGGCAAAACGGAGGGCCAGCACGTCGCTGCCATTGACTGTCGCTGGCAAGGCCTGATCGATACCCGGTGTACCCGCTTTGAGCGAGCGGGCATCGAGGCCGCTGATCGCGGCGTCGGACCAGTCGTTGCCCTGTCCGAGTACTGCAGGGCTGGCCAGATCGGAAGATCCGCTCAGGCGCACCGCACGGGCGATGCTATCAATCGCATACCGGCCCGTTTCAGATAGCTCGACGGTGCTTTCCTGAAGATCATAGGCGCGCCGTGCGGCTTGGAATACGGTCCCTGCAACCGCAACAATGAACAAGCCAAGGGTCAGCCCAATTAATAATTCGATCAAGCTCAGGCCTCGCTGCCCGTCGATCTTTACGTGACTAGTCGACATGCAGCACCAGTTGCGGTCCGTTACGCATATCGTTGTCGCCGGCAAACGTCGCACGAGCTTGCCAGCCTAGCTTGATCCATAGCGGCGCGCTGGCGGTCGCTCCCGCATCGCACTCCCATCGCCATGTCTTGGTACTGACCTGCCATGGTGTCGTATCGCGGCAAATACGTACCCGCCCTGTCGGCAAGCGCGCCGTTATCCACGCTCGCCACTCATCGACCATGAAGGCCGCAAGCTGGTTGCCATTGCAGGCGCCGGATGATCCATAGCACGGTGTCGATGACACGGCTGAGACGCTCGCTGATGACGCGGCATCGTAGTCAAATTGCGTGAGTACCGTGGTACTGGCGCGGCCGCGCAACTGATCAGCGATATCGATGGCAAGATGCAGGGCGACCGATTCGGCATCGACTTGCTGGGCAACCCGCATCGACGACAACAGCAACGCCAGAACGCCAAGTACACCGAGTGCGAGAACTAGCAGCGAGACCAATACTTCAATCAGCATGAAACCACCGGTACAAGGGAGGCGCATAGGAGGACGTGGAAATTTTCAATGTCGTCGAGCTTAGTGAAAACTTATCGTTAAAAACTAATCTGTAGACAAGGTTTGAGACGACTCAATATTTGCCAACTCTGGCTGAATGCCGACGTCGCCAATTACAAACGAACTGGTCGTGCGATCCAGTGTTTCGTCATCACGCTGGTTGGGTACAATGCGACCATGTCTGAATTCGATTTAATCGCCCGTTACTTCACCCGCCCTGAACGCGTCCATCCGTCCGTGCTGCTCGGCGTCGGTGACGACTGTGCGTTGCTCAAGCCAGTGCAGCTTCAACAAGCTATTTCGATGGACATGCTGGTAGAGGGACGCCACTTTCTGCCCGGCACGGATCCAGTCGCACTCGGGCACAAATGCCTGGCAGTCAATTTGTCTGATCTGGCGGCAATGGGTGCGAAGCCGGTCGGTTTCACACTGGCGCTTGCGCTACCTGCTATCGACGAAGACTGGCTGCAGGGATTTTCCACCGGTCTGTTTGCCCTGGCGGATCGACATGGTTGTGCACTGATCGGCGGTGATACGACAAAGGGCCCAAGGACCATCTGCATTACCGTCTTTGGTGAACTGGATGCTGCCGGCGCGTTATTGCGCAGTGGTGCCCGCACCGGCGACGACATCTGGGTCTCGGGTACGCTCGGGGATGCCCGTCTGGCGCTAGCCTATCGACTGGGCGAACGCGAACACGATGCGACTGCGCTGGCACAGTGCGCGCCACGCATGGACCGCCCTACTCCGCGCAACGAACTCGGGATGGCACTGGTGGGTCTTGCTCATGCAGCCATTGACATCTCCGATGGGCTTGGCGGGGATCTCGGGCACATCCTGACGCGTTCGGGCGTCGGTGCAACCGTGGACATCGACGCACTGCCTGCCGGACCGGCGCTGGCCAATCAACCGGTGGCATTGCGGCGCGAATATTGCGTGGCGGGCGGCGACGATTACGAACTTTGTTTTACCGCACCACAAGCCCATCGACAGGCTGTCCTTGATGCCGCACACAACACACAAACGACGGTCACCCGCGTCGGCCATATCGATGCGTTGCCGGGACTGCGATTGACGGACCATTCCGGTGTCAACCTGCGCCTGACCTATCCTTCATTCGATCACTTCACCACGCCATGACCTCTCACCCTCCCATCAAAAAACCAACCGGGCAATTCATGCTCGCACATCCAGCCCACCTGATTGCGCAAGGCCTCGGCAGTGGCTTGTCGCCCATCCTGGCCGGGACCAGCGGAACCTTGTTTGGCTGGCTGACGTTTAACCTGATGAGCCAACGCTGGCCGGATTTTTTTACCGATGCGAACTGGGCGTTCGTCATCGTGACGGGATTTTTGGTCGGCATCTGGGCTTGTGCTAAAACTGGACGCGACTTGGGCGTTGCAGATCACGGCAGCATGGTGATCGATGAAATCGTTGCCTTCTGGATCGTGCTTCTTTTGTTGACACCTGCGGACTTCACTACACAATGCTGGGCATTTTTATGTTTTCGCTTTTTTGACATGGTCAAGCCGCCACCAATCGGCTACTTTGATCGACGCTTCAAGGGTGGCTTTGGCGTGATGTGGGACGATATCGTTGCCGCTTTTTTTACGTTGCTGGTCTTTGCTTTCTGGCGGATGTAATCATGTGGACCAACGGCATGGGGCCGGAATGCGCGCCATGCCGTGCACCTATTTATTTGTAGACGCCGCTACCCAGAATTACGTCACCTACTTTTTCAACATAGCTGGTTTTTGGTTCGACAACCTTGGTAAGCGGATTGGCCCACTTGTAATCAACCCAACCACTGCCGGTCTTGCTATTTGCCACTTCGATGAAATTCTTGACGATCGGCTTGCCATCCGCGTCGCGTAATTCGAGCAGATTCTTGCCTACCAATTTAGGGTTGGCACCGTGAGCCAGATTGGTCCCTTCACCGTCTGCACTGTACGCAAAAATATACAGGTCGCGGTCTACAAACGATCCGTCAGGCTTGTTGAACTCGGCGAACGCCTTCTCCTTTCCGTTATCCCTCAGATAAGCGGCTGCTTTTTTTACCAACGCGACAGCTTCATCTCGCGAACCTTTTTCTGCCGCAATGGCGGCACTCGTCATCAACAAAGCGAATACGCTCACAACAAAACTTTTCAGCAAATATTTCATGGGTAGTTCCTCAGGTTATTTTTCGATTTGAAAACTTGGTGCAGATCTTGCCCCAAATGCCGCTTGCCGCTCCTGAACTGACTGATGGTCGAATCAGGCGCTGCAACGCCATGTCCGGAGTCAGTGTCGGAACACCGACTCGCAAAAAAATATTAATAGATACAATCGCTATCCATAGTGAGGAATCACAAACAAATCACCTTGTTTTGTCTCGTAAAAGATGCACATTTTTTTGAAAAATACGGATTTTTTACTCGCTAAAAGTAAATTTCACCACCTGTTCCTGCGATATTTTGCGCGTAATATGTCGATAAAAAATATTGATATGCAACACAACCATTTGGAACCATGATGACAAAAGAAATCTTGAAACAGAAACGTGATGGTGCCCCGCCTGCACTGACAGAGCCGGCAAGACAAGCCAAAATCCCTATCGTATCGTCATCCCATCTCGCCTCCGGACGCAGTGCTGAATTGAGTGAATTCGAGTTCGGCCTGATTATCGCGAGCAATGCATTCAACCGCTGGGCGGTGCGTTGCATTTCTGCCGTCGGTATGAAGGACATGACAATTACCGATGTGCTCGTGCTGCATCACATCAACCACCGTGCACGTGAGAAGAAACTTGCCGACATTGCATTTATCCTCAATATCGAGGACACGCACGTGGTCAACTATTCGCTGAAGAAATTGCAAACGCTGGGCTTGGTGAAAACCGAGAAACGGGGCAAAGAGGTGCTTTACTCGACCAACGAGGCGGGCCAGGACGTCTGCAAACGCTACTTCGAAATCCGCGAACAGGTACTGGTGTCCGGTCTTAGCGGCGACGGTACCGAAAGCTTTGAGTTGAGTGAACTCGCACGCTTCCTGCGCATCCTGTCCGGTTTGTACGAGCAGGCGGCGCGTTCAGCAACCTCTCTTTGACACCGGTCTAGTATCCGAAAGCCCGGGCAGAGGTATAAAACACGAAGCTGACGACCCACGCCAGCGTCAACGGCCAGGCCAAGGCAAGTAAAGTGAATGAATTACTACGCGACTCGGTGCGGATGGTCGCGATCGTAGACAGGCACGGGGTGTAAATCAGGGTGAACAACATAAAACTGTAGGCTTGCACCCAGTCAATCTGATGCGCCATCGTCGAGACCAGCGCACTACCATCCAACCCGTAAATCACGGCTAAAGAACCGATCACGATTTCTTTGGCAACGAAACCGAAAATCAACGCAATTGCGAGTTGCATGTTGATGCCGATTGGATCCAGGATGGGCGCCAGGCTAGTACCGAGCCAACCGGCAATCGTGCCACTACTGGCAGGTGCCACATTGGTAGGAAAATTCGTTAATACATACACCAGTACGACGCCGATAATGATGAATTTCGTCGCGCGATGCATGAAGTGACGGACTTCCTGTAAGCCGCGCAATGCCATCTGGCGCCAGGTCGGGAATCGATAGGGCGGCATTTCAAGGATGAACGGCTCCGTGTTGGCAAACTTGGATTTGAACAGCAACGCACTGAGCAGTGTGGTGGCAAAACTCATCATGTACAAGCTGAACAGCACTAGCGGTGCCTGCGTGGGGGTGAAGAGCGCAGCAATGAAAAATACGAATACCTGCAACCGGGCAGAGCACAGCGAAAACGGGATGACCAACATCGTCAACAACCGCAACGGCCTGGAACGCATGACGCGCGTGCCCATGAGGGCGGGAACGTTACAACCGAACCCCATCAACACCATAACGAAACTGCGACCATCGAGGCCCATCTTGGCCATCAGCGCATCCATCAAAAACGCGGCTCGCGACAAATAGCCGCTATCCTCGACCAGCGCCATGAACAGGAAAAACAAAACAATCAACGGAACAAAGCTGGCGACCGTACCAACGCCGTTGTAGATTCCATCGAGCAGCAATCCGGTTACCGGCGCTGGCAGCGCCGACATCAAAGGCTCCAGTGCAGAAGTCCTGAACAACGTAAATAGCCACGCCAAGCCGTTCTGGATTGGTTGGCCGAGCACAAAAATGCCCTGAAATAACAGGAACATGATGAAGAAAAAAATTGGCAACCCTGCTATCGGATGTAGCAGCACACGGTCCATGCGCTGGGTCAATTGATCCGAAGCATGGGCGGGAATTTGTACCGACGTATTCATGACCTGCGCCATCGCTGCCTCAAGCGCCGGTTCGGCTAACGGCGGGCTGGCAAGATTGGCGATAACAGGCGGGCGACTCCCGTTGAGCTCTTTCTGGATGAGCTGGTAGGCACCCTGATATCCGTTTCCGTATTTGGCAGAAATAAGTGCGACAGGACAATTAAGCAAACTCGATAGTTGCTCTGCATCGATCGTAATGCCAAGCTTTTTTGCTTCGTCCGACATGTTCAGCAACACGACCATCGGCACGCCGAGATGTTTCAGTTGCAGCACAAGGCTAAGCTGACGCTCAATTTGCGCAGTGTTAATAATCACGAGCGCCAGATCAACCGGATTCTGGGACAAGAAACGGCGAACCACGTCCTCATCCTCTGAAAACCCTTGAAGGTCATAAATGCCGGGCAAGTCGATCGCCTCGACCATGTTTGCGCCAATTAAAACTTTTGCACCCAACAAGTCTACCGTCACGCCAGGCCAGTTGCCGACCCGCGCCGAAGCACCGGTCAAGCGATTGAAAAAAGTCGATTTCCCGGCGTTCGGCATGCCCAGCAACGCAATACGCTTCATGCGCCGGCCACGCTATCGACCGGCACTACCTGCACCCGTGCCGCTTCGCTTTTCCTGAGCATGATGTCAGTCGTGCCAACACGGACATGTAATGGTCCCGAAAAAGCAGCGGACCGGAGTAGCTGGACTTGCTTGCCGATGCGCAAACCCATCGCGGTCAAGCGCAGGTATAGCTCGTTTTGGGCATCCAGTCCGGAAATGACCGCGGACTGGCCGGTATGCAAAGATGAAAGTAGTGTTGAAAAAGGAGCGGAGGGGCGCATGGTACAACCGTCAGATGAGAATGATTCCGATTATGGCACCAGATGCGTTCTGGCGCCAGCCACCACTCACCTGAGTGAGGAGACTTAGCTAATCGTATGCATGAAGGCTTTCAGATAGCGCAGGCATTGCAACCGGTCAATGGAACTGTTGTTCCGCTTCCGCCACCAACCTTTGACAACACCAGACAACGCTTTTAAATCCTATTCTGGCCCAGGCAAAACAAACCAGGAGATTCACATGCCGGTTCATTCTGCATCACGACCCAACTTAGCCCGGGTCGAATCCATTCCTAACCGTCCACCAATGGCTACCGGGAATGAATTACCAAACGTCAAGCCGCAGGCAGGAAACACGCCACCTCCGACGTTCACTGCAAAGGACAAGGATATGCGCCAGCGCCTCTTAAAAAGCACGTCGACGGGCCACCTGCCGGACCAAAAGAAAGTAACCAGTCAAAACAAAGTCGTACCCAAGGAGCGCAAGGAGGAGGACTCCAGCAAACAAGGTGGACGTCACTCCGGCAATGGAAAGGCTCCTTCAATTGCTTCGCAGTCACGCGACGCAGCAATTAAACCAGCAGCCAAACCTGTTACCCAATCGGCGGCAGGGCAAAGTAAAGGCCGTCCGTTCCTCGACCTTTTTGGCAAGTTTGGGCAGGTCATATTGAACGGTTTGGAGATCATCAATAAATTATATGAGCAACTAATTGGCATGTTGATGGCGACCATGACCAGAGCATCGAGGTCGGCCGATCAAGCTAACAGGATGTAGCCACCAAGGTCTCTCGCATTCCGGTATTCGGTCACAAAAAATATTACCTTTATTGGTCGATTTGCCATATCGCGTTATTCGAGCAGTAAATGCACAAGAACGTCGCTCCAGGACAAGCAACCGGACGCGACGTTAACAGTTAATTAGCGACAGCCAGCTAGCAACGAGCAACACGCTTTAGTGTTCAACACTATCTGGTCCGATCCAGTCTTTTCCAAAAAGGCAACATCATGTCTCCAGTCAGCCCTGTTACATCTACCACCACATCTGCAGTCAGAATGTCGACACTGCAAATCGACATCACCTCATCGACTCCTGCAGATACACAGGCTTTCTCTCAGGCAATGCAGCAGCATACGGCGGCCTCTGGTTTGACACCCACCGACGCTGGCTCGCATCCGATGTCGATGTCTGGCCAGCTGGCCAATCGCGCCACCGAACTGGCATCTGAAGTACAAAAAGATCAGCAATACGTTTCCAGGATGCTGGAGCATGCGACACAAACCGGCGATCAGATGGTCATGATGAAGGCGATGCTGGCGCTGAATGATTACCAGACGCGGGTCCAATTTGTCTCCAAGACGATTTCGAAGGCCTCGACCTCCGTCGACCAACTGACGAGGATGCAATAAATATGTCGATCCTCATTTCGCACATCCAGACCATCTTGCCGCGCTGGGTCCTGCAAGTCGCATTGTTAATGCTCATATGGGGATGCAGTCAGGTATCCAATCTGCAAACCAATTTACAGGACGCCGATGCCAATGAAATTGTCGCGCTACTTCGCCACAATGGCATTGAGGCTAAAAAAATTACTACCAAGGAGGGCGTTACGCTGACGGTGCGTGAGACCGATGTGCCCCGGGCTACCGACATCATGCGTGCGGCAGGCTTGCCAAAACGCTCACTGTCAAACCTAGGTACGGTGTTCAAAAAAGAAGGCATGATTTCAACCCCGCTGGAGGAGCGCGTACGTTACATCCATGCACTCTCCGAAGAGCTTGAATTCACTCTGCAGCAATTCGATCATGTCGTCAGTGCACGGGTTCACGTAGTGCTGCCGGAACGAATAGCCCCGGGCGAACCTATTCAGCCTTCTTCGGCTGCCGTCTTTGTCAAATACACGGCGCCGTTTGATGAAGATACCAATATCCCGCGCATTACCAATCTGGTTGCATCAAGTATTCCGGGTTTATCCGGAGTCGAAGGACGGTCAAAAGTATCTGTCGTTCTGGCACCTACCGGCGCAGCCCCCGTAGGAGTCGAATGGGAATCGGTCGGTCCGTTCATGGTCCAAAGCGAATCTTCCTCAAGCCTGATGTGGACGCTGACCGTGCTGACGGCGACGAGTCTGGCAGGCGTTGTCGCCATTTTATGGCTTGCTCTGACCAGCACCAAAATTGGCAAAGCCATTAGCGCCCGCAGATCATCAAAAATCCCGGATAAATCGACTGCCACGTAATGTTGCCGGAGATATTTATGTTATCGGAGACATTTATCGACTGGTGGTTCAGTCCGTGGACCCTCGGCGCGGACACCACCTCCGATACAGGAGAGAACGGTCTGATCGCCCAACGCGATAGATATCGGACATGGTGTGCCAGCGCCGAAGTACCTGGCGACTTGCCCCGGCACTTTGATCCGTCCTGGAGTACTCTCGCGATGATGGACGGCCCGACGATGCAGTATGCAGCAAGCCTGTTCATGGGGCTGATTACCGCTCGCCAATCCGATCAGGAAGCATTGCGGGCACTTCCCTTGAGTGATCAAAAATGGTGTCGAGCCATTGCGGCAACCCAGCCATTGCATGCCTATGTTGTAGCGCATCCCGAGAGTACCGACACGCTCGACATCTGCGGACTGGCGGAAATCGCCATTCGGCTCGACCAAGGATTCCCTGGTCTCTGGTCACGTCTGCAATTGCATTTATCCGAACAGAGCCGGGTCAGCATCAAGTTACGCAAGCAGAGCAATTGGGCCACACCGGAGGACATTCTCCGGTCATCAACGCGCTCACAGCGTTGCTGGCGCCTGTGTCAACAACGCAGCGAGGAAAATCCATGACGTTTTGTATCGACTCCATCCCGTACGATGCGGCCTTGCGCCCCGACCACGGCATTTTGCGTCTCTCGGCACTCATGATCACTACCGATGCGCAAGCCAATGCCCAACGCATCCTTGATGATGCCCGCGACGACGCCGATCAGTTATTAGATCAAGCCCGCCAGCAAGCCAGGCAAATTCTCAACGAGGCAGAACAGCAATCCGTTAAGCGCCTGCGTGACTACCTCGCGGCTTTCGATGCCCAATATGCCGCGTTCTCCGGGCGGTCCCGGGAGCTCGTCATCCGCCTGGCGTTAGACCTGTTCGATCGAATGATTCTCTCGATTTCTGATCGCGAACGCATCGAATCGCTAGTCAAGCGCCTCTCGCTCGAAGCCCCGGGCAAACTCAGCGAGGCATTGCTTCATCTGCATCCGTCAGACCTGGCACACCTTCCCGAGTCTGAATGGCCGGTCAAGGCCGATCCTGATCTGCGACCCGGAACGGCCTTGCTGGTCGCTACGAGCGGTGAATGGCGCATGGAGTTCGATGTCGCCATTGAGGCATTGAAGGCCACACTGAAAAAACAGATCACGCCGCACTCAGCCACCTGAACCATTGTAGGTCGACACCATTTAGCGATGCCCGATGGTAGAGTAAGCCTGCTCGCAATTGGCGAATTGCATTCTGAATCGGCTTATTTGAGGAGTTCGACGCGATGGATAAGATCATCGATCTGGCAGCACAGGCTGGCCAGGCCCTGCAATACCGCGGCTTGTTACTAACGACCGCAGAATCCTGCACCGGTGGCGGCGTGGCCCACGCCATTACCGACATCGCCGGCTGTTCCGAATGGTTCGACTGCGGCTTCGTGACTTATTCGAACGCCTCCAAGACCAAATTACTCGATGTTCCCGACGCCTTGATTGCCCGGCATGGTGCCGTCAGCGAAGAAGTTGCTGCAGCGATGGCAACAGGGGCATTAGCAAACAGCAACGCCCATGTCGCACTGTCGACCACCGGTATCGCGGGTCCCGGCGGTGCCATGCCGGGCAAGCCCGTCGGCACCGTCTGTTTTGGCTGGACGATGAACTCGACCAGCATCACCGAGCGCAAAGTATTTGACGGTGATCGCCACAGCGTACGGGAACAAACCGTCACCCATGCACTGCAGGGTTTGCTGCGCTTACTAGGTAACAGCTGATGCTCCGCAATTTCAGCACCGCACGGTGCGACGTCAACGGCGTCACGATTCATTACCGCCAAGGCGGCATAGGTCCGCCGCTGCTCTTGTTGCATGGGTTCCCTCAGACACATTTGATCTGGCACAAAATTGCCGACCGTCTGGCCGAGCACTACACACTGATCATGCCGGACCTGCGCGGCTATGGCGATTCGTCGAAACCGCCTGGTGAAACCGATCATGCCAATTATTCGAAGCGGGTAATGGCCCGGGACATGGTTGACCTGATGGCCGCGCTCGGCCACCGGCAATTCCGCCTGTGCGCCCATGACCGCGGTGCACGCGTGGCGCATCGCCTGGCACTCGATCATCCGCAAGCGGTGCGTAAGCTGATGCTCATCGATATTGCACCGACCCTGACGATGTACGACGCCACCGATCAGGCCTTCGCGACCCTGTATTACCACTGGTTCATGCTGATACAGCCAGCACCCTTGCCTGAAACGCTCATTGGCAATAGTGCCAAATTTTTTCTTGAATTCACGCTCGGTGGCTGGGGTTCGCATGGCACGGACTTCATCGACGCAGACGCCATGGCCGAATACCGGCGCTGCTTCTGCAACCCCACCGCGATCCATGCCGCCTGCGAGGATTACCGCGCTTCGGCCGGCGTCGATCTTGAGCATGATCGCGTGCCGGAAAAAATCGCCTGCCCGCTCCATCTGGTCTGGGGCAAGCATGGCGTGGTCGGCCGATTATTTCAGCCGCTGGCGAACTGGCAGGAAAAATGTAGCGCCCCCGTAACTGGTAGCGCTTTTGCTGCAGGCCATTTCATCCCGGAGCAATCACCCGAGCTGTTACTGGCAGAAATGCTGGATTTTTTCAGCCGACCCGATAGCGATTGATCTCGACCCGGGTTGCCTCGTCAACCCGCCGTGCGGCTTGTACGAAGTCTTCATGCTCGATCGGCGTTGCATACATGATTGCGCGGGACGAATTGATCATCATGCCGGTACCTTCGGCAGTCTGGCCAGCGGCTACGGTAGCGGCAACATCCCCGCCTTGGGCACCGATGCCGGGCACCAGCAACGGCATCGTGCCAACAATGGCGCGCACTTGTGCCAACTCATTCGGAAACGTCGCGCCGACCACCAGACTGCACTGACCGTTGCTGTTCCATTTATCGGCGACCAGCCGGGCTACCAGCTGGTACAGCGGGGTACCGTCAACCTCAAGAAATTGCAAGTCGGATCCGCCGGGATTGGAGGTGCGGCACAGCACGATCACGCCACGGTCCTTCCATTCCAGATAGGGCGCGATCGAATCATGTCCCATGTAAGGATTGACCGTGACCGCATCGGCACCGTAGCGCTCAAACGCTTCGCGGGCATACTGCTCGGCGGTGGCACCGATATCGCCCCGTTTGGCATCAAGAATGATCGGCAGATGCGGATAGGTTGTGCGGACATAATGGCAAATCGCTTCGAGCTGGTCTTCCGCACGCAACGCCGCAAAGTAGGCAATTTGGGGCTTGAAGGCGCAGGCAGTAGCAGCGGTGGCATCAATGATGGCAGTGCAAAATTTCAGGATGGCATCAGGCTGATCACGCAAATGCAACGGGAATTTAGCCGTATCCGGATCGAGTCCGACACACAGCAGCGTATCGTTGGTGCGCCAGGCGGCAGCAAGTTTTTCTGTAAAAGTCACGGCAATATCCGAGAGTTGCAAACCCGCGCATTGTAGCGTGACAGGCCCTTGAATCCGCACCGAATCACCCCAGAATAAGCTGCGACAATCTATTCATTCGCTTTCCTGTTCATTCACTCGATGGAGCGTTTCCATACCAAAAGTCCTGTAATGGATTTTGGTCGGACTGTTGTACTGAACGATCCTGATGCACTTAAAAAATTCCAGCAAGTTCGGGGCGAGCTGATATCGGCATTGTCGCGCTTGCTGAGCACCAACGAAAACTATCTTCAGCTCGAGACCAATCACGGCTTTCGTGTTTTGCAATCGCAGTTGGAGGGCACAGAGAATCGCATTACCGTAGCGCGACAGCGCTACATCAAGAGCGTCGAGGAATACAGCTTACTGGCCTATAGTTTCCGGACCAAGCTGACCACAAAAGCGATGGAATATTCGGCTGGTCATCGAAGCAGCACTGAATTACGTTGCTGTCAATGTACCTTGGGCTCTCAACATTCCGCGACGCAATCGCGCAGAATTTAATCAAATTTATAATCTCGCCAGCTTGAATACACCCATAGTTTCGCGCTGATTTTCCGCTTGGTCTTTCAGACTCTCCGCTGCCACAGCGCCTTGCTCAACAAGGGCTGCATTTTGCTGGGTCATGGTGTCAAGCTGTATGACGGCGTTATTAATTTCGCTAATACCGGAATTTTGCTCCAGGCTTGATGCCCTGATTTCGCCAATTATGTCGCTGACATTTTTGACGCTGGATACAATTTCGCCCATCGTTGATCCGGCATTGGCAACCAGTTTCTTTCCGGCATCGACTTTCTCGACACTGGCGCCAATCAGAGTCTTTATTTCTTTGGCGGCCTCCGCACTACGCTGCGCCAGACTACGCACTTCAGACGCAACAACAGCAAAACCGCGCCCCTGCTCTCCCGCCCGCGCCGCTTCAACGGCCGCGTTAAGTGCCAGAATATTGGTCTGAAACGCAATACCGTCAATAACCCCGATAATGTCCTCAATCTTGCGGCTCGCTACCGTAATCTCATCCATCGTCGAAACAACCTGATGCACCACATCTCCACCACGGACAGCAATTACAGACGCTGCATTCGCCAGTTTGCGAGCTTGTTCGGCGTTCTCAAAATTCTGTTTAACTTTACTGGTCAATTGCAGAATTGCCGCAGCCGTTTGCTTTAACTTGGATGCCTGTTGGTCAGTACGAATACTCAAGTCATTGTTGCCCACGGCAATCTCGGCAGATGCCGTCGCTATTTGTTCTGTCGAGTTACGCACCGTGGTCACGATGTCGTCAAGGTTGCGCGTCATCTCGCCCAGATGCTCCATCAATGAACGCAGCTCACCAGTGCCCGAGGCCTCCACCACAACAGTAAGGTCGCAGTTCGTTACTGATACAGCGGCCTCCAGCGCACTCGACAATGGCCCGATCACTGCGCGCGTTAGCCAAATTCCGCACGTAACCGCCAATACCAGGCCAAAAATCCCCAACGCCAGCATGAAGCGACTCGATGTGCGGCCAAAATCGATGACGGCGTTGAGCGCATTGTTACCCTTGCTGATTTGCAGATCGGCAAGTTTGGTAGCCTCATCCAGCGACTTGATGAACAACGGCTCTACCTTGGTCATTACAATTTTTGCCGTCGCTGCAGAATCGAACGCAAGTGCCTGCGAAATGGCTTGCTTGAGCAGTGGCTGCATCTTTTCAGTGTTTGCAGTTAAGTTCGCAATCAAAGCTTTTTCATCATCGGAGAGCTTGGCCTCGCCAATTTTCTTCAATAACGCCCGGTACTCTTTTTCATGGGCTTGGGCTTTTTTTAGCTCCGCCTGAATATCCTGAACTTCGCTCGCTAGCCCCATGTTGCGGATCGCAATCGCGTTTCGCGCCAGAAGCAGACGTATATTTAACGCATCGCCCTCAATTTCACGTGCATCGGTCAAGTCCCGCTCCAGCAATTGCTGCGAATGTTTTACGTTATAAAAACCAATAGCGACAACCGTGGCCAAAAGAAAGCAAACCAACGCAAATGCCATTGCAATACGATGTCCTACCCTAAGATTTCTAACGTCCATAATGGATTCTTACCTAGGTTTGTCTGGCAGATTGTTGAAATTTACGTGACCATTTTTGCGGCCTTGCGATATATCTCGTTGAATATTTTTGTTAGGCACACCTGCATCAAGAGGGGCACCAAGGAAGACTCGCGCTGCTTCCACTGCTATGCCTGGCACCATTTTCCGGAGCTTTCGACGCATTTGAAATACTTCTGGCATACCTATCCTGCCAAACTCACAATTGCCAAGCGAGGTATGCCAGCACATTGAATGTTCAGCCCTTGTAGACGCCAGCTGCGCACCAAACGTCTTCGTCAAACTTCTCTACATAGGCAGATTTTTTTTCGTTCTCCTTGGATACGGGGTTAGAGAACTTGTAGTCGTGCCATCCTTTGCCCTTGGTCTTTGCAATATTGGTCATCGCGGCAATCATCTTGTTTCCGTCAATATCGGCCATGTCGATAAGATTTTTGCCAATCAATTTTGCATTGGCGCCATGCGCAACGCTTACCCCGTTAAAATCGAAACAAAACAAATACAGGTCGCGATCAACATATCCGCCCTTGGTGTCATTGAAAGCCGCGTATGCCTTATCTTTCCCGTTGGCCTTGTAAAAGGTCACGGCCTTTTTAACCAGCGCTTCCGCCTCCGCGGTAGTTCCTTTATCTGCCGCCAGCGTAGGGGAAGATCCGACGAGGAACGCAGAAACCGTGACAAACACAGCAAAAGTAGCCGGCTTGAGTGAAATCATTATTTTCTCCTGGACAAAGTTGTCGACATAAACCCGCCAAAAATCTGGCGGACACCCGCTGGTAGTCTGGCGATGAAACACGCAACTGAAAAATAGTTGCGCCCAATCATCAAAAAAATTTCACGCAGCATCATCCAGAATGGCGTCCTCAGTTTAATGCCATTCAGTAATTTCAATACGATTTAGTCATTACCAAGTGTCGTATATCGCAGACAACTTCGACTTACTTGCCTACATGAGTCTGACCGATTAACAGGTGGATATCTGTCGCCGATAAGGCCGTTGATTGTGCATTGATGCCTCAAGAATGGCTTGAAATAGGCAGTCTGGTGACGATAGGATTTCGACAGTGAGTTTCCACGATAGGATGATCGGGCAGCGAATAACACAAACTATAAGTTACAAAAATGCTTCGTAAATGCCGACGAACACTACATCCAGCGTCCAGAAACGCTATTGATTCTGTGACCTGTTACGCTCGAGAAGTTACACGGTGCGGCATTACGAGAAGTAGTGAAATATTTCACGAAAAACTCTCTACAATTCATGATTCAATAACGTACCAGACCGTGATGCACCCGTTTTTCCTAGAGCAACATAACCTCCAATGCCGGTACTTTCCGTCCGGCTGCACTTAGCCAACTATGATAAGAATCCTGGTAGTAGATGATCACGCAGTTGTTCGTGCAGGCGTTCATTACTTCATTGATAACATCCCCGACATGGAGATTGGTGGCGAAGCCGGTACCGCTGAAGAAGCCATCCGCTTGATCCGGGCCGAGGACTGGGATATCGTCGTTCTCGACATCGCAATGCCGGACAAGAGCGGAGTCGAAGTCCTGAAACAGATCAAGCGTGAAAAACCGGAGTTGCCGGTCCTGATCCTGAGCATGCACCCGGAAAACCGCTACGCGGTCCAGATCCTGCGCAGCGGTGCCAGTGGCTATGTGCAAAAAGAAGCACTGGCGACCGAATTGGTTAATGCGATCCAAACCATCATGCGCGGTCACAAGTACATCAGCTACGCCGTGGCCGAATTACTGACGATGGATCCGGATACAAATACGGACAAACCCCTGCACGAAACCCTGTCAGCGCGGGAATACGAGATTTTCTACAAGCTCAGTCAAGGCGAAGGTGTCACCAAAATTGCCGATGAACTGTGCCTGAGCGTCAAGACCGTCAGTACCTACCGCGCGCGCGTGCTGCAAAAAATGAGCATGGCCAGTAATGCGGACATCATTTATTACGCGATCAAGCAAAACCTGATCGATTGAGCCACGAGCAAGGACAACCCATTGAATGATCCGCTAGCGCAGCCATTGCAGGTGTTCCTGATTGAAGATTCCAGCCTGGTACGCGAACTGCTCATCGAAAGTTTTGCCGACATACCCGGCATTACGCTGGTCGGTCATGCCGATTCCGAAGATGAAGCCCTTGACCAGTTGGCGCTGCATCCCTGCGATATCCTGATCCTCGACATCCAGCTCAGGCAAGGCAATGGCATCAGCCTGCTACGTCGTTTAAGCAGCGAGCCGCAGTACAACCAGCAAATCCGTATCATCTTCAGCAACAACGTCAGCAAGGGCTATCACCGGTTGGCCGAACAACTGGGTGTACAGTATTTTTTCGACAAGACCTCCGAATTCACCGACATGCGCGAGCTGCTCGAACGGCTGGGCAGTCGTGCGACTCCTGCTCGCGTACCCACTGCAAAATAATTCGGCAACACCATTCTTGTCAGCGTAATCCCACACGGGAATAGGTGGTGCGCTGATTAAAAAAGCGCGCCTCCTCTGCAATCATGTGTCCATCGAAATTCTCACCACTAAGAGGAGATACGCATGGAACAGGGATTGAACGTCTGTGAGACCACACCAAATAATGCCGGTAGCGTTACACGCAACACCGGCAACCTGAAATCATCCAGTCGCGAAACCCGCCTGCCGGCAGGTCGCGTATCCGGTGCAGTACGCATCGCCGGCTTGTATGGCCATAACCCGAAACAAAATAACTTACTCGCAGGTCTTCCCGTCGAAGACTACGAGCGCATCCTGCCGCACCTTGAATTAGTGCCGATGCCGCTAGGCATGGCCGTGTGCGAGGCCGGTGTCGAAATGGAACACGTCTACTTTCTGACCAGCAGCATCGTTTCCCAACTTTACGAGTCACGTGATGGCACCGCCACCGAGACCGCCGTGATTGGTCACGAAGGCGTTGTTGGCGTCACTCTGTTCATGGGTGGCGGTACGTCACTCAATCGGGCCGTGGTAAAAAGCGCGGGTTACGGATTCCGCCTGAAAGCGTCGCGACTCAAGGAAGAGTTCTATCGTGGCGGCGCGCTCCAGTCCCTGCTATTGCGCTATACCCAGGCCCTGTTGACGCAGATGTCGCAGACTGCGGTCTGCAATCGCCATCACAGCGTGGTTCAGCAACTGTGCCGCTGGTTACTGCTGAGTCTGGACCGGTTGCCATCGAACGAAATGAGCATGACCCAGGAGCTGATCGGCAACATGCTGGGAGTCCGCCGTGAAAGCGTTGCCGATGCCGCCGGAAAATTGCAAGACGAGGGCTTGATCCAGTACACCCGTGGACACATCACTGTCCTCAACCGGCCAGGTCTTGAAGCTCGCGTCTGCGAGTGCTATGCCGGCGTCAAGGCCGAATACGACCGGCTGCTACCCGCCTCGCTGCAACGCTAATCCGCTGCAGGCAATCAAACAGCAATTCCTTGAGCAATCCCAAAGCAAGAGCACACGCATCAGTCGATGATGGAAGCTGAGGACTGGATCACCCGGTCAGCCTCATGTGTGCAACGGTGAAGGAGAACTCGATGAATTTCGTTATATGGATTGCCATCGGTGGAATATTAGGTTGGCTGGCCAGCATCGTCATGAAGACCAGGAAGCAACAAGGCACGATGCTCAACGTAGTTGCAGGCATCGTCGGTGCAGTCGTAGGGGGTGGCCTGATCGCACCGATATTTAGTTCGTCCGCTGTCCGTCAAAACGACTTCAGCATCAGCGCACTATGCGTTGCTCTACTGGGCGCGCTACTCTTACTGGCCGTCATTCACCTACTGTGGCGAGAAAAAAGCCAATAACGACAAACGGCAACCCTGTTGCCCTCAAGGATTCCAGCAAGCCGTCTGTGCGACAGCGCTGCTGTCTGCAGCTACCTTCCGGTTAGCCTGATCCACACTGATTGCCGCACACAGCGTATCGCTGACTTGGCTACCGACTGGCGTAGCTGTGAGCGTGTACGTCGTCGCGGTTTGGTTCGACATCCCAATGCGGTAATAGCCACGCTCGGAAGCAACCGGAAAAACCGGCAAACCGGCACATATCGCACTATACGAAAAGCTTTGCGCATAGCAGCGCTCCAGCATGACCTGACTTTGCGACAACGCGGCCAACGCGTCCGCCCTTCGTGACTTGAGCACATAGCTGCGATAAGACGGAATGGCAATCCCCACCAGGATACCGACAACAGCCACGACGACCATCACCTCGATCAGCGTAAACCCAAGTTCAACGCGCCGCCGTACAGAAAAATGTTCCATGCTATTCCTGTCTATTGAAGCTGCCACCACGTAAGCCGGCGCGGCGTATTGTTCGGATCGATGATGGTGACTTGCTGGCCACCGGACTTCGTAATCAGCTTGCCGATCTTGCCGGGCGAGCCGGTGGTTTTTAGCAGGGTTGCCGCACTACCATAACCTGTCCCCAGCGCCACGCCCACCGGGAAGGTGCCATTGACCGTATCCCTCGCATCAATCACCTTGTCGCCATTGATATCGAGTTGCGGCTGCTCGAACGCACCGCCCGTCTTGAAATTCACCTCAAGCAGCGATGCATTGAATGCCGCGTTACATGCGCCACCCGGCGGCGTATTCAAGGTTGCCAGGAACGCTCCATTCAATAACTGCGGCGCATTGATGACGCGTTCGCCAATACCGACCAGGTCGTCATACCAGCCCAGTTTTGTGGTCCAGTTAATGGACGTATTGGTCGCCGTCAGGACATCCTGCGGCAGTCCGGATGCCCCCGCCGAAACCAATGTCAATGTTTGTGCCTGCAGGTTGGCCCGGGGCGGCACGCTGGTATTAACGGGCTTGTCCCAGATGCCATAGACCGACTGCTTGAGCTGCGAAGACAAGTCAGCGGCTGTCAACAGTTGCCCGGTACCAAACAGAACAAACTGACCCGGCAAGCGCGGGTAATTCGGGTGCAATGTGACGACAGGCGGCGTTGTGATCGGCTGCACATTACCGCTGGCATCACGGGCCTTGAACAGCAAGCGCGCAGTCCATTTGGCCGTATCCTGGTCCGCAACATCGATTGCCCACAGGTTGCCCTGCAAGTCCCCGGCATAAATCTGCGTCATCGCCACTCCCTGCAAACCATCCGAGTGACCTTGCGCAACCGTTGACAAGCCCTGCGGCAGGTTGATGTCGCAGGCACCCGGCACTGCTGCACACAAGTC
>CAILRJ010000366.1 GCA_903836575.1 uncultured Burkholderiales bacterium
CAAACATTGCTTGATGCTGCAGATAATCAAATCAATGAGGCTGCAGCCTACGACGCGAGCTTTCTTGACCTCGTGACTACACAAGTCGGCAACAGAAATTTGACTGCCAAGGAATGTCTCGGATTTGCGTTGGAAATCGCGCTTGAAAAACGGCGTGCGCAAGTACCGGATATCTCATTAAGACTCGCCCGTATTTTAAATGCTGAAGATCAAATGATTCCACTCTTCGGCGTCAATTTTCCAAGGACACGTATTGAGGAATGGTCGAGGCAAGAGAGCTTGCCAGAACCAATTCAGGTGCACCAAGAATTCATTGAAAAGGATAACGAATTGGGAGCGGCTTACGCAGGAAACGTTCATAGTATTCCGGTTAGGGCGGTTGGCAAGAAGCAGTTAAACGTGATGCAAGCTAGAACAGCTATCGACTCGAAAAAAACGGTAGAGCAGACTGATACTGAGATTCGTGCATATATAGCCACGCTGCCGTCTTCAGATAAATACGTTTTGGCGGGTTTGAAGAACATTATGCAATATGCAGGAGGTCAGTTTAATGATAATGCGGGTCCCACTTTTGCTACCGTTTGGGGATATATCGAACAGTTCAGTGATCAAGAGATGAAACAGAATTTACGTGATTCCATGATTCGCATGCTCGCTGTAATTGGCAAAGAAAATCCTTGTAGTACCGGCATTATCGAACGACTTATCGAAGTTCCTACTGCAATCGATTTGTCCTTGCCACAAAAAATTGATGAAGAAGAAGTTTTAAGGGAGCTTGCACAAATGGCCGGTAATGTTAATGAGCACTTTGAAGAAAATTATGCATTCGATTGTACCGGCGCTAGAGCGGCAGCAGGAGACGATGAGGAAAGTCCGGCCAGAATCGCAGTTGAAGCTACGATCAGCGACTTAAAGAGAGATATGTTCCTTGAGAAGGCGCGCATTGAATTAGTCATGCTGAGAAATATTGATTCAAACTATGTCATGACGACTGCGGACAAGGTATTTCCGAAAGGGGCAATTCTTTAATCAATGATAAAAATATCGGAAACCGATCAATCGGAACTGATCGAGATGCAGACTAGAGCGGCATCTTTGCGACATTAAGTGACATTTCTTTAATCGCCGTCTATTTATCAAGGTGGCAATGTGGATTGCGTAAATCGGCTATCCGTAGTTGATCTACAGGAATGACTTAATTTGTGCCTCTGTCTAATGGAAACGTGTTTTTCGTGCACTGTGCGCACCCGTTAGACAAGCAGGTATTCGCGGCTCGAGTCAATGCCAACAAACTTTGAGGCAACAATTTTATTGGAGTAATTTATGTCGCGCCTACCAAAAATAGTGCGTTCTTTCAGCGACCCTGTTCACAGGGTGGTCCCTCCCCAGTTTGCAGCTACGCGGCCGAATGAAAATATAGTCGTAACCATGTGGAATGCGCTCCTTGCTAAAGCGCGCGCACAGTGCCGAATCCGACTGCCGTCACGCATGTTCAGCAAGACCGAGGTGATGCCAAACGAAACGGGTGTCTGCTGCCTCGACAATGAACACGTCGTGCGGATTGACACGGGCATGCCAAGCGACAAGGGCAAACCAATTCATGCTCACCGTACACGGCCACAACTTCCGGACATTGGGCCTGGCAACGTGGTCTACGCCGCCGGGCAATCACCGCACGCAGAGAGTTTCAAAGACTTTTTGGTGCAGGCACTGGTATCGAAGCAGGGCATATTTGAGATCGTTTCGCGTAAAGCGCATTATGACGCAGAGCATTCGACTCAAAAATCGATCATCGATTTGCTAAAAACGGAGATTGCAAAGCCGCGTAACAGCGATGGTGCACTAAAGTTTGGTAATCGCTACCAGTACCAAAGCTTGAATCAGGTCGCTGGAAACGGACACGCTGACGTGGAAGACTTTGTACGTTATGAATTGACCGTGATCGATCCCGATAACATCACGATCAAGATTCCACTGACTCAGGCTGGATTGAAGTTCGCCGGTAGGGTACTGCAGCCGGTAGAAATTCGACGAGCCAATGCGTTATTGGATGCGCATCAGGTTGCGGTTGAATCCGGCAGAGACGCTAATGAGACTGATTCGCCTAATGTGCAGCTCATTCTTAGTCGAGCAGGAGCGGGGCGTAATGCTACGCTGATCACCTATCATAACGTAGCTCGTCTCATTGAATGCGGTCGGGTAACTGAAGCGACACTGGACGACGCTCTGGAAGAGGAAATCCACGCGGGGAGGATGCGACGTGGGCCTGGCTACGTGCATTCGATCGAACAGCTTGCGTCGCTGCGAACAGCGCTACAGGAAAAAATAGCTTCGATGCCAACAATGACCGCGTCTGGCATGACTGCGCCATTGCGGCGTCATTCGGCACCGGCTTGGTTGAACCAAACAGTAAGCAATGCCCAACCTATATTACCGCCGCATCAGATGGCAGCGATTCAAACGCCCGTCAGGCTGCACGCCGCGACGGCGGTACCGGTGCAGAATAACGGGCGCGATGACGTGGCGATCACAGAGCCAAACCAAGGCCTGGTGCATCAAGTTTTGCCCAATAGCCCTTCAGTAAACTTCGTTGATCCCCTTGAAGTGCAACGACAAAGTCAACCCGAACTTTCGGCGCATACCATGCCCGGTGAAAATGTTGACGTAGCCACTCTTGCCCATTCCGATGGGATTGTGACTCATGATGGTCCGAGTAATCCCGCTCGCCGTATCAGATATACCAATAGCGAGATTGATATGGCAAAAGCCGATCTTTTGCTTTCCGGTGCTGGAATAGGCATGTGCTATGAACGGAAGCTGGCGGCAGACGATGGCGGAAGCTGGTGGCGGGCGGCATTTGTTTCCGTCCTATTGGAGCACGCCACGATGTCAACGAATAAGACCATGGATGCGGCTGGGAGGATCGCAGATCGGGTTCGCGCGTTGGGACCGGATTTTATCCAGGAAGCCGAGCTCTTGAAACGGATGATGCTCCAGTTGACTAACAAGTATGGCAACCTTGAGTCCCCCGATGGCCGTGGCATTGGTATTCGCGGCTTCATGACTGACTTGCAGCCTCCCATGGAGGGTGAAGCATATTCTGCTGAACGCCCCCTGTTTGAGGCCGGCATCAGTCGATTAAAGGCTGTCGGTGAGAAAGACGATGATCCTGATCGGCCAGGTGAAAAGGCACTGAAGAAAATTGCGCATGCCATGCTGCTCAAAGCAGGCTATAGCCAAGATACGGTCGACGGATTATTCAATGAGGACGCTAAAGTAGAAGGCGCAGAAACGCACCTCATTGAATTGATGACTCGACTCGGGGCAAGGGAAGGATTTATCCTTACTCGACCATGGGTGCAGCCCGATCCGAATTCCTCAGGCTATCCACGGCTCGATTACGAGTCTGCTACGCTGGATATCCACCAGATGAACCATCCACTTGGAGAAATTGTTGATGGCAACACCGGCACACAAGAGGGAGACGTAACGGAAAATCTTATCTACACCCACGCCACCAAGCCGGTGATCGTGGCAGCGCACGGTCATTTCTCGATCCTCGTAGCATATGATGAAGCGACAGGAGGCGGGACCTATAACATTTAGATCTACTAAAATTATAAAACGATCACTGCAGATTCAGTGTTTTGATAGCCTGCAGTGTTAGCAAAAGCTGGCAGCATAAGATTCGCTTTGTGACAGACGAAATATTGAAGCAACCTCGGTTCACTGCGGTCCATTTGTGCCAACGAGGCACTTGGTCGGAATGCAGGATCGGTATAACGGCTTGCAATCTAAAATGGTCCAGCTCGCCTTTAGCGCCGTTTTGAGTTCAGATTAATTACGACTGAACAAAATACTAGATGTAGCGGTCCCAAAGTCCGGCATTGATTGTTGTTAAGGGCAATAAAACGGAGGTTTGTTTGATGACACATGTGATCCATCATATCGGCAGACCCGCCGCCAACATCTTCTCGCGTAATTCGGCCGTACGTATCGGATCAAGTGTCTGGGTGAACAAAGCCTTGATTTCTGCAGACTTGGTGCCGAATTGTTCGGCCAGATCTTTGACGCGGTAGCCGTTGCGGGTCAGCGTAGGTTCGAGATCATCGGAGTGACGCGCCAG
>CAILRJ010000367.1 GCA_903836575.1 uncultured Burkholderiales bacterium
AGGCGCTGTTCGACGGCAAGGATATTCTGGCCATGTCGAACAAGGAATTCATGGCCTACAAGCGGCGCATCCAGATTATTTTCCAGAATCCGTATGCCTCGCTCAACCCGCGTTTCACGGTCGGCCAGATCCTGCTCGAACCGATGCAGATCCACGCGATTGGCCGCGACGACAAGGAGCGGATCGGCCTGGCCTACGCGCTCCTTAAAAAAGTCGGTTTGCCGGAAGCGGCCTTCCATCGCTATCCGCATGAATTTTCCGGTGGCCAGCGCCAGCGCATTGCGATTGCGCGCTGCCTGACGCTGAAGCCCGAAGTACTGGTCTGCGACGAATCGGTGTCGGCGCTGGATGTCTCGGTGCAAGCCCAGGTGCTCAACCTGCTGCAGGATTTGCAGGAAGAATTCAACATGAGCTACATCTTCATTTCGCATGACCTGGCAGTGGTCAAGTACATCGCCGATCAGGTGATGGTGATGAATCAGGGCAGCGTGGTCGAACTGGCCAATTCGGACGAGCTGTATCGCAATCCGCAGCATGCCTATACGCGCACCTTGTTGAGTGCGATACCGAAGGGGCTCAAGCATTGAAGCATTGAAGCATTGAAGCATTCTGGAGGCCGGCATGGCACACATCGGCAACAGGTCGCGTATCATCACGGGTCTACCGGACGTCCATGCTGAAATGACGCATGCCGACGCCGGAATCTCCCTTTTTACTATGTAGAGCCTTTAACTGTCATGAGCAATATGAACGAAGAGCGCGTGCTGAGCGTGCATCACTGGACCGACCGGTTGTTTTCCTTTACCACCACGCGCAGTCCGTCGCTGCGTTTTTCCAATGGCCACTTCACGATGATCGGCCTGCGCATCAACGACAAACCGTTGTTGCGCGCGTACAGCATTGCCAGCGCCAATTACGAAGACCATCTGGAATTCCTGAGCATCAAGGTCGAGGGCGGCCCGTTGACGTCGCATCTGAAAAACATTCAGGTGGGTGATTCCGTGATCGTCGGTCACAAGCCAACCGGCACACTGGTGGTCGATTATCTGTTGCCCGGCAAACGGCTTTACATGCTCTCGACCGGAACCGGTCTGGCACCGTTCATGAGCATCGTGCGCGACCCTGAAATTTACGACAAATTTGATCAGATCGTGCTGGTGCATGGCGTGCGTCAAGTGGACGAACTCGCGTATCACGACATGTTGCTCGACCATTTGCCCAACCATGAATTGCTCGGCGAAATGGTCACCAGCAAACTGCGCTATTACCCGACCGTGACCCGTGAGTCCTTCCGCAATACCGGACGCGTGACCGACCTCATCGAGAGCGGCAAATTGTTCACCGACCTCGACGTGCCACCGTTTGATCCGGCCGTCGATCGCGTGATGATCTGCGGCAGCGCTGAAATGCTGCGCGACCTCAAGGGCATCCTGGAGACGCGCGGGTTCAAGGAAGGCAATACGTCCACGCCGGGCGACTTCGTGATCGAACGCGCCTTCGCAGAGAAGTAATATCGCGCATCGAGTGATTAGAACACCGGGTCGACCGCTACCGACGTAGGGTGCAGTAACCGAAGGGCATTGCACCGGATGCCCCGAAAACGGATTGCGGAGCGCCGTCGTAGCGCACCAGCAGTTGGGATCGCGATCAGCCGTCTCCGCAATCCGCAATCAGGGTCAAAGTAATTTTCGCGATGAAGCGTTGCGAAAAAAAACGCTGACCCTGCTTGCTGGTGATGTACTTCGCGACGACTAAACCCCGTCGTTCTTCGCAATTCGTTTTCCTGACCATTCGAGGCATTACACTCATGTTCGACACCCTGCGCCATCTCTTCCACACCCTCGTCCCCGCAGTCGACTTTTGCTCACTGCGCATCGTCGACGAATCAGGCGAGCAAATCACCGTCCGTCAAAACATCCTGCAACCACTGACCACCAGCATCGACCGCGGTGCAATGGTCACCATCATCCATCGCGGTGGCTACGGTTATGCCGCTACCAGCGAT
>CAILRJ010000368.1 GCA_903836575.1 uncultured Burkholderiales bacterium
ATCACCCGTCTCGAAGGCGAGATCACCAAAGGCCATGCCAAGCTCGGCAACGAAGCCTTTGTGGCACGGGCGCCGGCGGCGGTGGTACAAGGCGAACAGGACCGGCTGGCAGGCTTCATCAGCACGCTGGAAAAACTGCGTGAACAGTTTGCCAAATTACCTGTAGCCTGAGTTTTCCACACACAAGGAGACATGCATGTTCAACACAAGAAACCTGGCGGCACTGACCGCCGGACTGTTACTGGCTACCGGCGCACTGGCCCAGAGTTCACCGGTCGGACTCTGGAAAAGCATCGATGACGGCAACGGCAAACCGAAAGCGCTGATCCGCATCAGTGACAGCAACGGCGAACTGAAAGGCAAGATCGAAAAAATCTTCCCGTCGACCGATGACAAGAATCCGAACTGCGACAAGTGCGAAGGTGCCAACAAGGACCAGCCTATTCTTGGCATGACCATCATCAACGGCATGCGCGCCGAAGGTAGCGAGTTCACTGGCGGCACCATTCTTGATCCGAACAACGGCAAGGTCTACAAAAGCAAAATGACGCTCAGCGACGAAGGCAAGAAACTCAACGTACGCGGCTACATCGGCATGCCGATGCTGGGACGTACGCAGGTGTGGTTGCGGGAGGAGTAATTTTTAGGGGGGTGCTGAAGGTTCGTGGTTGCGGTTGCGGTTGCGGTTGCTGTTGCTGTTGCTGTTGACTTTGACTTTGACTTTGACCTGTTCCGCATTGAGACAGCTGCCAAAAATCGGAGTCGGGCAGCAAATCAGAAGGACGCATGTCTGAGGTGTAGCAGTGGTTTCGGATCGCATGCGATCCGCCTGCGTAACGGGATTCGCTGGCAAGCGAATCTGCGCCCTGCAAGGGAAGCGAGTTTGCGGCCTTTCCCCTGACCGGCTCCGGCTTTTGGGAACCCGGAGGGCAGCCGCTTCGCGGCCGCCTTTTTCTTGGTTACTTCTTTTTGGCGAAGCAAAAAGAAGGCACCGCCTGCCGGTCCGGCTGCCGGGCCGCCCCCGGCTAGATCGTGGCGGAGCAACTACGGAATCAGCAACCCCGGCACGGAATTTGGATGGTAAGCGCTCCGAATCCGCAAGCAGGGTCAGTGTAATTTTCGCGATAAAGCCCGCGAAAAAAACACTGATCCTGGTTGCTCCCGCCGGGGGTTTGCTATCGTGAGAAAAACCCGGCCGCAATCGCGTTGTCGATGTCGATGTCGATGTCGATGTTGTCACGACGAAGCAGTAAAAATTTGGTAGCTCCAGCACGGAAACTGGATGGCAAGTGCTCCGAATCCACAACCAGTGACCGTACATTTTTACGACACAGCCTGCTGAAAACACAGTTCAGTCCGCTTATTTAAACGACGTCCTTTTCAAACTGCAAATGGTGCAGGCTGGCATAGACGCCATCACGTGCCAGCAGTTCGGTATGGGTGCCCAATTCGACGATGTGGCCACTGACAAGTACGACGATGCGGTCCGCCCGCTCGATGGTCGAGAGCCGATGCGCAATGACCAGCGTGGTGCGGTTCTGCATCAGGTCGATCAAGGCCGCCTGCACGGCGCGCTCGGATTCGTTATCGAGTGCCGAGGTCGCTTCGTCGAGGATCAGGATCGGTGCGTCCTTGTAGATCGCGCGGGCAATGGCCATGCGCTGGCGCTGGCCGCCGGACAGCCGGCTGCCATTGTCGCCAATCGGCGTGTCGAAGCCCTTCGGCAAGGCGGTAATCATCCCGGTCAGATGGGCTGCACTGGCGGCGGCTTCAACCCGTTCGCGGTCGGGTGCCGGATCACCGTAAGCGATGTTGGCAGCGACCGTATCGTCGAACAGCACGACATTCTGGCTCACCATGGCCATCTGCGAACGCAGGCTGCTCAGCGACAGGCTGTCGAGCGGCGCCCCATCGAGCAGGATCTGGCCCGATTGCGGCGAGTGAAAACCCGGCACCAGATTGACCAGCGTCGATTTGCCGCCGCCAGAGATGCCGACGAAGGCGATCGTTTCGCCCGGATGAATGGTCAGGTCAATATTGGCCAGCGCCGGCAAAGTCTGCTCGGGATAGGCAAAGCTGACATCCTTAAATTCGATATGACCCACCGAACGACCAACCAGCGCAACCCCGCTGGTGCGTTCGGGAGGCGTGTCGATCAGTGCGAAGACCGCTTCCGCCGCGGCGATACCGCGTTGCAACGGACCGTTGACTTCAGCCAGATGCTTGAGCGGCGTGAGCAGCATCAGCATGGCCGTAATGAACGAGACGAAACCACCGGCGGTAATCTGGTTCTGGCCGGACTGCAGCAGCGCAATCACGATCACCACCGAGACTGCGCACGACGCCATGATTTGCGTGATCGGTACCGTTGCGGCAAAGGTGCTGGCCATGCGCATCGAATAATTACGCAGCTTGATGGCGCGCTGTTCGAAGCGGTTTTTTTCATAGTCATGACCGCCAAAAATCTTGATGACCTGCTGGGCGCGCGTGGTTTCTTCGATGACCTGAGTCAGCTCGGCATTGACGTCAAGAAAGTCGCGCGTGAGCTTGCGCAGCCGCTTGCCGGTCATGCGCACGACGACGGCCATCAGCGGCAGCAGCACTAGCGCGACGATGGTCAGACGCCAGTTCAGCCAGAGCAAAAAGGCCAGCAACACCATCACGGTCAGGCTGTCGCGGATCAGCGAAGTGAAGACTTTGGTGACCATTTCAATAATTTGCTGGACCTCGAACATCATCGAGTTGATGACGCGCCCGACTGAAGTGCGCTCGTAAAATTGCGCCGGTACATCGAGCAGTCGGCTGAACATCTGACGCCGCAGGATGTTGAGCAAGTGGGTCGAGACCCAGGTCATCATGTAAGTCGTCAGAAAAGTCGAGATGCCACGCAGTACGAACATGCCGATCACGGCAACAGGGACGGTCCACAACGGGATGGTCGACTCGCCGACGAAACCCTTGTCAAGCAGGGTTTTCATGACCGCCGGGAACATCGGCTCGGTCGATGCCGTCAATGCCATACCCAGAAATGCCAGCCCGAGGCGGCCTCTGAATGGTTTGAGCATGCGCGCCAGGCGTATCAGATGGGGGGAAAATTTCATCGGGGACTTTACAGTGTGAGCAGGCGGGAATGGCAGACGAAAGCGCTCACCCTCCATTGGTCCAGCTGCCGCCGTGGCAGCATGCCGGGGGGTGCCTCGATGGCCTCTGCTGACATCGGGCAACCACCTCGGGTGTCAATTTGCGATCCCGCTTTAGGTGTTATAGGACTCTCTGTCATTGTCATCACAAAAAATGCGGCCCGCAGTACCGGTGCCGGCATGGACTGCGTCGGATTTGCAAGACCACGGATTATAGTGGATTCGAATAGCAAGCACGGCACTGTCGGACTGGCGGGTGCCGCAGATGACCGGGTCATCGCGACCATTGACTGACAAAATTGGGGTTCTCTAGAACCTCACTCGCTGGTCGCCGCCGGTGACCGGCTTAGGTCACCAGCAGTTGACGAGCGTATCACGCCAGCACGCAGCAACCGTCGCCACTGGATTAAACGGTGCGCAACGATTGCGCGCAGCGCAGCATGTCAAAGCAGGCATCGACCACGCGTCCGACCTGACCACCCAGATCAAAATTCTGCGGTGAAAACAGCCAGTTATTGATCAGACCATCGAGCATCGCATGCAGGCTGACAGCGGCCAGGTGAGTATCCAGACTGGCCGGCAATTGACCTTGTGTGCAGGCCAGCTTCAACAAGCGTTCGATATTGTGCATGCACGCGTTAAAACCCTCGTGCTGGCGCAACCGGATCGGGTCATCCACATCAACCAGTTCACACTTATGAAAAATCACTTCGAATACCCGCCTTGTTTGCGGATTGTGAACGATGTCATTGATTGCAAACACGATACCGGCGCGCAACTGGGCTAGCGGTTCGCGCTCGGGACGATCAGCGCTTTCCAGCACCATTGCTTCGAGCGGTAAGTGCGCTCGCTCACACATGGCGTTAAACAAATCCCCCTTATTCTTGAAATGCCAGTAAATTGCTCCTCGAGTAACTTTTGCGGCCAGTGCAACATCAGCCAGTGAGGTACGCGTTACGCCATGGGCATGAAAGACATTTTCAGCCGCATCAAGGATGCGACTGCGGGTTTCCAGTGCTTCTTCTTTGGTCGATCGGGACATGATTACCTGAATAAAATGGTGCATTGCACCGCACAATACATACATCATTGAATGTATGTATACTACCATCCAACTTGAATTGGCAGGCAGGCATGACTCATAGCGCGATGCCATGCACTGCACCATTCATAGCGATTCGCGTTGCACCCGCTCTTACACCTATAACAGTACGACCTTCCATTGCGAGAATTCCATGCGTCTATCCCGACCTGATTCCACGTTGCGCTTCAGCGCTTCCCTGCTGCTGCTTGCGGCGCTTGCCGCTTGCGGCGACAAAACCCCGGCCAAACCGGCTGCAGCCAGCGCACCGCCCACCGAAGTGGCCATCGTCACGGTCACGCCAGGCAGCATGGCCGTGACTACCGAACTGCCAGGTCGCATCGAAGCCAGCCGCGTCGCCGAGGTACGAGCACGTGCTGCCGGCATCGTACAGAAACGGGTGTTCCGCGAAGGTAGTGAAGTCAAGGCCGGCGACGTCTTGTACCGGATCGATCCGGCACCATTTCAGGCCGCCTATGACAGCGCTCAGGCAGTCGTCGCAAAGGCCGATGCGAATCTGGCCCAAGCAACATTAAAAGTGCAACGCTACGAACCGCTGGTCAAAACCAACGCCATCAGCAAGCAGGAATACGATGACGCGGTCACGGCAAAGACGCAAGCCAGTGCCGACCTCGCCGCTGGCAAGGCCGCGCGCCAGGTCGCCAGCCTGAACCTGGGCTACGCCACGGTGACCGCGCCGATTTCCGGTCGCATTGGTCGTGCACTCGTTACCGAAGGAGCGCTGGTCGGCCTCGGTGAAGCGACACCGCTGGCAATGGTTCAGCAAGTCGACCAGGTCTACGTCAACATGACGCAGTCGAGCATCGAAGTGCTGCGTCTGCAACGTGCGATGGCCAGTGGCGAGTTGCAAAGTGCTGGCAAGGGTCAGGCCAAGGTGACGCTGATCACCGAAGACGGCAAGACGTATTCGCAATCGGGCAAGCTGCTGTTTTCCGACCTGAGCGTCGATGCAAGCTCGGGCGCCATCACGCTACGCGCCGAATTCCCGAACCCGGACCGGTTGCTGCTGCCGGGCATGTATGTCCGCGCCAAGATCGCGCAAGCCATTAACGAATCCACCATCACGGTGCCGCAACAAGCGGTGCAGCGCACTGGTCAGGAAGCGACCGTGATGCTGGTCGGTGCGGAAGACAAAGTCGTCGTGCGTACCGTCAAGACCAGCGGCTCGCAAGGCAATCTGTGGATCGTCAGCGAAGGCCTGAAGGCCGGTGACAAGGTCATCGTCGAAGGCTTCCAGAAAGTCAAACCGGGAGCGGTTGTGAAGACAGTCGAGTGGAAAGACCCAGCTGCTGCCGCTGCCGCAGCGCCTGCCACGCCAGATGCCCCGGCCGCCGGAGCCAAGCCGGCACCAGCTGCCGCCGCAGCGAAATAAGGAGCACTCTGCATGGCACATTTTTTCATTGACCGACCGGTCTTCGCCTGGATGCTGGCACTGTTCATCGTGCTGGCGGGTGCGCTCTCCATCACGAGCCTGCCCGTATCGCAATACCCTTCCATCGCTCCGCCTTCCGTCGTCATCGCCGCGACTTACCCGGGTGCGTCTGCCCAGTTACTTGATGACAGCGTCACCAGCCTGATCGAACAGGAAATGAATGGTGCCGAAGGCTTGAAGTACATGGAATCGCAAAGCCAGGCCAACGGCCAGGTCCGCATTACCGTGTCGTTCGAGCCGGGCATTGATCCCAACCTGGCCGCAGTCGATGTCCAGAACCGTCTGAAACGGGTCGAGGCGCGCTTGCCGCAAGTCGTCACGCAACAAGGCGTACAGGTCACCAAATCACGTAGCAACATCCTGCTGTTTGCGTCCCTGTCGTCGACCGACGGCAAGTCCGATCCGATTGCACTGGGTGACTATATCTCGCGCAACATCCTCAACGAGATCAAGCGCGTACCGGGCGTCGGCGAAGCCCAGCTGTTCGGTACCGAGCGGGCCATGCGGATCTGGCTCGATCCGGCCAAGCTGATCGGCTACAAGCTGACCACCGCCGATGTCACCACCGCCGTGCGTGCCCAGAATGCCCAGGTCACTGCCGGTACGCTGGGTGAATTGCCTAGCCCTACCTCGCAACAGTATTCGGCACCGATCATCGTTACCGGCCAGCTGGAAACGCCGGAACAATTCGGCAAGGTCGTCCTGCGCGCCAATCCGGACGGTTCAACGGTGCTGCTGCGCGATGTTGCCCGCATCGATATCGGCGGCCAGGCCTACGGTACCTCGGCGCGCCTCAATGGCAAGCCGACCGCCGCGATCGCGGTACAACTGTCACCGAGCGCCAACGCCCTCGGCACCGCTACGGCAGTGCGCGCCAAGATGGACGAGCTGTCCAAGTTCTTCCCGGAAGGCTTGCGCTACGACATTCCGTATGACACCTCCACCTTCGTCAAGATTTCGATCGAGGAAGTCGTCAAGACACTCATCGAAGCCATCATCCTGGTGTTCCTGGTGATGTACCTGTTCCTGCAAAATTTCCGCGCCACGCTGATCCCGACCATCGTCGTGCCAATTGCCCTGATGGGTACTTTAGGCGTGATGTCGCTGTTCGGCTTTTCGATCAACGTCCTGACGATGTTCGGTATGGTGCTGGCCATCGGTATTCTGGTCGATGACGCGATCGTGGTGGTTGAAAACGTCGAACGCATCATGAGCGAAGAAGGTCTCTCGGCACGCGACGCCACCCGCAAGGCGATGGGCCAGATCACCGGCGCCATCATCGGTATCACGCTGGTACTGATTGCGGTATTCCTGCCAATGGCACTGTTCGGTGGTGCGGTCGGCGCGATTTACCGGCAATTTTCGCTGTCGATGGTGTCCTCGATGGCGTTCTCCGCGCTGATGGCGCTGACGCTGACGCCGGCACTGTGCGCTGCCATCCTGAAGCCGGTCAAAGCCGGTCACCACGCCGAAAAGAAAGGTTTCTTCGGCTGGTTCAATCGTGGCTTTGGTCGCACTGCCTCGAGTTACCAGGGTTTTGTCGGCAAGATGCTCAAAGGCACAGGGCGCTACATGCTGATCTATGGCGTGATCCTGCTGATTGTCGGTTTCCTGTACACCCGTCTGCCATCGGCATTTTTGCCGACCGAAGATCAGGGCTACATCGTCACCAACGTGCAGTTGCCGGCCGGTGCCAGTACCGGACGGACCTTGAAAGTCCTCGAAGAAGTCGAGAACTTTTACCTCAAGCAGCCTGAAGTCGCCCGCACCGTCGCTGTTGCCGGATACAGTTTTTCGGGTAATGGCCAGAATGCCGGTCTGGTGTTCGTGCCGATGAAAGACTGGAGCGAGCGTAATGCCGACCAGTCAGCCAGCGCACTGGCCGCCCGCGCGATGGGCGAATTCTCGAAGATCCGCGACGCGATCGTGTTCCCGGTCACGCCACCGCCAATTCCCGAACTGGGTAACGGCACCGGCTTCACGTTCCGTCTGCAGGATCGTGCCGGACTGGGCCATACAGCGCTGGTAGCCGCACGCAACCAGTTGCTCGGACTGGCTGGACAGAGCAAGGTGCTCGTCGGTGTTCGTCCTGAAGGACTCGACGATGCGCCGCAACTGCAACTCGATATCGACCGTGACAAGGCCAATGCCCTTGGCGTCGCGTTTGCCGATATCAACGCCACGCTGTCGACTGCACTCGGTTCGTCGTACATCAACGACTTCCCGAGCAACGGTCGCCAGCAACGCGTGATCGTGCAAGCCGATGCGCCGGAACGCCAGCAACCGTCCGACCTGCTCAAGCTGTATGTCCGTAGCAGCACAGGAGCGATGGTGCCGATGTCATCCTTCGTGACATCGCACTGGATCGTCGGCCCGGTGCAACTGGTGCGCTACAACGGCTATCCGGCCATGAAGATCTCGGGCGATGCGGCGCCGGGTCGCAGCTCCGGTGAAGCACTGGTCGAGATGGAAAGCCTGATGAGCCAGCTGCCGGCCGGCTTCGGCTTCGAGTGGACCGGTCAGTCACTGGAAGAAAAAACCTCCGGCTCGCAAGCGCCGGCACTGTTCGCGCTGTCGCTGCTGATCGTCTTCATGGTGCTCGCTGCCCTGTATGAAAGCACCACGATCCCGATCGCGGTCTTGCTGGTGGTGCCACTGGGCGTACTGGGTGCGCTGCTCGGCGCCAGTTTCCGCGGTTTGCCCAACGACGTGTATTTCAAGGTGGGCCTGATCGCCACGATCGGCCTGTCGGCCAAGAACGCGATCCTGATCATCGAGTTCGCGAAAGACCTGCAAGCGCAGGGCAAGAGCGTGGTCGAGGCGACGCTGGAAGCGGTGCATCTGCGTTTCCGTCCGATCATCATGACGTCGCTGGCGTTTATCCTCGGCGTGCTGCCGCTGGTACTGGCATCCGGTGCCGGTTCGGCCGGCCAACGCGCCATCGGTACCGGCGTGATGGGCGGGATGATTACCGCGACGATATTGGCGGTGTTCTTCGTGCCAGTATTCTTCTTCATCATCCGGACCTTCTTCAAGGGCAGCGAGCGTGAGCGCAAGCTGGCACTGGCCGCCCACCATGAAACCAAGCAGGGAGAACAAGAATGACCCGGTTGACTTTGATAATGCTCGCCGCCGGCCTGCTGAGTGCCTGCTCCTTGGCACCGCTGTACGTGCAGCCTGCCGCACCGGTAGCAAGCACGTTTGTCGGCAATGCCGACGGCACGGTGATTGCGGCCGATACCGGCTGGCGCACGTTTTTCCCGGACCAGCGGCTGCAAGCGCTGATCACTGCCGCGCTGATCGACAACCGCGACCTGCGCACCGCAGCGCTGCGCATCGAAGAAGCGCGTGCGCTGTACAACGTGCAGTCGGCCGACTTGCTGCCAAACATCAATGGCACGGCAAGTGGTGCCCGCTCCCGCATCCCGGGTTCGCTCTCGACGACCGGGCGATCGACCACGGGCGGCAGCTATCAGATCGGCTTTGGCCTGGCCTCGTTCGAGCTGGACTTCTTCGGACGGGTGCGCAGCCTCAATGACGCGGCGCTGGCGCAATACCTGGCCACCTCCGAAGCACGGCTGTCGGTACAGATCAGTCTGGTGTCCGAAGTCGCCAAGGCCTATCTGGCCGA
>CAILRJ010000369.1 GCA_903836575.1 uncultured Burkholderiales bacterium
CACTTTTCCTGCTACGACCCGACCGTCGGTATCCGGAAGCTGTTTTGATCGACGCATCCATTCACGTCGTTACAGATGCAACCCCGAATTCAGAACATGACCCTTCGCATTAAAACGTTATCGTTGAAGCCGCGCATTGCCTCGGCCACCCCTGTCGAACCTGCCATCGTGACTGCGCCTGGCGCGCCTGCGGATGGCGAGGCCGCGGCCGGACCGCTGATCGTGGTGCGGCGTTCGCGTCTGGTGCGCCACGACGCGCCGGGCAGTGCAGCGTCCAATGATGTCGATGTGGAGGCGAACGGGAGCGTCAATCCGGAGCCTGTCGTCACGTCACCGGCAACGACAACGTTGGCTGTGCCGGTTCAGGCCGATCCTGTTGTGGCGTCAGTTTCTGCTGCAGTCGCTGATCCCGTGAGCGAGACGGTGACTGCAGCGATCATCGATCCGGTCAGCGAACTGGTCAGTGAGAAGCCCGATGCGCAGGCAAATGTGAGCGTCGTCGCAGCCGATGAGGAATCCTATAGCGAATCCAACAGCGAATCCAACAGTGAATTCACCAGTGCGTACGAGGGTGCACCGCAGCCGTCGGGCCCGCCGCCTGTCGTGATCCAGAAGGTATCGCGCCGCGCGGTCGTCATGCCAAGGCAGCCTGTCGTCGAGCTTGAGGTGGCAGTCGCGCCAGCGCCAGCGCAGGTCGTGGTAAAAAAAGTGGCGCGGCGTTCGGTCGTGCTGCCGTCGGCCGTGAGCGCGCCGGTGCCAGTCAGCACCGCGCCGGTCCATTCGCTGGCGCTGGCCAAGAAGACGGCCAAGCTGGCTTCTGCCGTGACCACCACCAGGAAAGCGGTCAGTCCTGCCGCCCGTACCAGTACCAGTACCAGTAACAACGCCGGCCTTAGCACCACAGCGCTCAAGCCAGTCGAGGCGGTCGTCACTGCAGCGGCCGTGATGCCGACGATTTCCCCTGCCGTGATTGCCGCCTTTGCTGCGCCGCGCGCGGCCAAGAACAAGGAGGGCGGATCACGGCAGGCGATTCCGACCCCGGCGCTGAGTCTGGCCGAGCAGGAATTGCGTCTGCTGAAAATCAAGACCCTGATTGCCATCGGTAGTGACCGTGGTTATCTGACCCATGCAGAAATCAATGACCATTTGCCGGACGAAGTTGCCGAGGGCGAATCGATGGATCGCATCGTTGCCACCTTCAACGACATGGGCATCGCGGTCTACGAAAAAGCGCCGGATGCCGACACGCTGCTGTTATCCGACAAGGTCGCTTCCAGTCACGACGGTGCCGAAGCCGCAGTCGCTACCGCGCTGTCGTCGATCGATGCCGATTTCGGCCGCACCACCGATCCGACCCGCATGTATTTGCGCGAGATGGGTACCACGCCGTTGTTGAGCCGCTCCGAAGAAGTCGAGATCGCCAAGCGCATCGAAGCCGGTCTGGCCGATATGATGCAGGCGATTTCGGCATGCCCGATGGTGGTAGCTGAACTGCTGGCCGTGGCGCAAAAAATTGCCGCCGACGAGACGGCCATCGATGACGTCGTCGATGGCGAAGCCGATGTGCCTGCCGCCGAGGCAACGCAAAGCGAAGCCGAAGCCGAGGTGGCGGAAGAAACCAGCGACACCGATGACTCCGACGAATCCGATACCGCCGCCGATGTGCTCAGTCAAGCCGACAGCGACCTCTTGTCGGCAGCGCAGCTCGCCAATCTGAAGCGAACCAGCCTGGCGCGTTTTGACACGATTGCGCAGCAACACGCACTGATGCTGGCAGCGGCGGCCACTGATGGTTTCCATTGCAGCGCCTACGTCGACGCTCAGGCGATTATCTCGGCCGAAATGCTGCGCCTGCGCTTTACCGCCAAGATGGTCCAGAAGCTCAGTGAATTGCTACGTATCCAGATGGGGGAAATGCGCGCCATCGAAAAGCAGGTCCTCGACCTGGTAGTCAATCGCGGTGGCATGCCGCGCAGCCTGTTCATCGCAACTTTTCCGGGCAATGAAATCGATCTCGGCTGGATTGATCTGGTGGTGGCCGGACAGCAAGCCTATTGCGTGACTCTGGCACGCCAGATTCCAGCCATCAAGGAATTGCAGACCCGACTGGTCGCTCTGCAGGAGCGGGTCGGTTTGCCGTTGCCGCAACTGCGCCGCGTCAGCAAGCAAATGTCGACCGGCGAATTGCGCGCCCGTCAGGCCAAGCGCGACATGACTGAAGCCAATTTGCGCCTGGTCGTCTCGATTGCCAAGAAGTACATCAACCGCGGGATGCAATTTCTCGACCTGATCCAGGAAGGCAATATCGGCTTGCTCAAGGCGGTCGATAAATTTGAATACCGGCGCGGCTACAAGTTCTCGACGTATGCGACCTGGTGGATCCGTCAGGCGGTCTCGCGCGCAATTGCCGACCAGGCCCGCACCATCCGGGTACCCGTGCACATGCTCGAAACTGTCAACAAGCTCAACCGGATTGCCCGCCGCATCCTGCAGGAAACCGGTATCGAAGCCGACCTGCCGACGCTGGCGCTGCACATGGAACTGACCGAACAAAAAGTGCGCGAAATCATGAAGATTGCACGCGAGCCGATTTCGATGGAGTCCCCGGTCGGTGACGACGGCGATTCGCAGCTCGGCGACTTCATTCAGGACAGCACCACTACCGCACCGCTCGAAGCGGCCGTCGATGCCTCGATGCGCACCGCCATCAAGGAAGTGCTGGATGCCTTGCCACCGCGCGAAGCAAAAATCCTGCGCATGCGCTATGGCCTCGACACGCAGTCGGATCACACGCTGGAAGAAGTCGGCAAACAGTTCGAAGTCACGCGTGAGCGGATCCGTCAAATTGAAAGCAAGGCGCTGGTCAAATTGCGTCATCCGTCACGCGCCGACAAACTGAAGATATTTGTCGAAGGCAACTGACAGTGGATTCGCGATCGGAGATACTCTTTGCCCGGGTACCACCATCCTGACTTGCGTCCCGCAACTTGTTCCTAACGGATACTTGATGTTCTTGCTGCCCTACCACTGCGTATGAAATCCTTCCTGCAATCTGTTCAGGGCCGCCTCGGCGCGGCGCTGAGTTTGCGCACCCGCATCGTCGCCGGGGTGCTGCTGACGATGCTGCTGGCAACTGTCAGCGTGACGCTGGTGTCGCTGTCGCTGGGACGGCAAGAAATGAAAGACGAGATTGCGGCCGAGCAGAGTGCGTTGCTGACCCGCACCGCCGATCAGATCGACCAGAAGTTCGCACGCCGCCTTGCCGCGCTGGCATCGCTGGCTAAAAAAATCGTTAATGAGAACGCTGAGGGTCCCGATGCACTACAGCGCTATGTGGCAAACCAGTCCGAATTATCGGTCTGGTTTGATAATCTGCTGGTGGCCGGGGCCGACGGCACTATTCTTGCCAGCACGAATAGCCCGGCTAGTCGCATCGGGGTCAGTGTTGCCGGACGCGAGCATTTTCAGGACACCCTGGCACTGCGCACCGGCGTCATTTCGCGGCCGATGCGTAGCGTCATCACAGGTCGTCCGGTAGTCCTGATTACTGCGCCGGTATTTGATTCTGCCGGCAAGCTGTTGATGGTGTTGATTGGTAGTATCGAGCTGGAAAAAGACAATTTCATCGCCAGCCTGGGCAAGGCGCACATCGGCAAGTCGGGTTACTTTTTCATCATGACGTCCGGTGGCATGTTTGTGTCGCATCCGGATGCGACGCGGATATTGCAGCCGGCTGGTCCGTTACTGGCGGGTAACCCCGCGCTGGTGCGTGCGATGGAAGGCTTCGAAGGTACCGTCGAGTCGGCCGACAATCATGGCGCTGACAGTTTGTTTTCGTTCCGGCGTCTGTACAGTACCAGCTGGATACTGGCGTCAGCCGTGCCTGTCCGCGAAGCCTACGCCACGATTGATCGTGCCGAACGTCGCTCGCTGCTGTTGGTGCTGTTGCTGGCGCTGTGTGCGGGACCGCTGGTGTGGTGGGTGATTGACCGCCAGTTGCGTCCGCTCGATCAGCTCGCCAGCCGTATCGACGCGGTCCGGCAGCGACCGTCGCTGGTAATGCTGCCGGCGGTGTATGCGGCGACCGAGTTCGGCCGGTTGGCGCAGTCGTTCGATGAACTGATGCGCGAGCGCCTGCTGGCCGATAGCCGTTATCAGCGCAGCGCCGAGGAATTGCGCGCGGCCACCGACAGCAAGCTCGATGCGTTTTTTATTTTTCAAGCCGAGCGCAATGCGGCCGGCGAGTTGGTCGATTTCCGTTTCAGCTACATCAATGACAATGGCTTGCAGCTGTTGGGGCTGGAACGCGAGCAGGTGGTTGGCCAATGCCTGTGCGAGTTGTTGCCGGTCAATCGGACCGCTGGTTTTTTTGACCGTTACGCGCAGGTATTGCAATCGGGCATCGCGCTGCAGGAAGAGTTTTTCATCGATACGCCCGGTATCAATGCGACCTGGCTGGCGCATCAGGTCACGGCGCTGGCCGATGGCGTGGCAATCACCTCGCGCGACATCAGTCAACGCAAGCGCGACGAACTGGAGTTGTCGGCCAATCGCGCCTTCCTGCAATCGCTAGTTGATCACTTGCCGGTCATCGTCTATTCGAAAAGCATGCAAGCGGCGACCTATGGCCAGTTCACGTTGTGGAACAAGGCTGCCGAGCGCATCACCGGCTTGCCGGCGGCGCTGGTGGTCGGCAAAACCGATCGCGCGCTGTTCGCCCCCGCTATCGCCGATGCCTATGAACAGCACGACCGCACTATCCTTGCGCGGCGCGCAGCCATCACAATACCGATCCATCCGATTCGCCAACCGGATGGCTCGCCACGGGTGCTGCGCACGCAGTCGCTGCCGTTGTTTGACGCCGCGGGTGCGGTTGAGTTTGTAATGGGTATCTCGGAAGACATCACCGAACAGCACGCCGAGCGTCTTGCGCTCGAAGCGAGCGAGGAGCGCTTGCGCGTGACGCTCAATTCGATCGGCGACGCCGTCATCACGACCGACATGGCCGCGCGCGTGACTTACCTCAATCCGGTTGCCGAGCGCATGACCGGATGGTTGCTGCAAGAGGCCATGCACCGGCCGTTGAGCGAGGTGTTCCGGATATTTCATGGTGACGGGGAGAGTGCGCTAGCCGACCCGGTCGCACTGGTCATTCGCAGCGGTAGCGCCAGCAGCACACCGGGTAGCGTGATGCTGGCCGGGCCGGGCGGCGTTCGTACTGCAATCGAGGATATGGCGGCGCCGATTCGTGATGCGGGTGATGCGATGCTGGGCGTGGTGCTGGTTTTCCACGACGTCAGCCAGGCCCATGTGATGGCTGAAAAAATGACCCATCTGGCTGCGCATGATGCGCTGACCGGCCTGCTCAACCGGCGCGAATTCGAGCACCGGCTTGAGCAAGCGGTGCTGTCGGCCGGCAGCGAGGGCAAGCAACATACGGTGCTGTACCTTGATCTGGACCAGTTCAAGATCGTCAACGACACCTGCGGCCACGTCGCCGGCGACGAATTGCTGCGCCAGCTGACCACCTTGTTGCAGGCGAAGTTGCGCTCGAACGATACGCTGGCGCGGCTCGGTGGCGACGAGTTTGGCGTGCTGCTCGAAAGTTGCGCGACCGCGCCGGCGCTGCGCGTGGCCGAGCAATTGCGTCAGGTTGTCAGCGACTTCCATTTTGTCTGGCTTGATAACGCATTCCCGATTGGCGTGAGCATCGGGCTGGTCACGTTCGGCGCAGGCGTGACGACGCCGGACATCTTGCGCATGGCTGACAGTGCCTGCTATGTCGCCAAGGACAGGGGGCGTAACCGGGTCCACGTGTACACCGAAGAAAATGCCGAACTGGCGCACCGCAAGGGCCAGATGAGCTGGGTGGCGCGCCTGCAGCAGGCGCTCGACGACGACCGGTTCGTGCTGTATCGCCAGCCGATCATGGCGCTCGATGGCGGGCTTGGCCGCCATGATGAATTGTTGCTGCGTCTGTGCGCCGACGACGGGACAATGACGCCGCCGATGGCCTTCATCCCGGCGGCCGAGCGCTATGGCCTGATGCCGGCGCTGGACCGCTGGGTGATCCGGCGCGCGCTGTCGACCCACACGTTGCGTTATCCACCGGACGGTTTGCCGTCGCTGGTCGCGATCAACCTGTCGGCGACGTCGATTGGTGACGAAACCTTCCTGCCATTTGTGCTGGAGCAGTTCGCGCTGACGGGCGTGCCGCCGTCAGAAATTTGCTTCGAGATTACCGAAACCGCGGCCATCGCCAATCTGGGTGACGCCACCGTGCTGATCCGCGCACTGAAAGCGATTGGCTGTAAATTTTCGCTCGATGATTTTGGCAGTGGCATGTCGTCGTTCACGTATCTCAAGCACTTGCCGGTTGATTATTTGAAAATCGACGGTAGCTTCGTCAAGGACATGATGGACGATCCGGTCGATCGCGCGATGGTCGAAGCGATCCACCGGATCGGCCATGTGATGGGCTTGCAGACGATTGCGGAATTCGTCGAGAGTGACGCCATCATCGCGGCGCTGCGTGAGATCGGTGTCGATTACGCGCAGGGCTATGCGATTGGCAAGCCGGTGGCTTGTGTGCCGTGTTCGGTTTGCTGAGGGGTATTGGCTTTGCGAAA
>CAILRJ010000370.1 GCA_903836575.1 uncultured Burkholderiales bacterium
CAGCCGCTGACGCTGGCGCTGAAGGACCGCAAGCTGATCATGCAGATCATCCCGTTTGAAAATCGGCGCCAGATTCTGGTCACGCATGATGCCACCGAGTCGGATCGAATCGAAATGATGCGGCGCGACTTTATCGCCAACGCGTCGCATGAATTGCGTACGCCACTGACGGTAATCAATGGCTTTCTGGAGATTGCGTTGATGCAGCCCAATCTTGATGCCCGCACCCGTGCGTCACACCTGACGTTGATGACCGAACAGGGCCTGCGCATGCAAAACCTGGTCGAAGACATGCTGACACTGACACGACTCGAATCGATTGATTTTCCGATGCGGCCCGAGCGCGTCAACATCCACAGTCTGCTGGAGCAAATCCGTGCCGAGGTCGAGGCGCTATCGGCAGGCAAGCATGTCATTACACTCGACATCGATGGTCCGGACGTGCGCGGCAGTACCGATGAGTTGCGCAGCGCTTTCAGCAACCTGGCTTCGAATGCAGTGCGCTACACGCCGGCTGGCGGCGCCATTGCCATCAGCTGGGAAAAAGGCCTGACTGGTCCGGTATTTGCGGTGCAGGACAGTGGCATCGGCATCCTGCCGGAACACATTTCGCGCCTGACCGAGCGCTTCTACCGCGTTGACAAAAGCCGTTCGCGCGAGACCAAGGGGACCGGGCTCGGTCTGGCTATTGTCAAGCATGTGCTGCTACGCCATGCAGCCGTGCTGGCGATCGAATCGACGCCGGGGCAGGGCAGCTTGTTCAAGGTCAGGTTTCCGGCAAGCGCGGTGAGTCAGTAACGCGTTGCCGGGCTTGCCGCGGTTAGTGTGTTATTGATCGTGATCGAGTTGCAGCGCTTCCAGAAAACGCGACACCATGTTGTAGGCCGCAATCGTCGCGGTCAGCTCGACCATTTCGCGATCGCTGAAGTTGGCCTTGACGGCATCGAACACCGCTTGCGGCACGCGAATGGTGGTTGTCATCGCATCGGTATAGTCGATGACTTGCAAGTCCAGCGCGTCAAAGTGATCCCGGTAGCCGGCGGTTTTCAAGGCCGCGAGTTGCGCGTCGGTGTATCCCTCTTTTAAAGCAAATGGCACATGCTGGGCGAACTCGTAATCGGCTTCGTTGAGTACCGCAATACGCATGATGGCCAGTTCGCGATAGCGTGCCGACAAAAGGCATTGCTGGCGAATCGCGGTGAGTAACTGGCGCCAGCCGTCGGCCAGCGGCGGACTTTGCAGCAGCATCTTGTACAAGTTGATGACGCTGCCGCCGCGCTCGGCTGCGATGCGGGCGGCTTTTTCTGCGATGTCTGGTTGGGTTGGGTCAGCGTAGGGGAGGCGTGCCATGGTCGGATTTTCCGGGTAAGTGTAGAAGCGTCAGATTGTGACATTGTTTATGTATCGTAATTGTCAGATCGCTTTCGCAGTATGATCTGCGCCTTCCTACCTATTGCCTCTACCCAATCCATGTCCTTTGATTTGTCGACGCGTCTTGCCTTGCTTGCTACGACTTTGCTAATGGGCGGTTGCCTGTCCTTGCCGCCCGCTCCCGTGACGCCGATCGCCGTACCCAAGCCGCCGCATCCGATTCGCATCGGCCTGGCGTTGGGCGGCGGCGCGGCGCGCGGCTTCGCGCACATCGGTGTCATCAAGGCGCTGGAAGCGCAGGGCATCTTTCCTGATATTGTCGTTGGCACCAGTGCGGGGAGCCTGGTCGGTGCGCTGTACGCGGCGGGCAATAACGGCTACGCATTGCAAAAAATGGCGCTCGAGATGGACGAGGCAGCAATTTCCGACTGGAGCGTGCCGTTGTTCGCGAAGGCCAGTGGCGTCTTCAAGGGCGAGGCGCTGCAGAACTATGTCAACAAGTCAGTGGGCAATCTGCCCATCGAAAAATTCAAATTGCCTTTTGGTGCGGTCGCCGCTGACCTTAACAGCGGTTTGGCGATCCTGTTCAGGCGCGGCAATGCCGGGCTGGCAGTGCGTGCCTCGTCGGCCGTGCCGGGCGTGTTCCAGCCAGTACGGATTGGTGACCATGCGTATGTCGATGGCGGTCTGGTGTCGCCAGTGCCGGTCCGCTTTGCGCGCGAGATGGGTGCTGACTTTGTCATCGCAGTCAATATTTCTACCCAGCCGGATGTGCAGGCTGCGCAGAGTTCGGTCGATGTCGTTTTGCAGACCTTTGCGATCATGGGGCAAAGCATCAACCGGGTCGAGCTCAAGGATGCCGATATCGTGATCGTGCCGAAATTGGGCAGCATGAAAGGCAATGATTTTGCCGGTCGCAATCTGGCGATCCTGGCAGGTGAGCAAGCCACCACGCTGGTGCTGCCCGAATTGCGGGAAAAACTCCGGGCGAGGCGCGAGCAATAAAAAAGCCGCGTCGGTAGCGAGGCGGCCTGATCAGTATGAATGTGTTCGTTCAGGGATGCTCTGGATCGCTGATGCGGCGTGCGCCATTGAAGCGTTTTTTCCAGTAGCTGATATCCATGCTTTCGATCCGGACCTCACCACCGGCTGAGGGCGAGTGGATGAACTTGTTATCACCGAGGTAAATGCCGACATGCGAAAAGCCACGTCGCAGCGTGTTGTAGAACACGAGGTCACCGGGCTGCATGTCATGACTATCGACCTTCTCGCCGACCCGGCTGATTTCCAGGGCCGTGCGTGGCAATGTCTCGCCCCACGCTTCCTGAAACACCAGTCGCACCAGACCGCTGCAATCCAATCCGCTTTCGGCGGTGTCACCACCCATGCGGTAACGAATACCGATCAGACCGAGCGCACTCAGTGCCAGTTCGGATGCGCGGTCGCTCAGGGTTTGCAGTCGGGCCAAGGCGACACTTTTTGGCGGCGCGGAAATGTCGGCTGCCAAACTAGTCGTGGCTGACGCGCAGGCGGCAACCAATAGAAAGCTGGAAATGAACTGGCGGAAAACTCGGCGGGGAGGGCTGCTTGTCGTCAAAATTGGGCGCGGTTTTTTTTCGATTGTCCAAGGTAACCGAATCATTAAAACCTGTCAAAAGTTATTCCACTCCGATCTGATTTGCCCGAGCTGTCTATCGTACAATCGAGGCTCTTTTTTTATCCCGGAGTTGTGATGCAATCCAAGCAAATATTGTCCCTCGTTGATGTCAAAAAAATTGCCGCTGCTGCTGAAGCTGAAGCGCTTGCCAACAACTGGGCTGTCGCCATTGCGATTGTCGATGATGGTGGTCACTTGCTGTCGTTCCAGCGTCTTGATGGTACGGCGCCGATTTCGGCTGACATCGCTCCGGCCAAGGCCCGTACCGCAGCACTCGGTCGGCGCGAATCGAAGATCTACGAAGACATGATCAACAACGGCCGGATGTCGTTCATCACGGCACCGAAGCTCGAAGGCATGCTCGAAGGCGGCGTACCAATCATGATTGACGGTCAATGCCTTGGTGCGGTCGGTGTCTCCGGTGTCAAATCGTCGGAAGATGCGCAAGTTGCCAAGGCAGGGATTGCCGCACTGCTTGGCTAATGCTGGACGACTAGTCCGGTCGGGTTGACCTGTCCGGCGAGAAATTCTTACTCGCCGGTGTTTTTCCGGTTTGCCCCGGCCTCCTTGTAGGCTATAATCCGGCGGTTTAGCCCATTTTATTCCGCCGTAGCGCACACCTCTTTTACGCCCCTGAATGACCACGCCATTTTCCGCGCGCCCAGCCGTGGTAAGACGCGCGCGGGCACTCCGGCGCGATGCAGCGCGGCGGTAACCACATCAGGAGTTACCCCTTGCCGCCATTCTTTTCTGGCCCCGCAGTTCCAGCCATCCTTGCTCTTGCAGACGGGTCGATCTTCCAGGGTTTTTCCATTGGCGCTGCCGGCCACACGATCGGTGAGGTCGTCTTCAATACGGCGATGACCGGTTATCAGGAAATCCTGACCGACCCGAGTTATAGCCGGCAGATCGTCACGCTCACGTACCCGCATATCGGCAATACCGGGATCAACCCCGAAGATGTCGAATCGTCGCGGGTTCATGCCGCCGGTCTCGTGATTCGCGACTTGCCGCTGATGGCATCGAACTTCCGTTCGCAGCAAAGCCTGACCGATTATCTGCAAGCCGAAAACATCGTTGCCATCGCCGGCATCGATACGCGCAAGCTGACGCGTATCCTGCGCGAGAAAGGTGCCCAGAGCGGTGCGATTGTCGCCGGTGCCGATGTGACGGTCGAACAGGCACTGACGCTGGCCCGTTCGTTCGCCGGTATCAATGGCATGGACTTGGCCAAGGTCGTCTCAACCAAGGTGTCGTACGAATGGACTGAAACAGAATGGCAACTCGGTGTTGGCTACGGTCAGCAAAACACCCCGAAATTTCATGTGGTGGCGTTCGACTACGGCGTCAAATTCAACATCCTGCGCATGCTGGCGCAGCGTGGCTGCAAAGTGACGGTGCTGCCGGCGCAGGCGACTGCCGCCGATGCATTGGCGCTCAATCCGGATGGCATTTTTCTGTCGAATGGTCCGGGTGATCCGCAACCATGCGATTACGCGATCGCTGCCTCGCGCGAACTGATCGAACTCGGCATTCCGACTTTCGGCATCTGCCTGGGTCACCAGATCATGGCGCTGGCCTCCGGTGCGACCACGCTGAAAATGAAGTTCGGTCATCACGGTGCCAACCATCCAGTGCAGGATCTCGACACCAAGCAAGTACTGATTACTTCCCAAAACCACGGTTTTGCGGTGGACCCGGCATCGCTGCCAGCCAATTGCCGTGTCACGCATGTGTCGCTGTTCGATGGCTCGCTGCAAGGATTCGCCCGTACCGATAAACCGGCGTTCTGCTTCCAGGGTCACCCTGAAGCATCACCCGGCCCGCATGATATTGCGCCCCTGTTTGATCGCTTCGTCGACCTGATGAAAAGCGCCCGGGCTAACGCAAGAATGGAAAAACAATAATGGCAAAGCGTACTGACATCAAAAGCATCCTGATCATCGGTGCGGGTCCGATCATCATCGGTCAGGCCTGCGAATTCGATTATTCCGGCGCACAAGCCTGCAAGGCATTGCGTGAAGAAGGGTATCGCGTAATCCTGGTCAACAGCAATCCGGCCACCATCATGACCGACCCGGAGATGGCCGATGTGACCTACATCGAACCGATCACCTGGCAAGTCGTCGAGAGCATCATCGCCAAGGAACGGCCGGATGCAATCCTGCCGACAATGGGTGGCCAGACTGCGCTCAATTGCGCGCTCGACCTGCATCACAATGGCGTGCTGACCAAATACAATTGCGAGTTGATCGGCGCCTCCCCCGAAGCCATCGACATGGCCGAAGACCGCTCCAAGTTCAAGGAAGCGATGACCCGCATCGGCCTCGGTTCGGCCCGTTCCGGCATTGCCCACACGCTCGATGAAGCGTGGACTGTTCAAAAGACGCTCGGCTTTCCGATCGTCATTCGTCCATCGTTCACGATGGGCGGCAGCGGCGGAGGTATTGCCTACAACTCCGAAGAATTCGAAACCATTTGCAAACGCGGCCTCGAAGCCTCGCCGACCACCGAACTGCTGATTGAAGAATCGCTGCTCGGCTGGAAAGAGTTCGAGATGGAAGTTGTGCGCGACAAGATGGACAACTGCATCATCGTCTGCTCGATCGAAAACCTCGACCCGATGGGCGTGCATACCGGTGACTCGATCACGGTCGCACCAGCACAAACGCTGACCGACAAGGAATACCAGATCATGCGTAACGCGTCGCTCGCGGTACTGCGTGAAATTGGCGTCGATACCGGTGGCTCGAACGTGCAGTTCTCGATCAATCCGGTCGATGGCCGCATGATTGTCATTGAAATGAATCCGCGCGTCTCGCGCTCGTCAGCACTGGCGTCGAAAGCCACCGGCTTCCCGATTGCCAAAATCGCAGCCAAGCTGGCGGTTGGTTTCACGCTCGACGAATTGCGCAACGACATCACTGGCGGCGCGACCCCGGCCTCGTTCGAGCCGAGCATCGATTACGTCGTCACCAAGATTCCACGCTTCACGTTCGAAAAATTTCCGACGGCCGATCATCACCTGACGACCCAGATGAAATCGGTCGGCGAAGTGATGGCCATTGGTCGTACCTTCCAGGAGTCCTTCCAGAAAGCCTTGCGCGGACTCGAAGTGGGCGTCGATGGCATGAATGAAAAAACTACCGACCGCGAGACCATCGAGGAAGAGCTCGGCGAGCCGGGCCCGGACCGGATCTGGTACGTCGGCGATGCGTTTGCCCAAGGCTTCACGATGGAAGAAGTGCATCAGTTGACGCACATCGATCCGTGGTTCCTGATCCAGATCAAAGAGATCATCGATCTCGAATTGTGGCTGGAAACCAAGAGCCTCGATGAGCTCGACAAGGCCACGCTGTTCAAGCTCAAGCAAAAGGGTTTTGCCGATCGCCGGCTGGCCAAATTGCTCAAGACCACCGACAAGATCGTGCGCGAACAACGTCATGCGCTCAATATTCGTCCGGTCTACAAACGGGTGGATACGTGTGCCGGCGAGTTTTCGACCGACACCGCCTACATGTATTCGACGTACGAAGAAGAGTGCGAATCGGCACCGACCAACAAGAAAAAAATCATGGTGCTGGGCGGCGGTCCTAACCGTATCGGCCAAGGTATCGAATTCGACTATTGCTGCGTGCATGCCGCGTTGGCGATGCGTGAAGATGGCTACGAAACCATCATGGTCAACTGCAATCCCGAAACGGTTTCGACCGATTACGACACGTCCGATCGGCTGTATTTCGAGCCATTGACGCTGGAAGACGTGCTGGAAATCGTCGACAAGGAAAAGCCTTATGGCGTCATCGTCCAGTACGGCGGACAGACCCCGTTGAAGCTGGCACTGGACCTCGAAGCCAATGGCGTACCGATCGTCGGTACCTCGCCGGACATGATTGACGCTGCCGAAGATCGCGAACGCTTTTCGCAATTGCTGAAAGATCTCGGTTTGCGTCAGCCGCCAAACCGTACCGCCCGTACCGAAGCCGATGCCTTGCTGCTGGCACAGGAAATCGGTTATCCGCTGGTGGTACGTCCGTCGTATGTGCTGGGCGGGCGGGCGATGGAAATTGTTCATGAGCAACGTGACCTCGAGCGCTATATGCGTGAAGCGGTCAAGGTGTCGCATGATTCGCCGGTATTGCTTGATCGTTTCCTCAACGATGCCATTGAAGTCGATGTGGATTGCCTGTCCGATGGAACACGTACCTTCATCGGTGGCGTGATGGAACATATCGAGCAGGCTGGTGTGCACTCGGGCGATTCAGCTTGTTCGTTGCCACCGTATTCGTTGTCCCAGCCGACGATTGACGAGATCAAGCGCCAGACGTCATTAATGGCCAAGGGTCTCAATGTGGTCGGCTTGATGAATGTTCAGTTTGCGATCCAGCAGCAGGTCATTGATGGCGTGTCGCAGGATGTAGTGTTCGTGCTGGAGGTCAATCCGCGTGCTTCGCGTACGGTGCCATTCGTATCAAAAGCAACCGGTTTGCAACTGGCAAAAATTGCTGCGCGCTGCATGGTCGGTCAATCGCTTGATAGTCAGGGTATTTACGACGAAGTGGTGCCCGGGTATTTCAGCGTCAAGGAAGCCGTGTTCCCGTTCGTTAAATTCCCTGGCGTCGATACTATTCTCGGACCGGAAATGAAATCAACCGGTGAAGTAATGGGCGTTGGCAAGACCTTCGGCGAAGCGTTCGTCAAGTCGCAGCTCGGCGCCGGCGTCAAGTTGCCCTCTTCGGGTCAGGTTTTCCTGAGCGTCAAGGGCAGCGACAAGCCACGCGCGGTAAAGATCGCGGCGGCGCTGGTCAAGATCGGTTTTTCGGTAGCGGCTACTAAAGGGACGGCAGCGGCAATTCGCGAGGCGGGCATCGTTGTGACCACCGTCAACAAGGTGGTTGAAGGACGTCCGCATGTGGTCGACATGATCAAGAATAATGAAATCGCCTTGGTCATCAATACCGTCGAAGAAAAGCGCAACGCCATCACTGACTCGCGCGCAATCCGGACCTCGGCGCTGGCGGCACGGGTGACGACTTACACGACGATCGCTGGTGCTGAAGCTGCTGTAGCGGGCATGGCACATCTGGATCAGTTGCATGTCTATGATTTACAGGGACTGCATAAGACCTTACACTAAGGTCGTTGCACGAACGATCTGAACACCATTCCAGAGGTCACATAAGGCGCCCGGATTTTCCGGGGCTGTTTGTGGCCTCTGTGATTTTTAACTGATTAAAAAGAGACTTATGAGTACCGTACCCATTACAAAATTTGGCGCGCAACTTCTGAAGGAAGAATTGCATCGCTTGAAAACTAAAGAACGTCCATCCATCATTAACGCGATTTCCGAAGCGCGTGCCCAGGGCGACTTGTCAGAAAACGCCGAATACGATGCAGCCAAGGAGCGACAGAGTTTTATTGAGGGTCGTATTTCCGACCTCGAAGGTAAACTTGGTTCCTCGCAGATTATCGATCCGCTGACACTTGAAGCCGATGGCCGCATCGTGTTCGGTTCGACCGTTCATCTGGAAGACCTCGAAACGGGTGCCAAGGTAACTTATCAGATCGTTGGTATCGATGAGGCAGACCTCAAGCTCTCGAAAGTCTCGGTGACGTCTCCGATCGCACGCGCACTGATTGGTAAGCTTGCTGGTGATGTGGTTGGCGTGCAAGCGCCTGCTGGCGTGCGCGAATATGAAGTGCTCGAAGTGCGTTACGTCTAACCGATGATGATTGCCGCACGGTTGCGTTTGCTGGTCATTACCTTGTGGGTCGGCAGTCTGTGGACAATCGGTTATCTGGTCGCGCCGACGTTGTTCATGTCGCTGGCAGATCGGGTGCTGGCGGGCACGATTGCTGGAAAATTGTTTCGGGTCGAGGCATGGTTATCGGTGGTGATGGCCGTGCTGGTGTTTGCATTGGTTGCCAGTACTGTCGCTGCATCGCATGCGCGCAGGTGGTTGTTCAAATTGACTGCAGTTATGCTTGGATGTACGTTAGTCGGCTATTTTGGTTTGCAGCCGATGATGGCAGCATTGCGTGAAGCTGCCCCGGGAGGGGTGTTTTCAGCGGACGCGCGCATGCAATTCGGTATTTTGCATGGCGTTGCTAGCGGCCTGTATTTGATTCAGAGCCTGGCGGGAATTGCGTTGGTCTTGAAGAGCGATCAGGCCGGGACGAAAATTTAGGTCAGATGACGGGGGAGGGGCTGGTATTTTCAGGCCATCCCGCCTTCTGTAATATTTACTGACCGAGCGACGATTTCTTGGCGCTGGTTTGACGAGGCTTGGCACGCTTGATGGATCCACCTTGTGTGACACGCTCATTGCCCTTGACCATCACCTTGGTGACTGATGGACGCTTGGTACCACTCGGGCTAGGCTTGACGATGGTGACCTCACGCATGCCACGACCTTTTTTCCCGTCGATACGCAATTCCTTGACGGCTTCTTTTTTAGCGCGATACATCACCAGGAGTTTCCCGATATGCTGTACGGGCGCGGCACCGAGTTTGTCGCAAATCGTCTCATACATGCCGATGCGCGCTTCGCGGTCATCGCCAAAAACGCGGACCTTGATCAGTCCATGTGCATCAAGGCCGCTGTCAATTTCTTTGAGTACCGGTTCAGTCAGTCCCGCCTCACCGATGATGACAATCGGATTCAGCGCATGCGCTTCGGCACGAAGCGCACTACGCTCCGATGGTGTGAGTTTCAACATAAAAAATCCCTTAAAAGCAGTATTCTACGCGAATGGCAAAGAACAAATTAAACAAAAACTGGCTGCACGATCACATTAATGATCCGTATGTCAAGCTGGCGCAAAAAGAAGGCTATCGGGCCCGTGCTGTCTATAAGCTCAAGGAAATTGATGAGGGCGACAAGCTCATCAAGGCCGGGCAGATCATTGTCGACCTGGGTTCAACTCCCGGTAGCTGGTCGCAGTATGTGCGTAACAAATTATCGGGCAAGGCGGGTGGTGGTATCGACGGCATTATCATTGGCCTTGATATGTTACCGATGGAGCCCATTGCCGATGTTCATTTCATTTTGGGTGACTTCCGTGATCACAAAGTGTTGCGACAGCTTGAAGTAATCCTGGCGGGTCGTAAAGTCGATGTCGTGCTGTCGGACATGGCACCAAACCTGTCTGGCATTGCGAGTGCCGACGCGGCACGGATGGAACATATCATCGACTTGGCCATCGAGTTTTCGCAAGCGCACCTGAAACCTTCCGGAGCCCTGCTCGTCAAATGTTTTAACGGATCAGGGTATAGTCAGATAGTTGAGAAATTCCGCAGCGAATTCAAAACGGTGTCTCCCAAGAAACCCAAAGCGAGTAAAGATAAATCTTCGGAGATCTTTTTACTTGGCAAAGGTGTAAAAAATCCAGTTTCATTGCAAAAGTTGCCATTGGACCCTTGATTTTTAAGGGCTTTATCCCAATGTCGTGCGTAGTGGGTAATATTTATTACGGGTAGAATAAAATCTGCACATCAGGCATATGGCGCTACGCGCGTCCAAGGAGTTCTAGTGAATAATATGTTTTCCAAGGCCGCCATCTGGGTCGTCATCGCCATGGTGCTTTTCATGGTGTTCAAGCAGTTCGACAGTCGCACAGCTTCGGGCGGAGCGACGGTTGTGCCTTACTCCGATTTTCTGGATGAGGTTAAATCCAAGCGTATCAAGGACGCTACCATCGAAGATCGCACTCTGACGGCGACGACGACGGATGGTAAAAAAATCAGGACCGCTATTACCTATCTCGATCGTGGTCTGATCGGTGATCTGGTGAACAATGGCGTCAAGTTCGATGTCAAGCAGCCTGAAGAGCAGTCGTTCCTGTCTCAGATTTTCATCTCGTGGTTCCCGATGCTGCTACTTATTGGTGTCTGGGTCTTTTTCATGCGCCAAATGCAGGGCGGAGGGAAGGGCGGTGCGTTCTCGTTCGGCAAGTCAAAAGCACGACAACTCGATGAGACAACCAACGCCGTCACTTTCGCCGATGTCGCTGGTTGTGACGAAGCAAAGGAAGAAGTGCAGGAGATTGTGGACTTCCTCCGCGATCCGACCAAATTTCAAAAACTCGGTGGCCGCATTCCACGCGGTGTCTTGATGGTCGGTCCCCCTGGCACCGGTAAAACTTTGCTGGCCCGGGCAATCGCTGGCGAAGCAAAGGTACCGTTCTTTACAATTTCGGGTTCCGATTTCGTTGAGATGTTTGTCGGTGTCGGTGCGTCACGTGTTCGTGACATGTTCGAAAATGCAAAGAAACAATCGCCGTGCATCATCTTTATTGATGAGATCGACGCGGTCGGTCGTCACCGCGGTGCCGGCATGGGTGGTGGTAACGATGAGCGCGAACAGACATTGAACCAACTGCTGGTAGAGATGGACGGTTTCGAAGCAAATGCCGGCGTGATCGTCATTGCAGCGACCAACCGTGCTGATGTCCTCGACAAAGCGCTGCTGCGTCCTGGCCGCTTTGACCGCCAGGTTGTCGTTGGTTTGCCGGATATCCGTGGCCGCGAACAGATCTTGTATGTACACATGCGCAAGGTACCAATTGGCCCTGACGTCAAGGCTGATATCCTTGCCCGTGGTACACCAGGATTTTCGGGTGCAGACTTGGCTAACCTCGTCAATGAGGCAGCGCTGTTTGCCGCGCGCCGTAACAAGCGTCTGGTTGAAATGCAGGACTTTGAAGATGCGAAGGACAAGATCGTCATGGGTCCCGAGCGCAAGTCGGCTGTCATGCGCGAGGAAGAGCGCCGCAATACGGCGTTTCATGAGTCGGGCCATGCTGTTGTTGCGAAGTTATTGCCGAAAGCAGATCCGGTCCACAAAGTCACCATCATGCCGCGTGGATTTGCATTGGGTCTGACCTGGCAGTTGCCGGAACATGATCGCGTCAACTTGTATAAAGACAAGATGCTGGAAGAGATTGCAATCCTGTTCGGTGGCCGTATCGCAGAAGAAATTTTCATGCACCAGATGTCGACCGGTGCATCAAACGACTTCGAGCGCGCCACCAAACTGGCACGTGCGATGGTGACACGTTACGGTATGTCCGAAAGCCTGGGAACGATGGTCTACGAGGACACCGAGCAGGATGCATATTTCGGCAGGATGTCAGCAAAGACCGTCTCGGAAGCTACGCAGCAAAAAGTCGATCTTGAAATTCGCAGTATTCTTGACGGCCAGTACGCCCTGTCGCGTCGCTTGCTCGAAGAAAATCGTGAAAAAGTCGAGTTGATGGCCAAGACCCTGCTGGAGTGGGAAACCATTGATGCAGACCAGATCAACGACATCATGGAAGGTCGCGAGCCACGTCTGCCAAAAGCCGGTGTGCCACCACGACGCCAGACTTCGGATGGTCCTACCGGTGGCGATGTGACGCCGACAGCGACCGCACCAGCCTAAGTCCCTCGTTTAGAGTCACCAAGGGTGAGGAGTAATCCTCACCCTTTTATTTTGTCTGGAATTATGAACACAACGATGTTCCACTGCGGCCGATATCGCTTTTCGCTCAAGGATGGTGGCATGCCGCTGATCATGGGCGTCCTCAATGTCACGCCAGATTCTTTTTCTGATGGAGGCCGTTTCCACTCCCTCGAAGCAGCTATCTCCCGCGCCGAGCAAATGATCGAGGCGGGCGTAGACATCATCGACATTGGTGGTGAGTCGACGCGTCCAGGTGCCACGCCCCTGCCGCTGGACGAGGAGTTGCGCCGCATCTTGCCTGTCGTGTTTGCCTTGCGTGATTGTGGCAAGCCGCTGTCGATCGATACGTACAAGCCGGCGGTGATGGTCGAGGCCATCGCTGCAGGAGCCGACATGATCAATGACATTTCCGGGTTCAGGGAGTCTGCAGCATTGACTGCAGTCAAGGAAAGTGACTGCGCGCTTTGTATCATGCACATGGTGAGCGATCCGCAACGCATGCAGCTGAATCCGACCTATCAGGATGTAGTCCAGCAGGTCAGTGATTTTTTGCGAGAACGGATTGCTGAGATGGAGGCCTGTGGAATCAGGCGCGAGCGACTGAGTATTGATCCGGGATTTGGTTTTGGCAAAACGCTGGAGCATAATCTCGCCTTGTTGAAAAATATCCGGCCGATTGTCACAAGTCTGGGTCTGCCATTGTTGGCAGGACTGTCTCGTAAATCCATGTTGGGCAGTATTACCGGTCGGCCAGTCGAACAGCGTTTAGCTGGCAGCCTTGCCGCCGCGCTCGTTGCTGCGGCTAATGGCGCGGCGATTCTGCGGGTGCACGATGTGGCAGAAACCATCGATGCCCTGAAAGTCTGGCGCGCAGCGACACAATAACAATGAATGCAGAGGATCACGATGGGACGTAAATATTTTGGTACCGACGGAGTGCGCGGCAAGGTTGGCCAGGCACCGATTACGCCGGAGTTTGTCATGCGACTGGGCTATGCCGCCGGCAAAGTGTTGACAGCATCAGATAGCGGTAAACCGACAGTGCTGATCGGCAAGGACACCCGGATTTCCGGTTACATGCTGGAAGCTGCACTGCAAGCCGGGTTTGCCGCAGCAGGTGTCGACGTGATGCTAGCCGGACCCGTGCCGACACCAGCAGTGGCTTACCTGACACGCGCCTTGCGCCTCTCTGCAGGTGTGGTTATCTCGGCATCGCACAATCCGTATGATGACAACGGCATCAAGTTTTTTTCGTCCCAAGGTAACAAACTGCCTGATTCGGTTGAGGAAGCAATCGAAGCGCAACTGGAATTGCCGCTTGGCTGCGTCTCTTCCGATAAGCTTGGCAAGGCACAACGTCTGGATGATGCGCAAGGGCGCTACATCGAATTTTGTAAAAGCACATTTCCGAACGCTCTGGATTTACGGGGCATGACGATTGTCGTCGACTGCGCTCATGGCGCGGCGTACCACATTGCCCCGCATGTATTGCATGAACTCGGCGCGGAAGTTATCGCCATCGGCAATCAGCCCAACGGTCTGAATATCAACGATCAGGTTGGTGCAACCGCACCCGAAGCTTTGTCGCGCGCAGTACGTGACAACCGCGCAGACCTCGGCATTGCACTCGATGGCGACGCCGATCGTCTGGTAATGGTCGATGCCAATGGACGCATCTACAACGGTGACGAACTGTTGTATGTGATGGCCAGGGATCGCCTGCTGACACAAGGCGTGCCCGGTGTGGTCGGTACGCTCATGACCAACATGGCACTCGAAGTTGCTTTCCGCGGGCTCGGGATTGAATTTGCCCGTGCCAAGGTAGGGGATCGCTATGTGCTCGAAGTCTTGCAGGAGCGCGGCTGGACATTGGGGGGGGAAGGATCGGGCCATCTGTTGTTTCTTGACAAGCACACGACGGGCGACGGCATCGTTTCCGCTTTGCAGGTGTTGTCAGCCCTCAAGCGCAGTAACAAGACGTTGGCCCAGTGCACCGAAGATATTGCGATGTATCCGCAGTCATTGATTAACGTGCGTGTTAGTGCCGGGTTCAACTGGATGAACAGTGCCGCGATGCTGGCTGAAAAAGACGCCGTCGAGATCGAGTTGGGTGACGCCGGCCGGGTATTGATTCGTGCATCGGGAACCGAGCCGCTCATTCGAGTGATGGTCGAAGCGAAGACGGCCGTACTTGCGGAGGCGATGGCACGCCGGATTGCCGACAAGGTGACGCCGGCTTGAAGGATGTCACGATATGTGATGGGCGAGCCACGATTGGCGAGCCTGTTTGCCATCGCAGTCGATCTGGTCCGGGATAGTCACCGACAATCCCGGACTACTCTGCAGTCCCTCCCGGCTTCGGCCGTGCACGTCAGGAAAGAATGGACAATTCCCGTTATCAAATCCTGCTCGTCGAAGATGAACCCGGTATTGCCGAGTTACTGCAATTCACACTCGCCGATGCCGGTTTTTCTTCACACAACGTGGCCACTGTACAAAACGCCCGCGTGGCCATTGCCAGCCAACTACCGGAATTGGTTTTGCTTGACTGGATGCTGCCGGATGGCTCCGGTCTGGAGCTGCTTAAAGAGTGGCGCAGCACCGCGTCAACTTCGGCACTGCCGGTCATCATGCTCACGGCAAACGGAATGGACGAAGACAAGATCCGTGGTCTGAACGCAGGCGCCGATGATTATGTGACAAAGCCTTTTTCTCCGCGTGAGCTGATTGCGCGTATTCATTCCCTGTTGCGCAGTCATCGCCCTGACACTGCGAGCCTGGTCGATGTGTGTGGTCTGATCGTGATCGATTCAGGGCGTCATCTGGTGATGGTCGCGGATACGGCTGTGAAGCTCGATCAGTCTGAATTCCGGTTGCTTAAATTTCTGGTGATGCATCCTGAGCGGATATTTTCACGCGCGCAACTGCTGGACAAAGTATGGGGCGATGAGGCCTTCCTGGAAGAGCGTACCGTCGATGTGCACATCATGCGTTTGCGAAAATCACTTGGTGTGGCTGCCAGCTATATCAAAACCGTGCGCAGTGTCGGTTACATGCTCGATGCCAGTCAGGACCGAGTTGGTTAAATAAGAGGCAGCGGTCATCCCGGATGCAAATTTAAGCCTTCAAACCATTGACCAAAAGAGGCTCGCCCGCTATGATTCTGTCTATCGGAGTGTAGCGCAGCCCGGTAGCGCACCTGGTTTGGGACCAGGGGGTCCAAGGTTCGAATCCTTGTACTCCGACCAGAAATATAAAGCGGGTTGTTTAACGACAACCCGCTTTTTTTCGTTTACGTTAAGCTCAACCGCTCAAGAAAGTTGCGGTCAGAGTAGCAAGCGTTATTCAATATTTGCGAAACTTATCCATCCCGTCTATTTCCATCTGCCCTTAGCTCAACTGGATAGAGCAATGCCCTTCTAAGGCATAGGTTACTGGTTCGATTCCAGTAGGGCAGACCAGTCTCCTGCATCACCTCTTGATTTTGTATTGCATAGACCAATCGGCGAGTTGTCCTTTCGTTGGGTAGGCCCGACGCCGGGCAATTCAGCTCCGATGACTGCGATAGCTTGCAAATATTTTGCACACGGATGCCATGATAGCGATCGTTTCCTGACACAAAAATAAACCGCTTGCGTATTAATTCGAATGAACTTGTTTTAATTTTACGCATTGGACTTCAGGCAGTCCTTGAAAGTGCAAAAGGACTCAGCACTGATATGTGCTTCCAGTAAACTGTTCAGCGATCACAACGCCGGGCAGCAGATCGTTGCTGCGCTGTCAGCGCGTTATCACCGGGTTGGTCGGGCACTTGCCAGCCAGCCTAAACCGTCTTCGGTGCGTCCGCGCGGACGATATTCGCAACCAATCCAGCCGTCGTATCCCAGTTCGTCGAGCAACCGGAACAGATACGGATAATTGATTTCGCCATCGTCGGGTTCGTTGCGTCCGGGGACGCTGGCAATCTGTACATGGCCGATGTGGGCGAGGCACTGCTTAAACGTAGTGGCCAGGTCGCCTTCGACAATTTGCGCATGATAAAAATCCATCTGCACCTTGACGTTGGCCGCGCCGGACTCTTCCCGCAGTGCGTGCGCCTGTGCTTGCGTGTGCAAGAAATAGCCAGGAATGTCGCGCCGGTTGATCGGCTCAATGAGCAGCATCAGGCCGTGTTGATCGACGGCGTGCGCGGCATCGCGCAGATTGGCCAGATAGGTTGCGTGGTGCGCGGCCGGATCGGCGCCGGCAGGCATCACGCCGGCCATCATGTGCAGACGCTTCGTGCCGAGCGCCAGCGCGTACTCGATCGCGCGATCGACGCCGGCACGACACTCCTCTTCCCGACCGGGCAAGGCGGCGATGCCGCGCTCGCCGTTCGCCCAGTCGCCAGTCGGTAAATTGAACAAGACACACTCAAGTTTGTTTTCCTGCAACCATGCCGCGACGTCTGCCGGCGGATATTCATACGGTGACAGAAATTCGACCGCGCTGAAACCGGCTGCCGCGGCCGCCGCAAAACGCTGTGGAAAAGGAACTTCGGTAAACATCATTGTGAGGTTGGCAGCAAATTTTGGCATGGTCATCCTGGAGTGGGGGGCGAGGGGATCGGTCGCTTCGCCGGGCAGCAGCGAACCGATGGACGGTTGTCCTGAGAACAGATTATGTCGTCAAGACGGGCATTCAAGCACGTATTGTTCGGCGACCCGGCGTGCCTTGCGACTAGTTTTCTCGATGCGCCGACCCGATGCGCTAGCGGCATCTTCATCGGCCCATTTGCGGCGCTGCGCCAGCGTTTCGCACTTGCGGCGCTGGGCACTGGCGACGGCGCTGGCATGCAGGCGTTCCTTGCGTTCTGCGTGTTCGAGCTTGTTGCGTGCCGCTTCCAGGCGTTGCAATCGGAGCTTGTCTGCTGCGGCCTGACGCAGCGCGTTATCCTGCTCTGCCTTGATGGTGGCAGGCGTGCGCAAGTCGGTGGCCGGTACCGCAAGTGAACCGTCACAAGCCACATCGCTGTAGGTCACCTTGCCTTGCGTGTCGCACCGGAACGTAGCGTGAGCAGACACACCTGCAGCGAGCATCAGTACGGCCAGCAAGCTGCGTTGAAACGGGAGCATGCGCGCCACGGTCAGACCACTTTCCCTGGGTTCATCAGGTTCAGCGGATCGAGCGCACTCTTGATGCTTTCCATCAGGCGCATTTCGACCGGTGATTTGTAGCGACGGATCTCATCGCGCTTCATGGCCCCGAGACCGTGTTCCGCTGAAATCGAACCGCCGAAATGGTCGACGCTGTCATGCACGACACGGTTGACATCGGTCTGACTGGCAATGAGCGCATCGCCTGCTTCCCCAGCCGGCGGCGAGACGTTGTAATGCAGGTTGCCGTCGCCGAGATGGCCGAAAGTGACCAGCCGGCAGCCCGGAAATTCGGCGGCCAGCAGCGCGTCGGTACGCGTGATGAACGCGCCGATATCCGAGATCGGTACCGACACATCATGCTTGATGTTCTTGCCTTCGTCGGCTTGCGCAAGCGGAATGTGTTCGCGCAACTGCCACAGTGCTTTCGATTGCGCAATCGACGAAGCAACCACGGCGTCGTGAATCACTTCCTGCTCCAACGCGTCCGCCATCAGACGCTCCAGTAATGCTTCGGCGTGTTCGGCCGATTCGTTGTCGGACAACTCGAGCAGCACATACTGCGGTGACGATTGCGCAAAGGGCAGCTTCATCTGCGGATAATGCGTGGCCACCAGTTGCAGGCAGAAGTCCGACATCAGTTCGAAGCCAGTCAGCGTCGCACCGCAATGTCCCTGCGCCAGCGTCAGCAGACGCAACGCATCTTCGGGCGTGTTCATTGCTGCCAGTGCGGTCAGGCGGGCTTTGGGTTGTGGATAGAGCATCAGGACGGCAGCGGTGATGATGCCCAGCGTCCCTTCGGCACCAATGAACAGGTCGCGCAGATCAAATCCCGTATTGTCCTTGCGCAAGCCACGCAAGCCGCTCCAGATTTCGCCTTGCGCCGTGACGACTTCGAGTCCCAGGCACAGGTCACGCATGTTGCCGTAACGCAGGACTGCCGTACCGCCCGCATTGGTGGCGAGATTGCCGCCAATCGTGCAACTGCCTTCGGCCGCCAGCGAGAGCGGGAACAGCCGGTCAGCCGCGCTGGCCGCTTCCTGTACGTTTTGCAGGATGCAGCCGGCTTCGACGGTCATGGTGTTATTGATCAGGTCGGTTGCGCGGATGGCATTGAGTCGCGTCAGCGACAGCACGACCGCCTTGCCGCTTTCGTCGGGCACGCTGCCCAGCACCAGACCGGTATTGCCGCCCTGCGGTACCAGCGGTACCCGGTGCGTATTGCATAGGCGCACGACTGCTGCGACTTCATCGGTGCTGCCGGGTTTAAGCACGGCCAGTGCCTTGCCGGTGAAACGGCGGCGCCAGTCGGTCAGATAAGTGGCCATGTCGGCCGATTCGGCGATGACGTATTGCGCGCCGATGGCGCTGCGGCATTGTTCTAGGAATTCATTCATTTGGCGGCTTTTTCAGTGGCTTTGGCAATCGTTTCGCGGGTCATCTTTTTGGCTGCTTTTTTGTACGGTTTCAGATAATAAATTACCGAAAAAAAGTAAATACAGACCAGGGCGACTTCGACCCATCCGAGTGTCGCAGAAAGCGGAACGCTGTCGCTGGCTGCGCGCACCAGACCTTCGGTTAAATAGATCAGGATCAACATTGATGACCATTGCAGCGTATATACGTCACGCTTTAGTACGCCGCGCAAAGGCAACAGCAACGGGATGACCTTCAGCACCATCCATGAACCGCCCGGACGCAGCGGTGCCAGCCACAATTCCCAGAGGATACCAAGCGCGATCAGGCCGACCAGGCTGGCGACAGCGGCCTGGTAACAGTATTTTTGAAAAGAAGTTTGCATTAGTGAGAGCGTAGTTTTTGCACGGTTTCAGCCAGTCGCCGGCCGAGCGCGATGGTCAGGATCCGGCTGTCGTCCGAGATCGGATGGTTACCGTCGAGGCCGGACCAGTGGCTGGCTCCGTACGGTGTACCGCCGGTGCTGGTGGTCATCAGTTCCGGTTGCGTGTAAGGCAGGCCGAGGATCATCATGCCGTGGTGCAGCAGCGGCATCATCATCGTCAGTAGCGTACTTTCCTGACCGCCATGCAGACTGCCGGTCGACGTGAACACGCAGGCCGGCTTGCCGGCCAGCGCGCCACCCAGCCATTGTGCGCTGGTGCCATCCCAAAAATATTTGAGCGGTGAGGCCATGTTGCCGAAGCGGGTCGGTGATCCGAAGGCCAGGCCGGCGCAATCGGTCAGGTCCTGCAATTCGACATACGGTGCGCCCTGTACGGGAATTTCGGGCTCGGTGGCTTCGGTCACGGTGGAAATTGCGGGCACGGTACGCAGCAGTGCGTCGCAGCCGGCGACACTTTCGATGCCCTGCGCCAGCAATTCGGCCATCTTGCGGGTTGAACCGTGACGGGAGTAATACAAAACCAGAATGGGCAAGTTAGGTGAGTTCATCCGCGATATTATAGGGCGCTTTGCATTTCGCTTTGCATCCCGTTTTGCATCACGCACGTGTTGCTGCCAGCCACCTAGACCGAGTTTTTTTGCATGACACGATCCACCCGTTTTTCTCTGATACGCGGCCTGACCTGGGCCCAGTTACGCGACCTGTTCCGCTTCGCTGCGCGCCGCCTTGACGAAGAGCATTTGCCGCAAGTCGCCGGCAGTCTGACCTTCACCTCGGTGCTGGCACTGGTGCCATTGCTGACCATTGCGCTGGCAATTTTTACTGCTTTCCCGTTGTTTAATACTTTTCGCACTTCGCTCGAAGCTTATTTCACCCAGAACCTGATGCCGAAGGCGATCGCCAATACCGTCCTCGAATATCTGACCCAGTTTGCCGCCAAGTCGACCGGCCTGTCGGCCATCGGTGGCGGTGTGCTCATTGTGACTGCGGTGGCGATGATGTCGACCATCGACCGGGTCTTCAACCGCATCTGGGGCGTGCGCGTGAGTCGGCCTTTTCTGCAGCGGGTGCTGGTGTACTGGGCCATCGTCACGCTCGGACCGCTGCTGATCGGCGTCTCGATTTCACTGACTTCCTACTTGTTCAAGGCGACCAATGGTGTGGTGCTGACCATCCCGATGATCGGAGCGGTAGCCTACACGGTCATTTCGGTGGCACTGACAACCGGTGCCTTTGCGCTGTTGTACGTCTCGGTGCCGAATCGCCCTGTCGCCTGGCCCGATGCGCTCTGGGGTGGCTTACTGGCAGGCGTCGCGTTCGAAATTGCCAAGCGCCTGTTCGCCACGTACGTGGTGCGGTTCCCGACCTACACGATGGTGTACGGATCCGTTGCGGCGGTGCCGATTTTTCTGTTGTGGATCTACATGTTCTGGATGATCACGCTCGGAGGCGCGTTGCTGGCAGCGGCCTTGCCAGTCGTCAAATACGAACGCTGGTGGCATGTCGCGCGGCCCGGAAGTGCGTTTGTCGATGCGATCGATATCCTGCGCATGCTGTACCGTGCGCGCAGCGTTGCCAGTTCAGCCGAAGTCAATGCGACGATGATTCGCAACGGTACCCACCTTGGTTTTGACGAGTCCGAGCAATTGCTGGAGCAGATGCTCGATGCCGGCTGGGTCGGACGCATCCGCAACGAGGAGCCCAAGCGGCGACTGCGCTGGAAAAAATCAGACAACGGCAGCCTTGACCGCTGGACCCTGCTGGTCAATCCGCAGCAGCTCAAGCTGGGCGATGTGTATCAGGTGTTCGTGTTCGACGCATTCAGCGCGTCACCGCTGGCAACGCATGTCGAAAGCGCGATCGAACGCGGTCTCGATCAGAGCCTCGCGGCATACTTTGATCAGGAGCCGGTGCGGCCGTTCAAACTCAGTGCGGCGACACCCTGAGAGTTGGTCGGATTAAGGATTCTGCAGTGCGAACCGGAACAGACTCACCAGTACCGCGTCCGGCTGCTCGGCCATCAGCGCATGGCCACAATCGGCCAGGCGCTCGACCCGTGCCGCCGGGATTGCCGCGATCAATGCTGCACTGGCACGCGCTGGCGTCATCTGGTCCTGTTGCGCCAGCAGGAACAGCGTCGGGCAAGTCACGGCCGCCGCCGCTTCCCTTCCTTGCGCATAGCTATTGCAAGCCACGAAATCGGTATGGAAAAGTGCTGCCGGATTGCCGGCGGCCAGTCGCTGCATTAATCGCTGATTGCCACCGGTAACTGAAAATCCCGGCCCCGGTGACGACGGTTTTTGTGCGATGCCGGAATGCGACCAGACATTGACCATGTCGATGGCACGCGGCTCGTCATGCAGTGCCGCGTCGAGCAGCGCCTCCGAAACTTTCATCGGATAGGCGCAAGCCAGTAGCGCCAGCCGGGCAACCCGGTGTGGCGCGCGGCGCGCCGTTTCCAGCGCGATCAGCGAGCCCATGCTGTGACCGATCAGCATCGCGTGCGTCACGCCGGCCGTATCGAGCACCGCCAGCAGCCAGTCGGCCATCGCTTCGACCGAAACCAAAGGTGCTCCCTTGCTGCGGCCGTGGCCCGGCAAGTCGATCGCCAGTATGCCGAAACCGTGATGGGCAAAGTAACGCGTCTGCAGAATCCAGACCGAATGGTCGTGCTGCGCACCGTGAATGAAAACAGCGGTCGGCAAGGCAGCATCGAATGACTTTCCGCCGGTGTAGCAATAGGCCGCGTGGCCGTGTACATCGAGCAGCATGTCAGGCTCCTTTCGGGCTACGTTGCGAGGCCTTCAGGCCGATGGCCAGGTCCTCGATCAGGTCGTCGATATCTTCGAGTCCGATCGACAGACGCATCGTGCCTTCGGTAATGCCGGAGGCCAGCAGCTGGTCGTTCGGTACGCGGAAATGCGTGGTCGAGGCCGGATGGATGACCAGCGATTTCGCATCGCCGACATTGGCCAGGTGCGAGAAAATTTTCAGTGCCTCAACGAAGCGCTGGCCGGCTGCGCGGTCCCCCTTGATATTGAACGTGAAGACTGCACCGCAGCCTTTGGGCAGCAATGTTTTGGCCAACTCGTAGTCAGGATGCGATGGCAGCTCGGGATACGAGACCGATTCCACGGCAGGTTGCGCGAGCAGGAACTCGACCACCTTGCGGGTATTGGCGACGTGCCGGTCCATGCGCAGGCCGAGGGTTTCGATGCCCTGCAAAATCGCGAACGCGTTGTGCGGACTCATCACCGCGCCGAAGTCGCGCAAGCCTTCGCGGCGGGCCCGCAGCGCGAAGGGCGCTACCGTCGACTCTTCCGAAAACACCATGCCATGGAAGCCGTCATAGGGTTCGCACAGCTCGCCGAAACGGCCGGTTTTTTCATACGCCTGTTGCCAGTCGAAGGTGCCACCATCGACCAGCAGGCCACCGATGGCAGTGCCGTGGCCGCACAGGAATTTGGTGGCGGAATGGAAAACCAGGTCGGCGCCGTGATCGAACGGACGCAACAGATACGGCGTCGTGAAGGTCGCATCGACCATCAGCGGCAAATAGTGTTCATGCGCCAGCGCCGCGACGCGGTCGATGTCGAGTACATCGAGTCCCGGATTGCCGAGGGTTTCGGCAAACAGCACCTTGGTGTTCGGCCGGATCGCAGCGCGCCAGGCGTCGAGGTCACGCGGGTCGACGAACGTGGTCTCGATACCGAAGCGCTTGAGCGTGTAGCCCAGCAGATTGTGCGAGCCGCCGTACAGCGCGCGCGAAGCGACGATATGCGAACCGGCACCGGCAATCGTCACCAGTCCGAGATGCATTGCGGCCTGACCACTGGCCGTGGCAATCCCGGCGACGCCGCCTTCCAGCGCTGCGATACGTTCTTCCAGCACCGCATTGGTCGGATTCGAGATGCGCGAATAGACATGGCCGGAGCGCTCCATGTTGAACAGCGACGCCGCATGGTCGGAGTCCTTGAAGACAAACGAGCTGGTCAGGTAGATCGGCGTGGCGCGTGCACCGGTGGCGGGATCAGGGGCGGCACCGGCATGCAAGGCAAGCGTATCGAAACCGGGGTAGTGTGGACTACTCATTGGGCTGTCTCTCCTGTCTGGAAGGGTTGAATCCTAGCACTTGACCGCGGTTACGCCGAAAGTGCGTGGGAGTGCGCTAGATTTTTGGACCTGCTTACGCTACATTGCAATCAACAGAACAACAACGAGTCGGGACACGAAAAATGAAAGTATCTGAAATCCTGCAGGTCAAGGGCAACATCCTCTACACCGTCACTCCCGAAACAGCGATGCTTGAAGCCGTCATCACGATGGCCGAAAAAGATATCGGTTCACTGGTGGTCATGGAGTTCGGCGAACTGGTCGGTATGCTGAGTTTTCGTGAAGTCATGAAAACGCTGCATGAAAATGGCGGTGAAATTGGCAAGAGCCTGGTGCGCAAGCACATGGACGACCATCCGATCACGATCACGCCGGAAACCGAAATCAATGAAGTGCGCCGTCTGATGCTGGAGCGTCATGCGCGCTATGTGCCGGTACTCGAGGCCAAGACGCTGCTGGGCGTGATCTCGTTTTACGATGTCGCCCGGGCGGTCGTCGAAGCCCAGAGTTTCGAAAATAAAATGCTGAAGGCCTATATCCGCGACTGGCCTGTCGAAGGCGACGAATAATTTACTACCGGATAGTTGTTCACAGCATTATTGCAGCGCCGTTATTGGCACGCTGAACAAGGCGGTCGATAACGGCATTTTCATTTGTACCAGGACGTTCGATGCTGATCGTCCGCTCAGGGAGCTAGCACCATGCATATCGCTATCATCGGGGCCGGACTGTCCGGCCTGACTTGTGCCCGTCGCTTGCAGGACCAGGGACATTGCGTCACCGTGTATGAAAAAAGTCATGCGGTCAGCGGCCGCATGAGTACGCGCCAGACCGACTTCGGCGGCTTCGATCATGGTGCCCAGTACTTTACTGCCAGCAGCGCGGCGTTTAAAGCCGATGTGGCTGCCTGGACCAAAGCCGGTTGGGTCGCGCCATGGAAAGGTAAGTTCGTGGCGCTTGATCACGGCAAGTCCACAGCGGCAGGCAAGTCAGGAAACCGTCACGTTGGCGTGCCGGGCATGCGCTCGGTGGGGGTGCATCTGGCTCAAGGACTGGACGTGCGTACCGGACAGCAGGTCGGACAGATCGAACGCATCGAAACCGGCAAGGGCGAGCAATGGCTGCTGGCCGTGCATTGCGATACGGTACCCATCGCTGCCAGCGCAGGACCATTCGATGCGGTCATTGTGGCAGTGCCGGCCGATCAGGCGACGACCTTGCTGTCCGTCGTGCCGGCTTTTGCCAAGGCGGCCGGCAAGGCATTGCTGGTGCCGTGCTGGACCCTGATGGCGGCGTTCCAGGATTCGCTGGAGCTGGGCTACGACGGCGCCTGGGTCAGTAATTCGCGCTTGTCCTGGCTGGCGCATGATGCCTCCAAACCGGGACGTCGTCCGGGCGAACACTGGATCGGTCAGGCCTCGGCGGCATGGAGCATCGAGCATCTGGAAGACGAGCCGGACCGGGTCCGTGAAAAATTGCTGAAGGCCTTTCACGAAGCCACCGGCAGTCAGGTCCAGCCGGTGTTTGCGACGGTGCACCGCTGGCGCTATTCGAAGGCCGCCACTCCGTTGAAAGACGATTGTCTGTGGAACAAAAAATTGCGTATCGGTGCCTGCGGTGACTGGTTTTCTGCCGGACTCGACGGAGCCGGCAAGATTGAAAACGCCTACCTGAGCGGAGCCGCGCTGGCTGCGCTGATCGCCTGAATTCCGCACGACCGGCGGTGCCTGCACCAAGCCAGTTTGCGCTGCTGGCCGAGCGCCGCTTTGCGCCGTTTTTCTGGACGCAATTTCTGGGCGCGCTCAATGACAATGTCTTCAAGACGGCGCTGCTGACGATCCTGACCTACGAAGCGCTGAGCTGGACCACGCTCGATCCGGTCCTGCTGACGAATCTGATTCCCGGCCTGTTCATCTTGCCCTTCGTGCTGTTTTCGGCCACCGCCGGGCAACTGGCGGACAAGTTCGACAAGGGGCGGGTGGCGCGGCTGGTGAAGTTGCTGGAGATCGCGATCATGGCGCTCGCCGGTATCGGCTGGATCACGCATAACCTGCCGTTGCTGCTGCTTGCCTTGGTCGGCATGGGCTTGCATTCGACCTTGTTCGGGCCGGTCAAATACGCATACCTGCCGCAGCATCTGAAGCGCTCCGAACTGGTCGGCGGTAACGGGCTGGTCGAGAGCGGTACCTTCGTCGGCATCCTGCTGGGCGAAGTGCTGGGTGCGCTGCTGATCGTCAGCAAGCCGTGGGGTGTCGAAGTGGTTGCCGTCGGCACGCTGGCATTGGCCACACTGGGATGGTGGTTCAGCCGTGCCATCCCGCCATCGCCGGCGCCGGTGCCGGAGTTGAAAGTGAACTGGAATCCAATTACGGAAACCGTGCG
>CAILRJ010000371.1 GCA_903836575.1 uncultured Burkholderiales bacterium
CGGACAGTTTCTCGATGACGGGTTCCATCGCGTTGATCTCGCGTACCGTTTTTTGATATTGCTTGAGCAGGCGCTGGTTGCGGCTACCGAAAATCTGGGTCAGTAATGACATGCTTGGATTCTAAAATAGGCGCCGTTGATTCCGCTAAAATACGGCAAGCTCAACGAGCAAGCCGGGCGCGACAGGAACGGACGTTAGCGGAAAAGGAAGTGAGTCTATCATGCGGTATTGCGAACGTTGTGGTTACGGGCAGGGAAACAATAGCTGACTAATAATTACCAATTATTTTCGCGTCACTTGCGACACAGCAGCCTGCCCCGAACCAGCGATCAGAAATTTGTGAGGATCCTGCTGAACGCCCTTGACCAGCACCTCGAAATGCAGATGCGCGCCCGTCGAACGGCCGGTGGTGCCAATGTCGGCCACATGCTGGCCCCGTTGCACAATGTCGCCGACTTTCATCAGCAGACGCGACGCATGCGCGTAACGGGTCACGATATCGTTGCCGTGATCGATCTCCAGCATGTTGCCAAACTGCGAATGGAATTCGGCCGCAATGACAACGCCGCCCGCCGCCGCGATGATCGGCGTACCGGTCGATGCCGGAAAATCAATCCCCTCGTGAAAAGTGCTGCGGCCGGTAAACGGATCCATGCGCCAGCCAAAACCGGAAGCGTTGTAGGACACGTTGACCGGCTGTATCGTCGGCAGCAACTTGCTGCGTATCTTGTCGAACATCAGCGTGGTCTCGACCGCATTCATGTAATCGGAACGGTGTTCGATATCGACGAATAGCGCATTGAGCGCTTGCTGGAACTGACTGATGCCCAGCGCCGGAGCGACGCGAGAGCCCGACGGTGCGGCCCCGCCACGGCCCGGCAATTCCTTGAAATTGAATTCTTCCGGTTTCACTCCGGACAGACCCTGAACCCGTTCGCCGAGCGCATCAAGTCGCATCAACTGGGCTTGCATTTCGCCTAGCTTGATTGCCATCGCGGCGATATTTTCGCGCACATAGCGATCGTTGCGCGCAGCCTCACCCTGATTGCCGCTATCGAGCAGTTTTTGCACCAGCGGCGAATGCATATCCAGCACCTGCGTGAGCGTCAACCAGGTCATTGCCGCTGCACTACCAAGCACCAGCACCAGAAGCAGCGCGAACGCCAGCAACCAGTGCCTGAACGTGAGCGTGAGCGATCGGGCCTGCGTAAAACGCGGGTGCAGCATAATGATTTGCATCTCGACTCCGTTAATTCCGTGATGCCGTGAGCACACGCACAAACCACTAGAAATGTCCTGACATCACCCCGGCAATTGGATTGCGGAGCGGGCAACAGCCGGACCAATTATGGTAAGGTTCGACGATGAGCCGCCCCTCCACTTTCGTACCCGCCAGGACCACACTCCGGAAAAAACCGACCTCGCGCGGGATCACCGATTTTTTGCAAAACCATGACAAGATGGCGGCGCTGCTGCCATCGATTACGCGCATGATGACTTTGCAGGCAGATTGTGCCGCGACGTTACCGGCGATGTTTGCTGGCTGCGCTGTTCTGCAATTCGAGTCGAATCAACTAGTGCTGTCGACACCCAACGCAGCCTTGGCGTCCAAGCTCAAGCAACAACTACCAAAACTTCAGGATGCATTGCTTCAGCGTGGCTGGCAAGTTAATGCAATTAGACTCAAAGTGCAAGTTGGTCGCCCGCGTGACAATCCGCTTCCGCAGAAACAGCTTAGATTACCGGACCCGGCCGTATCGGCCTTGACGCAACTCGAAACCACGCTGGAAAACACCCCGCGCAATGCCACGCTACTCAGTGCCATCCATGCTCTGGCTAACCGGCCGCGATCCTGATCCGTAAGATTTTTACCATGCACTTCACCGCCGATCCGCATGACGTATTGATTTACCGGCCAAGTGAATAATCAACTGCAGTGGATAACCAAGCACCAGAAAAGACGCCTGCCGGCAAGCGTGCGCGACTAGTTCCTGCTCCACTCCAGCGCCGCTTGACGCACATAGGTTGGCGGTGCGTGTTCGACCGTATCGAAACTGACAATCTCGTAGGAATCCGGTGCTGCCAGCAGTGCCCGCAACAACTGATTGTTGAGCCCATGACCGGACTTGTGCGCAACATAGCTGGCCAGCAGCGGATGACCGATCAGGTACAGGTCACCAATGGCATCGAGGATCTTGTGGCGCACGAATTCATTGTCGTAGCGCAAGCCATCGGTATTGAGGATGCGATACTCATCCATGACGATGGCGTTTTCGAGTGAGCCGCCGCGCGCCAATCCCATCCCGCGCAGCATTTCGACATCCTGCATGAAACCGAAAGTGCGCGCCCGCGACACTTCCTTCACATACGATTCGATCTCGAAATCAACCTCGGCGGTCTGGCCGGTGCCATCGACCGCAGGGTGATTGAATTCGATGAAAAACTTCAGCTTGAAACCATTCATCGGTTCCAGCCGAGCCCATTTGCGTGCCGCGCCCTCGCCTTCGGAGACTTCGATACTGCGCAACACGCGAATGAATTTGCGCGCTGCTTCCTGTTCCTGCAAACCGGCCTGCTGTAGCAGAAAGACAAAGGACGAGGCAGAGCCATCCATGATCGGAATTTCTTCCGCGGTGACGTCGACGATCAGGTTGTCGATGCCCAGACCGGCACAGGCCGACATCAGATGCTCGACGGTCGATACCTTGACACCCTGATTGTCCAGTGTCGACGCCATCCGGGTGTCGCCAACTCCGATTGCGCTGGCCGGCAATTCCACCGGCGGATCGAGATCCACGCGGCGAAACAGGATGCCGCTATCGGGCGGAGCCGGACGCAACGTCAGCGCGACCTTGGTGCCGGAATGCAGGCCGACGCCGACGCTCTTGACCAGTTGTTTGATAGTGCGTTGTTTGAGCATGGCGTGACCAATACAGATACACGCAGAGAAGTCCGTGCGTGCGGTCGGAACCAACAAAAATGGCGCATCGCTGCGCCATGTCTTCACCTTCTACCGATCAATCAGCCGAGCTGGCCAACCATCGTTTCGGCATTCGAGACTTCGAATTTACCAGCTTGTTCGACATTGAGTTGCTTGACCACGCCATCATCGATGAGCATCGAATAGCGCTGTGAACGCGTACCCATGCCGAACTTGCTGAAGTCAGCGTCGAGGCCGAGCGACTTGCAAAAATCGGCATTGCCGTCTGCCAGCATGCGGATCACGCCAGTGGCTTTTTGCTCGCGGCCCCAGGCACCCATTACAAACGCATCATTGACCGATACACACCAGATCTCGTCGACGCCCTTGGCCTTCAAATCCGCCGCATGCTTCAGATAACTTGGAACATGCTGTGCCGAACAGGTCGGCGTGTAAGCACCCGGCAATCCGAACACGGCAATTTTCTTGCCCTTGGTCAGGTCCGACAGCGCGAAGGTATTCGGCCCGAGCGAACATCCGGCGGATTCGACTTCAATGAATTCTGCCAGTTTGCCTTCCGGCAGGTGGTCGCCGATCTTGATGGTCATGGTGATCCTTTCGTGTTGGAGTTGAAATTAGATAGTACACAATTAAATCGCGCTTGATGATGCACGGTTTCGCGCGGGCACACTGAAACAGTACCCGCGCCCGGGCGTCAGTCCGCCTGCTTGCGCAGGAATGCCGGAATGTCGTAAGTTTCCATGCCATTTTTTTCCAGTGCACGGACGGTCTCCGAGGCCGACTCGCGACGCCAGACTGCCGGCGCTTTCAGGCCTTCGAACGACCCCGACGCTTTGCCGTTGCCCATCGCCGAACCGGCGATACCGGAGTTGATGGCGGCATGGCCAATCATCGGCTCGTTGTGGGTGCCGGTACGCAGCATCGGCGTAGGAACCAGTTGCACGTTCTTGCGGGCACGGCCCAGACCGGTTGCCACTACGGTGACACGGATATCATCACCCATCGAATCGTCGTAAGCGATCCCTTGTGCGATCGAGGCATCGGCCGCTGCAAAAGCGCGCACGGTGGCCATGACTTCCTTGATTTCCTTGCCCTTGAGACTGCGGCTGGCAGTGACGTTGACCAGCACGCCGCGCGCGCCGGACAGGTCGATACCATCGAGCAGCGGTGACGCCACGGCTTGTTCTGCCGCAATCCGTGCACGATCAACACCCGAAGCGGTTGCCGTACCCATCATCGCCTTGCCCTGCTCGCCCATGATGGTCTTGACGTCATTGAAGTCGACGTTGATATGACCCGGCACGTTGATGATCTCGGCAATTCCGGCGACGGCATTGTTGAGTACATCGTCGGCATGCTGCAGCCATTCGATCATGCTGTCGTCTTCGTAGATCTCTTCGAGCTTTTCATTGAGGATGATGATCAGCGAATCGACATGCTGCGACAGCGCTTCCAGACCTTCGTCGGCGATGTCCATGCACTTCTGGCCTTCATACGAAAACGGCTTCGAAACGACGGCCACGGTCAGCGCGCCCTGCTCTTTGGCAATCTGCGCAATGATCGGTGCGGCACCGGTGCCGGTACCGCCGCCCATGCCGGCGGCGATGAAGACCATGTGCGCGCCGCGCAACGCATCTTCAATCCGGCCGCGTGATTCTTCGGCCAGCTGACGACCCACTGCCGGTTTCATGCCGGCGCCCAGACCGGTTTCGCCGATCTGGATAACGTTGTGGGCTTTCGAATTTTTCAGCGCCTGTGCATCGGTGTTGGCGGCGATGAACTCGACGCCGGAGACGCCTTTGTTGATCATGTGCTGCACCGCATTGCCACCGGCACCACCGATGCCGACAACCTTGATCACGGTACCCAGTGAAGCATTTTCAAGCAGTTCGATTTCCATGGTGTTTCCTTAAAGGGTGAGCAGCTGTCAGTCGATAGGCATCACGTCCTCGGTGACGCCTAGCGACTAGAAACTGCGGGGTAATTCACTATTCAAAATAAGTCTTTAAAACCGACAGCTTTATCACTGCAAATTCAACAACCAAACCAGCTTCATGTAACGGACGTCGTGTAACGCTTGCGTCCTTAGAAATTCCCCAAAAACCATTCCTTCATGCGATGCCATACCGCCTTGACCGACCCATCCTGGCGCGTGACGACATTGCCTCGTAAATATTGTTTTTTCGCTTCGAGCAACAAGCCCAGCACCGTCGCGTAACGCGGACTGCGCACGACATCGGCCAGTTGCCCGCTGTATTCCGGCGTACCAAGGCGCGCCGGCTTGAGGAAAATATCTTCGGCCAGTTCGACCATGCCCGGCATCATTGCCGAGCCACCGGTGAGCACGATGCCCGACGACAGCACTTCTTCGTAACCGGATTCGCGTACCACCTGGTGCACCAGCGCAAACAGTTCTTCGATACGCGGTTCGATCACGGCGGCCAGCGCCTGGCGCGATAAATTGCGCGGACCGCGGTCACCCAGCCCAGGTACTTCCAGCGTCTCGCCCGGATCGGCCAGCACTTGCTTGGCCACGCCGTAGCGCAGCTTGATTTCTTCGGCTTCCGAAGTTGGCGTGCGCAATGCCATCGCGATGTCGTTGGTGATCTGGTCGCCGGCAATCGGGATCACGGCGGTGTGGCGGATCGCCCCTTCGGTGAAGATCGCCACGTCAGTGGTACCGCCACCGATATCGATGAGCACCACGCCCAGCTCTTTTTCGTCCGGTGTCAGCACCGCGTCGGCCGAGGCCATCGGCTGCAGGATCAGGTCCGATACTTCGAGGCCGCAACGGCGCACGCACTTGACGATGTTCTGGACTGCCGACACTGCACCGGTGACGATGTGCACTTTGACTTCAAGCCGGATACCGCTCATGCCGATCGGTTCGCGCACGTCTTCCTGGTTGTCGACGATGAATTCCTGCGGCACCGTGTGCAGTAATTGCTGGTCGGTCGGGATGTTGACCGCCTTCGCGGTTTCGATCACGCGGGCCACGTCGGCGGCGGTGACTTCCTTGTCCTTGATGGCGACCATGCCGCTCGAATTGAAGCTGCGGATATGGCTGCCGGCAATCCCGGCATACACATTGCGGATCTTGCAGTCGGCCATCAGTTCGGCTTCTTCGAGCGCACGCTGGATCGATTCAACCGTCGCTTCGATATTGACGACGACACCTTTCTTCAATCCTTTCGATTCGTGCTGACCAAGACCGATGACTTCATGGCGACCATTTGGCATCACCTCGGCGACGACGGCCACCACTTTCGAGGTGCCGATATCGAGTCCCACGATCAGATTCTTTGCGTCTTTTGTCATGTTGTTCTGCTTGCCGTGATGGTGATGTGCTTGAAGCCGTTGTGGGTAAAGGAATTCATTTTTTGCGTGCCGCCCCGCTCTTGAGTGCGCCGGAAACCAAGCCGCTGGCTTTTAACGCCATGCCGTTCGGATAGCGCAAGTCGACGCTGTCGATACGGTCCTGCAGTCGTGCCACCAGTTGCGGATAAATACCGATCAGGCGCGCCACCCGTTCCTGCAAGGTGGTCTTGTTGTGTTCGCGCCCGAGTTCGACGGTCATGCCGTTATTGAGCTTGACCGACCAGGCATAGCGGCTCGACAGCGTCAGACTTTCCGGCGCGAGATTGACCGCGACGAACCAGGCTTGCAGCTGCGCAAACAGTGCGACGACTTCTTTTTCGCTGCCAGCCGGTCCGTTGAATTCGGGCAGCGGACCGTTCTCTTCGGCCTCGGCCAGATTGGCCGTGAAGACATCGCCAGCCACCGACAACAAGCGGCCTTCGTCGCCCCAGGTGCCGAGCGGCTCGTGCTCTTCGAGCGTGACCACCAGCCGGTTCGGCCATTCGCGCCGCACGCTCGCCTTGCGTACCCATGGCACCGCTTCGAAGGCCTGCCGCACCGCGTTCAAATTAGCCGTGAAAAAATTACCCCGGATGCGCGGCAGTGCGGTGGCCTTGATCGTCAGCGCATTGACATGCAGCAGCTGCACATCGGCGATGCCGTCGACACGGATCACCTTGAGCGTGAACATCGGCCGTTGCGCAATCCACCAGACGCCCGAGGCGAGCAGCACCAGCAGCAGCGCGCCTAGCAGCGTATTGGCAGTTGCGTTGAGCAATTTGATGTCTTGCCACATGATCGTGTCAGGTCCGTTCTGCTCAGGTTAAAGAAGGAAGCGCGTTATACAACCGGGCCGTCGACAGGATCTCGACGCAGACATCTTCGTAACTGATGCCAGCCGCCTTGGCCGCCATCGGCACCAGCGAATGGCCGGTCATGCCGGGCGAGGTGTTGACTTCAAGCAGGAACGGCGCGTTGTCGCTGGCGCGCAGCATGATGTCGACCCGACCCCAGCCGGTACAGCCAACGGCATTGAAGGCCCGCACCGCGAGGTCCTGCAAGCTGACGGTATCGTCATCGGCCAGCGGTGCCGGACACAGATAGACGGTGTCGTCGCTGAAGTATTTGTGCTCGTAGTCGTAGTTACCTTCGGGCGCGCGGATTTCGACAATCGGCAGTGCACGCGCGCCGTGACCGGAACCGAGCACCGGAATCGTGATCTCGCGACCGCTGATGAATTCTTCGGCCAGCACCACGCTGTCGTACTTGGCGCACAGCGCAAAACCGGTATGCATGTCGGCATCGACCACCACCTTGGCAATCCCGATGGTCGAGCCCTCATGCGGTGCTTTCAGCATCAATGGCAAACCGAGTTCTTGCGGCACTTCATCGAGCACGTCGGCCGGGGTCCGGGCATCGAGCACCAGAAAACGCGGGGTCGGCAAATCATGACTGAGCCAGATGCGCTTGGTCATGACCTTGTCCATCGCAATCGCCGAAGCCATCACGCCGGAACCGGTGTAAGGAATGCCGAGCAACTCCAGCGCGCCTTGCAAGGTGCCGTCTTCGCCGAAGCGGCCGTGCAGCGCAATGAAGACGTGGTCGAACTGTTCGGCCGCCAGCTCGGCCAGCGAACGCTCGGCCGGATCGAACGGATGCGCGTCGATGCCCTTGCTGCGCAGCGCTGCCAGCACGCCGTTGCCGGACATCAGTGAGACGTCGCGCTCGGCCGAATGGCCACCGAGCAGCACGCCGACCTTGCCGAATTGCGTGGGGAGAGTGGTCAGTGTCATGCGGCTTCCTGTGCTGAAAATTGGGCCAGTCGGGCGGGCACGCCGCTAATCGAGCCGGCTCCCATCGTGATGACGACGTCGCCGTCACGCAGGATGTTCATGATGGTTTCCGGCATGTCGGCAATCGCCTCGACAAACACCGGGTCAACCTTGCCGGCAACGCGCAACGCATGCGCCAGCGCCCGGCCATCGGCAGCGATGATCGGTTGTTCACCGGCCGCATACACCTCGGCCAGCACCAGCGCATCGGTACTCGAGAGCACCTTGATGAAATCTTCGAACAGGTCACGCGTGCGGGTGTAGCGATGCGGCTGGAATGCCAGCACCAGACGGCGACCCGGATACGCACCGCGCGCAGCCGACAACGTGGCGGCGGTCTCGACCGGATGATGGCCATAGTCATCGACCAGCGCAAAGGTGCCGCCCGGTTTGCCATCGCGACCGGCAAAGGCGATCTCGCCGTAGCGGGTGAAGCGGCGACCAACGCCATTGAATTCGGCCAGGGCTTTCTGTGTATCACTGTCGGCCACGCTCAGTTCGCGCGCGATCGCAATGGCTGCGCAGGCGTTCTGGACGTTGTGCATGCCGGGCTGGTTCAGACAGATCGGCAAAGCCGGATAGCCATCCTGAATGACCGTGAACTCCATCACGCCACCGACCGCGCGCGCATCAATGGCGCGCACGTCGGCATCTTTGTGGAAGCCGTAGGTCATGATCGGTTTCGGGATATGCGGCATGATTTCGCGCACATGCACATCATCGAGACACAGCACGGCGATGCCATAAAACGGCAGGCGCAGCGTAAAGTCGATAAAGGCCTGCTTGAGCTTGTTGAAATCATGCTCGTAGGTTTCCATGTGATCGGCATCGATGTTGGTAATGACCTCGATGACCGGCGACAAGTTCAGGAACGACGCATCGGATTCATCGGCTTCGGCCACGATGAAGTCACCGGCACCGAGCTTGGCATTGGCACCGGCACTGGTCAGACGTCCGCCGATGACGAAGGTCGGATCGAGTCCGCCCTGCGCCAGCACACTCGCAACCAGACTGGTGGTGGTGGTTTTGCCGTGCGTGCCGGCAATCGCGATACCGCGCTTGAGACGCATCAGTTCGGCCAGCATCAAGGCGCGCGGCACGATGGGGATATGCCGCTCACGTCCGGCAATGACTTCGGGATTGTCGTCCTTGACGGCAGTTGAGGTGACGATGGCGTCGGCGGTACCGATGTTGGCCGCGTCATGGCCGAGCAGAACGTTGGCTCCGAGTTCGGCCAGGCGGCGGGTCGCGGCATTGCTGCCGAGGTCGGAGCCGGAAATGACGTAACCGAGATTGAGCAGCACTTCGGCAATGCCGCTCATGCCGCTGCCACCGATGCCGACGAAATGAATGTGTTTGACTTTATGTTTCATGATTTTGCTAATCCTTCGAGGACGGTGGCAATCGCGTCGTTGGCGTCGCGCCGTCCGTTGTCATGGGCTGCCTGCGCCATCGTCGCGCATTGCTCGCGGGTGATGGCCATGAGCAGCCCGGCTAATTGGGTGGGGTTCATGTCGGCTTGCGGCAGATGGATCGCCGCTTGCTGGTTGGCCATCCAGCGCGCGTTGTCGCGCTGATGCGTGGTGGTCGAGGCCAGCAGCGGTACCAGCACGCTGGCAACGCCGGCGGCGGTCAGTTCCGATAGCGTGATCGCACCGGCGCGGCAAATCACCAGATCGGCGCCGGCATAACGGCGCGGCATGTCGTCGATGAAGGCCACCACTTCGGCCTCGACACCGGCGTTGGCGTAAGCCGCGGTGAGCGCCGTGATGTGCTGCTTGCCGGATTGATGCGTGATGCGCGGACGCTGTTCGAGCGGTATCAGTGCCAGCGCCGCCGGCAAACAATCATTGAGCGTTTTGGCACCGAGACTGCCGCCGATCACCAGCAATTGCAGCGCTCCGCTGCGACCGGCATAGCGCACTGCCGGCAACGGCAGTTGCAGGATTTCGGCACGCACCGGATTACCGGTCACGGTGGCTTTGCCGGCAGCGCGTCCGAAGTCGGCCGGAAAACCGAACAGCACGCGGCTGGCCAGCGGCACCAGCGTCTTGTTCGACAGCAGCAGTGCCGCATCGGCATTGAGCAGCACCAGCGGCACACCGCGCAGCCGCGCCATCGCACCGCCCGGCACTGTGACATAGCCGCCCATGCCCAGCACCACATCGGGCCGGCGGCGCGCCAGAATGCCAAAGCAAGTGAAGAAGCTGGACACCAGTTTGAGTGCGCCGCGCAGCGTGTGCTGCCAGCCCTTGCCGCGCAATCCGCTAAAAACGATGCGGTCCATTTCGAGTCCGTGGGCTGGTACCAGCTCGCCTTCCATGCCGTGTTCGGTGCCCAGCCAGCTGACTTGCCAGCCGCGCGCGCGCATCGTGTCGGCAATGGCCAGACCGGGAAAAATATGGCCGCCGGTTCCGGCCGCCATGATCAGCAATTTTTTCATGGGCGGCCTCCGCGCATGCGCAGACGATTTTCATAATCGATGCGCAGCAGGATGGCCAGCCCGATGCAATTGATCAGCACGCCGGAGCCGCCGTAACTCATCAGCGGCAGTGTCAGTCCTTTGGTCGGCAGCAAGCCGAGGTTGACACCCATGTTGACAAAGGTTTGCACGCCGATCCAGATGCCGATGCCCTTGGCCGTGAGACCAGCGAAGGTCAGATCGATGGCAATGGCCTGGCGGCCGATCTCGAACGAGCGCTTGATGATCCAGTAGAACATCGCCACCACCGCCAGCACGCCGACAAAACCGAGTTCTTCGCCGATCACTGCCAGCAGGAAGTCGGTATGCGCTTCGGGCAGATAATGCAGTTTTTCGACGCTGCCACCGAGGCCCACGCCGAACAGCTCGCCGCGTCCGAATGCAATCAGCGAATGCGATAGCTGGTAAGCCTTGCCGAGCGCGTTTTCTTCGGCCCACGGATTGAGGTAGGCAAAAATCCGTTCGCGCCGCCACGGCGAGAGCATGATCACCAGA
>CAILRJ010000372.1 GCA_903836575.1 uncultured Burkholderiales bacterium
CAAGGCGCTGCGCCTGATCATGGAACAGGCCGACCGCATTAATGCGTATGTCGATGCCAACAAGCCATGGGAACTGGCCAAGAACACGGACAACGATGACCGCCTGCAGGAAGTCTGCAGCCGCTTGCTCGAAGCCTTCCGGCTCCTGACGCTGTATCTGAAGCCGGTGTTACCGGCGCTAGCCAAGCAGGTCGAGACCATGCTCGATATCGCGCCGCTAACCTGGTCCGATGTCAGCAAGTCGCTGCCGCACCAGCATCAGATCCATCCGTTCGTGCACCTGATGCAGCGGGTCGATCCGAAGATGCTCGATGCGCTGTTCGAGCCGCCGGTGCCAGCCACCGTCGCCGTGCCGGTGGAGACCCCGGCCGCCGCAGTTGTCGCCACCCCGGTCGTCACCACCAACGAAATCAAGATCGACGACTTCACCAAGGTCGATCTGCGTATCGCCCGCATCGTCAACTGCGAAGCCGTCGAGGGTTCCGACAAACTGCTGCGGCTGACTCTCGATGTCGGCGAAGGCCGACTGCGCAATGTCTTCTCGGGCATCAAATCATCGTATCAACCCGAAGAACTGATCGGCAAACTGACCGTGATGGTGGCCAACCTCGCGCCACGCAAGATGAAGTTCGGGATTTCCGAAGGCATGGTGCTGGCCGCCTCGGCTGCCGATGAAAAAGCCAGCCCCGGCATTTACATCCTGCAGCCATGGCCAGGTGCCGAACCGGGGATGCGCGTGAGCTAACGCGCGGGCTCACTACGGCAAAGCGATTCGATTGTGCACAATTGGATCGCTTTGCCTGTTTCCTTCAGCGCTTTTCCTTGAAAACGGGCACGACTAACGTGCACAATGGCCTGACCCGCAGGCAAGACCTGTCGCCTGCTTTTCAAGGGACATGGCATGGCATCCTTTCGTTTCCGGTTTCATCCTGTCCTGCTCGATACGCTGGCCGACTACAGTCCGCAGCGCCTGCGCAATGACATCCTTGCAGGCGTCACTGTCAGCGTCGTGGCGCTCCCGCTGGCGATGGCATTCGCGATTGCCTCCGGAGTCAAGCCGGAAGCCGGCCTGTTCACCGCAATCATTGCCGGCTTCCTGATTTCGGCCCTGGGCGGATCGCGCGTGCAGATCGGCGGACCGGCCGGTGCCTTCATCGTTGTCATCTACGGCATCATCGAAAAATACGGCCTGGCCAATCTGCTGATCTCGACCAGTTGCGCCGGACTCCTGCTGTTTGCGATGGGCACCTTCCGGCTCGGTTCGCTGATCCGCTACATTCCACTACCGATCGTGATCGGCTTTACCAACGGCATTGCGGTGCTGATCGCGTTGTCTCAGCTGAAGGATTTTTTCGGACTCAGGATCACCCGCATGCCGGGTGATTTTTTTGCCCAGCTGCAGACGCTGGCGCACCATGCGCCGACCACGCATTGGCCATCGCTGATCCTGGCGCTGCTGTCATTATTACTGCTGATCGGCTGGTCGCGGCTGGGACGTTCGTCGCTCAATCCTGACCTGTCGCATCCGCACTGGCGGCGACGCTGCAGCATCATTCCGGGCAGCGTGGTGGTGCTGTTGCTGGCCACGCTGGCCAGTGCGCTGCTGGCATTGCCGGTCGAAACCATCGGCAGCCGCTTCGGCGGTATTCCGCAGGGCTTGCCGGTATTCGTTCTACCCGACTTCAGCTGGGAACTGGCCAAGCAACTCTTCGCGCCGACACTCACCATTGCCTTGCTCGGAGCCATCGAATCACTGCTGTGCGCGCGCATCGCCGACGGTCTGATCGATACCCGCCATGATCCGAATCAGGAATTGATGGCGCAAGGTGTGGCCAATTTCATCACGCCGTTTTTTGGCGGTATGCCGGCCACCGGCACCATCGCCCGCACCGTCACCAATATCCGCAGCGGTGCGACCTCGCCGGTCTCCGGCATCGTGCATGCGCTCACGCTGTTGCTGCTGATCCTGTTCGCGGCACCGCTGGCCTACGATGTACCGCTGCCGACACTGGCTGCCATCCTGCTTTACATGGCCTGGAATATGGGCGAATGGCACGAGTTCGTGCGCTTGCGGCGACTATCGCTGCCCTACCGCATTCTGATGCTGGCGACGTTTTTCCTGACCGTTATCATCGATCTAACCACCGCCGTCGAAGTCGGGCTGGTGCTGGCTTGCGTGTTTTTCATTTACCGGATTTCCGACCTGACGCAGATCGTTCCGCTCACGGATAGCCGCCAGCTGCCGGGCGTGCGCGCCTATGCGATTTATGGTTCGCTGTTTTTTGGCGCGGTCGGCAAGCTCGAATTGCTGATCGAGCCGCAGGCGGTACCGGAGCGGGTGCTGATTCTCGAACTGCATCAGCTGATCAGCATCGATTCGACCGGCCTCGATGCGCTCGATGCGGTGCGCAGGGCACTGCACCGGCATGGCGGGCAATTGATCCTGTGCGGCGCCAACCGGCAACCGCGCGCGCAAATGGAACGCTCCGGCTTCCTCGACCGGCTGGGCGAAACCCATTGCGTCGACAGCCTCGATGCGGCATTCCACCTGGCCAGCATTTTCAGCGCTGGCAGCGACGAACAAGGTAAAATGCCGGTTGCCGCCAACCAGTCGCAAAGAGCCCCATGAAATTCACCAAGCAATTCCAGCGCTACGAATCCGAGATCACGCTCTTCATCGCCGACCTCAAAAAGAAAAATCCGCAACTCGAAGAACAGCAACGTGCCGGCCGCGCCCTGCTGTGGGACAAGGCGCCGCGCGACCTCGATAGCCAGGAGCGCACCAGCGACTCGAAAGTCGCACAACAACCGTACGTGTACCAGAACAAGCTGTAACGATGCGGGCAGCAAGTCCTGCGCTGGCGCTTGCTCCGGAAGAAGGCAACGGTTACGCACGCCTGTATGGCGAGCCGCTATTCAAACTGCCCACTGACCTCTACATCCCGCCGGATGCGCTGGAAGTTTTTCTGGAGGCGTTCGAAGGTCCGCTCGACTTGCTGCTGTATCTGATCCGCAAGCAAAACTTCAACATCCTCGATATCCCGATGGCGCAAGTAACGCGCCAGTATCTGGCCTATGTCGACCAGATCCGCCTGAGCAATCTCGAACTGGCGGCCGAATATCTGCTGATGGCAGCGATGCTCATTGAAATCAAATCGCGCATGCTGCTGCCACCGCGCAAAGCCGACAACGACGAGACCGGCGACCCGCGCGCCGAACTGGTCCGTCGGCTGCTCGAATACGAACAGATGAAGCTGGCCGCTTACCAGCTCGATGCGGTGCCGCAAGTCGGTCGTGATTATTTCCGGCCGGAGATTTTTATCGAGCAGACACTGGTCACGCGCTGGCCCGATGTCGCCGTGGTCGACCTGCAATCGGCCTGGGCCGATGTGATCAAGCGCACCCGGCTCAACGAACATCACAAGATCAGCCGCGAAGAACTGTCAGTGCGCGAGCACATGAGCGCGATCCTGCGCCGTCTGCAAAGCCAGCGCTTCGTCGAATTTACCGACCTGTTCGAGACCTCGCGCGGCATTCCGGTGCTGGTCGTGAACTTCGTCGCCCTGCTGGAACTGGCCAAGGAAAGCCTGATCGAGATTACCCAGGCCGAACCGTTTGCGCCCATCTATGTCCGGCTGGCATACTCGCCTGGCTGATTGTTCTTTTCCTTTTTTCACCCTGCTTTTGGATACCCATGAAAATCATTTCCTCGATCGACGATTTGCGCGACCAGTTGCGCGGCCAGTTGCGTACTGCCTTCGTTCCCACGATGGGCAATCTGCATGATGGCCATCTGTCGCTGATCAAGCTGGCCAAAAAACATGGTGATCCGGTGGTCGCGTCAATCTTCGTCAACCGCTTGCAGTTCGGACCGAACGAAGACTTCGATACCTATCCGCGCACATTCCAGTCGGATGTCGAAAAACTCGAAAAGGAAGGCGTCTATGTGCTGTTTGCGCCGACCGAAAAAGACCTGTATCCGGAACCGCAGGAATTCCGCGTGAAACCGCCCGACGATCTGGGCAATACGCTCGAAGGTGAATTCCGCCCGGGCTTTTTTACCGGCGTCACCACCGTCGTGCTCAAGCTGTTTTCGTGCGTGCAACCGAGCGTGGCGGTGTTCGGCAAGAAGGATTACCAGCAGCTGATGATCGTGCGCAATATGTCGCGTCAATTTGCGCTGCCCACCACCATCATCGCCGCCGAAACCTTTCGCGCCGAGGACGGGCTGGCGCTGTCGTCGCGCAACATGTACTTGTCGGAACAGGAACGCGCCACCGCGCCCCAGCTGTATCAGGCGCTGCACGCAATGGCGGCCGAAGTACGCGCCGGCCAGCATGATGTAGTCGCACTGGAACGGCATGCAATGAGTCTGTTGAGCGCCAGTGGCTGGCAACCGGACTACATGTCGGTACGCCGGCGCTCCGATCTGCAAACACCGGGCGTCGACGAGATCGTGCGCGGCGAACCGCTGGTGATACTGGCCGCCGCCAAGCTCGGTGCAACCCGCCTGATCGACAATCTCGAAGTGTGACGACCGTGATGACGACGCGACGCTGGCGCAGCCTCATCGCGTTGCTATTCTGCGCAACCGGGGCCGTCGCACAAGCCGCCCCGGTCGCCGTGACCGATGATGCCGGCCACCTCGTCACGCTGGCAGGACCGGCACGCCGCATAGTCAGCCTCGCACCGCATGTCACCGAATTGCTGTTTGCCGCCGGTGCCGGCGCGCGTCTCGTCGGTGTCAGCGATTACAGCGATTTTCCAGCCGCAGCCAAAGCCATCGGTTCGGTCGGCGGTGCTGCGGCGCTTGATATCGAACGCATCGTCCAGCTCAAACCTGATCTGGTAGTAGCCTGGGGCAGCGGCAATTCGGCCTCGCAACTGGCGCGTCTGCGCGGACTGGGCATGGCCGTGTTCGACAGCGAACCGCGTACATTCGCGGCCATCGCCTCGTCCCTCGAACGGCTGGCAACACTGGCCGGCAGCGAGACCATCGGCCACGCTGCGGCCGACAATTTCCGTTCACGTCTGCAAACTTTAGCCAATACCTACCAGCAGCGCGCGCCGGTGCGCGTGTTCTACCAGATCTGGCGCGAACCGCTGATGACACTCAACGGCAAGAGCATGGTCACGGCGGCGATCCGGCTGTGCGGTGGCAGCAATATTTTTGCGCAACTACCGCAGCTCGCCCCGGTCGTTGGCACTGAAGCGGTACTGGAAGCCAACCCCGAAGTCATCCTCACCGGTGGCGACGACGAGGCCCTGGCACTGGCCGGCTGGCGCCGTTTTGCGTCAATGCTGGCGGTACAGCGCAACAACCTGTTTGTTATCAATGCCGACTGGCTGGCGCGTAGCGGCCCGCGCCTGCTCGATGGCACCGAACTGCTGTGTCGCCAGCTTGATAGTGCGCGCCGCAAGCGGCCATCATGACTAGTCGACGACGAAAGGATACCGATGCTCATTGTCATTTACCTGTTACTGATACTGCTCAGTCTGGTGCTGTGGATCTGGCTGACCCGACGCATCTGGCGCGTCAGTCCGGCCGCCGCCGGAGCCTCGTTCTTTTTGTTGCTGCCGGCTATTTACTGGAGCTGGAAACTCTGGAATGATCCTGCTGCGCGTATCCGGGTACCGGCCATCGCCAATGTGGTCATTACCGTGATCTTGCTGGTGATGAGCTATCGCATTGGCGACACCGCGGTGCAGGATTTCCTGCAAAAGACGGCGGCACAACAAACGCAACAAGCAGCGCCGCAGACCGATATGAATGATTGGTGCCGGGATAAATACGGCACCTCATTCGACCGTAACCGTGGCGCATGCGTCGAGAAGAAGCCGCCAGCGCCGCAGTAAGGACAATTAACATAGCGCCTACCTGAATCACCGGGCAGACACCACAACGATGTTTCCATTGCTGGAGATAACGCCACCATGAATTCCTCCCGAATGACCGTTGCGACCCGGCTCGCGCTGGCTTTTTCCACCTTTCTTTTGCTACTACTGGGCACCGCCGGAGTTGGCGTCTGGTCGCTGCAAGGCGTCGACCAGATCGCCGGCACGATGATTTCAACCACGATGCACAAGGCGGAATTGGTGCAGGAGTGGCATGCCGCCACCCACCTCAACGGTGCGCGCCTGATCAGCGTACTCAATGGCAATGACCAGGTAGTACAAAAAAAGACCGAAGGCGAAATCAAAGCGACTACGGCGCGCATCAGTGATATCCAAAAACAACTCGAGTCGCTGAAAAATGATGCCGAAGTGCCGGTCTACACCGAGATCGGCGAACGCCGAGCCGCCTACATCAAGGCCCGCAGCGCTGCCTTCAGCGCAAAAAAAGAAGGCAACGACGATGCCACCAGGAGCGCCATCGCCGGCCAGCTTGAACCGGCGCTGGCTGCCTATCTCACTACGCTCGACAAACTCGCCGCGCAGCAACGCGCCGCCATCGACGAAGCCGGGAATGCCGTAGCCCGGCGCAACCAGTCAGGACAAATCCTCATTGCGGTTTTCTCCGGCATTGCCTTGTTGGCTGGAATCGCATTCGCAATCGGTATCACGCGCAGCTTGCTACGGCAACTTGGCGGCGAGCCAGCGTATGCAATGCAAGTCGCCACCAACATCACGGCCGGCGACCTCAATGCAGAGATCGTCCTGCGCCCGGACGACCAGTCCAGCTTGCTGTTTGCATTGAAGGCGATGCGCGATCGCATCGGCGACATCGTCGGCCAGGTACGCGTCGGCACTGACACGATCGCCCACGCATCCGGTGAAATCGCCAGTGGCAACATGGATCTGTCCGCGCGCACCGAGGCCCAGGCTGGTTCGCTGGAACAGACCGCGTCCTCGATGGAAGACCTGATTTCGACCGTTCGTCAGAATGCGGACAATGCGCGCCAGGCCAACAGTCTGACCGCCAGTGCCTCGGCGGTGGCCGTGCGCGGCGGCGCTGTCGTCGCCGAAGTCGTCGGCACGATGGCGTCCATTAACGACTCGTCCAAGCGGATCGTCGACATCATTGGCGTGATCGACAGCATCGCGTTCCAGACCAACATCCTCGCGCTCAATGCCGCCGTAGAAGCTGCCCGCGCCGGCGAGCAGGGCCGCGGATTTGCGGTCGTGGCTGCCGAGGTACGCCATCTGGCACAGCGCTCGGCTTCTGCCGCAAAAGAAATCAAAGGATTGATCAGCGATTCGGTCGACAAAGTCGACGCCGGCTCCCGGCTGGTCGATCAGGCCGGCGTGACGATGACTGAAATCGTCACCAGCGTGCAACGTGTCACCGACATCATGGGCGAGATTTCGTCGGCCAGCGCAGAACAGGCCCGTGGCATCGAGCAGATCAACATGGCCATCACCGAGATGGATGGCGTCACACAGCAAAATGCGGCACTGGTCGAACAGGCCGCTGCCGCTGCGCAAAGCATGCAGGACCAGGCGCATCATTTGTCCGGCGTGGTCAGTATCTTCCGGTTGGACGCAGCGCGTGTAGCGACTCCACCGGTCACGGCGAGGATCGCTGCCGTGGCAGTTGGGCGAGTACCAGCGGCCAAAAAGACGCCGGCCTTGAGAACAGCAGCGAGGATACCGGCACCGGCATCGACGCTCAAAAAACCGGTTGCTGGCAATGACGACTGGGAAGAGTTTTAAGAGTCCGGGCCGGCCTGCGACAACGCGGTCGGTGCAATGCCCTGCGGTGATTGCACCACTTGCACTAACCGGCGATAAAGCTGCGCATTCCCAGCCCTTCGAGCACCCGGAAAACACAACCAAATGCCGGCTCCAGTACCGCTGGCACCAGCACCTCATCGACCGTCCCACTCCAGCTGCAACCGTCGCCCAGCACCAGCACATGGGTCGCAAAACGCGCGGCCAGATTGATGTCATGGCAGTTCATCACAACCGCATGCCGGCAGCTGAGCTGGCGGATCAGGTCCAGCATTGCCAACTGGTGCGCGACATCCTGATGGGCGGTCGGCTCATCGAGCAGCAGGATGGCCGGCGCCTGCACCAGCAACGTGGCCAGCGCCACGCGCTGCCGCTCACCGCCCGATAACTGCAGCACATCACTATCAGCACGGTTGCCCAGATCGACACTGGCCAATGCCGCGCGCGCAGCGGCGATATCGGCCCCGGTATCCCAGCCGCGACCAATCCGGTAGGGTGTACGACCGATCAGCACGGTTTCGAGCACCGACATCGAAAATGCATCGACATGCTGTTGCGGCATCAGCCCACGCAGCCGCGCCAGCGCCAACGCCGGAATCGCCGGCAAGGCGACTTCGTCGATCAGCACCCGGCCGGCCGATGGCCGCAGCAAGCCGGCGACCGTATGCAGCAGGCTGGTCTTGCCCACACCATTGCGTCCGAGTACGCACCAGAACTGGCCCGGACTCACTTGCCAGTTCAATTCACGGATCAGGACCCGTCTGCCAATCGTAATGCCGAGCTGGTCGGCGCGCAGGCAATTCATGCGCGCCTCCGCTGCAACAGAAACAGAAACACCGGCACACCGATCAGTGCGGTAATCACGCCGACCGGCAACTGGGTCGGTGCAACGACAGTACGCGCCAGCAGATCAGCCAGCACCAGCGCCATGCCGCCGCCGAGCGCGCAGGCCGGCAGCAGCAAGCGCTGGTCGTTGCCAAACAGCAGGCGTAATGCATGCGGCACGACCAGTCCGACAAAGCCGATCGTACCGGCCACCGCCACGGCAGCGGCAGTCGCGACCGACGCCACCAGCAAGGTCACGGCGCGCAAGCGCAGCACCGGCACGCCAAGCAATTGCGCCGCTGCGTCGCCATGTGCCAGCACATTGAGCCGCGCCGCGTTGGCACACGACCAGACCAGTGCCAGCAGCAGCGCGATGCAGGCCGGCGCATACAGCAAATTATTTTCGAGGTCGCCCATCAGCCAGAAGATCATCCCGCGCAAGCGGGCGTCCGGCGCCAGCGTCAACATCAGGGTCATGCAGGCACCAAAGCCGGCGGCGATCATCACGCCGGTCAGGATCAAACGAATTCCGGAACTACCGCCCGACAAGTGCAGCATTGCGCCACGGGCCAAACCAAACAACAAACCGGTCGCCAGCAACGCACCGGCCAGCGCGCCAAGATGCGCGCTCCAGGCCAGCAGCGCCGCCGGCGCCAGCAACATCGCCGTCATCGCACCGGCCGCCGCACCGCCGGAGACACCCAGCACATACGGATCAGCCAGCGGATTGCGCAGCAAGACTTGCATCAATGCGCCAGCCAGCGCCAGCAAACCACCCACCGCAAACGCCGACAGCGCGCGCGGCAGGCGCAAGGCCCACAGGATATCGGCCGAGCCGGAAAAACAGCCGGTGCTGCCGCAGGCGACCGCTAGTCCCATCGCGACGGCAGCCAGTGCGGCCATCGACAACAGGATTAGCCAGGCACGCTGCGAGCCGTTACGCACTGAGCACCTTCAATGCGGCCTCACTGCTGCCAGCGCAGACCGGCGAACACACCGCGTGGTGGCTGGTTGTAGCCGTACACGGTCTGATAATCGCGATCGAACAGGTTATCGACCCGGGCAAACAGCGAAACCGATTTCGACAACGCATAGCGCGCGTTCAGGTTGGTCAGCACGTAGCCGCCCAGCGAGCGGCTACCATCGTTGCGGTTGCCGCTGTACTGCACGTCGGCACCGACCCGCAGTGCGCCAATGGCTTGCGCCGCCGACACCGAAGCGAGCGTGCGGGCACGACGAATCAGAATCTGCCGGGTCGCATCGTTGACTGGCTCTTGCAAGGTCAGGCTGGTTTTCAGGTCAACGCCAGCCAGTTGGCCGCTGGCGCTAAGTTCGAGTCCGCGATTGCTGGCCTGGGCGATGTTGAAAGTCGGGCAACCAAACAGATAGGCACCGCTAAAGCAATTGTCCGGATCGATACCAAACTGGTCTTTGGTGCGGGTCTTGAATACCGTGGCGCGCACCAGCGTGCCTGCCACCGCATACTGCGCACCGGCCTCGACCGAGCGCGAGGTCTCTGGCTTGAGGTTGGCATTGCCGTTGTCGGGATCATAGACTTGCGCCAGTGTCGGGGCATTGAATGCCGTCGACGCACTGGCCACCAGTTTGAACGCTGGTGTCAGTGCATAGCCATAGCCAAGAAAACCGGTGGTTTTTGAGCCGGAGCCGTCGACCTGATCATGACGCACGTTGGCTTGCACCTGATGGGCCGCGATCTTGCCGCTGACGCCGCCATAGACGCTCGATGTCGAGCGTGATGGTGCATTGCCGGTGATAGCAAAACCATCATTGTTGGTGACGTTGGCTTTTTCATGGCCGAGGTCGGCACCGGCGGTCAGTGTCCAGTCAGACGCAAGTGCAAATTCGTTATTCCATTGCAGCAGGTTGGCGGTACTTTCGTACAGGCTGTCGTAACCGTAAGCACTGATCGAGATATCGCGATTGCTTGTGCGGGTTTGCGACATTGTCACGTTCGAGGTCCATGACGACGTCAGCTTGTCGCGCGAGAACAGCGCCAGCGATTGCTGCTTCGAGCTGCCCTTGTTGAGGTCGGTCGGCGCGCCAAAACCGCCGCCGTCGTAGGTGAAATTGCCTTCGTTGGCATACAGACGGATACCGGCTTCGTGCCCTTTGGCCCATTGTTGCGACAGCGATGCCGACACACTGGTGTTGTCGTAGCCATTCTTGTTCGGATTTTCGTTCGGAAATTGCGTCGTGTTCATCGCCGAAAAACCATCCGTCCTGAAGCGTGCCGCCGAGACCGCATAGCGCGTGCCGTCACTCTGTCCGGAGAGGTCACCGGTAACATTGATCGTACCGCGCGAACCGGCTTCGACAGAAGCCCCGATGACCGGTGTGCGATCACCTTTCCGGGTAAAAATCTGGATCACGCCGCCGATGGCACCGGAACCGTAAATTGCCGAGACATTGCCGCGCACGATTTCGATATGGTCGATCTGCTCCGGCAACATGTGTTCGATCGCCGCCGAACCCGAAAACCCTTCGCGCCGAACCGGTACGCCATCGATCAGAATCAGCGTCTGACTGGGCGATGCGCCGCGCAGAAAAAACGAAGCCAGCTGGCCCGGCCCGCCACTCTGGGTAAATTGCAAGCCAGCCTCATTGCGCAGCAGGGTCGGCACATCGATGGCCTGGCTATTGCGGATGGTGTCACTGGAAATGACGGTGGTATGCGGCAAAGCATCGGTCTGCTTCTGCTCAATACGGGCAGCCGTCACAACGATGGGCTCAATGGTGGTCTCTGCCAGCGCGCCGGTAGTAACAGAAACAAGCGAGACGAATGAAACAGCGGTCAACGCCCGGGCGGAGGCACGGGGATGGATACGGCAAAAGTTAGACATGGAAGGCAATCAGGCAAGGGAGCACCACGCCAGCTTCCCCGCAGGCGCGGTTAATCAGCAGTACGACACCGGACTATCCCGGCACCGCGCTACCACCTGTTCTGGCCGGTATCCGGGCTCACAAGTCGAACCGCATCACCTTCCCATGCTGCTGCACAGTGGCGTTTCATGCGGCCGGCAGAAATCGTTCTGCGCTTGTTTACCGTTGCGGGGGCAGCACACGCCTGTTCGTGATGAACGCGTGTTTCCCGTTTAACTGCGCGCCGGAGACGACGCGCGGGCACCAAAACATCGCAAGTGTAGTCGTTCGGCAAGAGCAACGTCAATCGAGGCCTTTCAGGCTGGCGATGTGGACAAAAGCACGCAATTGCCCTTGTGTAATTGTTTTGTGTCCAATCCGTGCCATTCCCTCACAGATATTGGGTATTATCGTGACATTCATGCGAATAGCGATGGTGCCATAGCCGCTCATATTGATTCCGGAGACAGTCAGCGCCATCGGCTCACGCACACTACTCAATGCACAACTAATCAGGGAAGTACCAGCCATGTCAGATGATTTCGATGCGCTGTTCGAAGAAGTAGCCGCACAAAGGACTGCCACCTCTGCAGAAACAGAAATTGCCGCCAAGCCAGCGGCCACCCCCGAGAGCACCGCTCCGGCTCAGGAACACACAGAACAGCAACAGCCAGATGACGCTGCCAAAGCAAGGACTTCCGATAACCCGATGTTCGAGCGACTGGGTGGCATTGTCCGCCTGCTGCATGATTCGCTGCGCGAACTGGGCTACGACCGCACGCTGCACGCCGCGACATCGCAAATCACCGATGCCCAGGACCGTCTCGAATACATCGCAACACTGACCGAACAGGCCGCCAATAAAGTCCTCAACACGATCGACGAAGGCATGCCGGCGCAAGATCAACTGGCCAGGCAAGCCAAAGATATGGACAGCCGCTGGACCCAGCTGTATGACGGCAAACTCAGCGTCGACGAGTTCAAGTTACTGGCTGCCGACTCGCGCAGCTTCGCCGGCACCGTGCTGACCAATACCGATACCGAGAAAGCCCGTCTGCTGGAAATCATGATGGCACAGGATTTTCAGGACATCACCGGTCAGCTGATCAAGAAAATCGTGATCATTACCCAAAAAGTTGAGATCGAACTGGCGCAACTGCTGCGTGACAATGCACCGCCGGAGCTGCTCAAGGAACGCACCGAAGAAAAAGAGAGTGATCTCATGCAGGGCCCTGCCATCGTTGGTGTCGCGATGCAACAGGACGATGTGGATAGCCTTCTGGATGGATTGGGCTTCTGATGGAAGAGATGCTGAGGGATTTCGTGATCGAGGCGCTGGAGCTGGCGACCAACGTGGAAGAGCACCTGCTGACACTGGAGCGACGACCGGACGACAAGGAAACGCTCAACGCGGTGTTCCGCTCGTTCCACACGATCAAGGGCGGTGCCGGATTCATGAGCTTACCGGCAATGGTCTCGGCCTGCCACCTGACCGAAAACCTGTTCGATGCCTTGCGTACCGGTGCTGCACCCGTCACGCCACTGGCCATTGAGGCCGCGCTGCAGGCCAGCGGCTTCGTCGCTGACCAACTGACCGAACTGGCCAATGGCGCAAGCCCAGAAAGTCTGTCGGCGATGCCGGCCGCACTCGAAGACATCCTGACCCAGGCGATTGAAGGAAAAACTGCCGTGGTCGCGGCCCCTGCCGCAGCCGTCGCCGTCGCGATCGTCGTCGCGACAACAACTGAAGCCGTTGCCTCAACAGACAGTGCGGGCATGCTGGACTGGGATGCGTTATACGCAGCGGTCGTGCCCGGCGCCGCTCCGGCCGCGGTCAAGGCACCAGTACACGCGACCGCAGCGGTGGTCGCGGCAGCCGCAGCAGCGGCTATCGCACCGCTGGCCAGCGCAGCGACCAGCGACAGAGCACCGGTGGTGTCGATCAAGGAAGACAGTATCCGCGTCGACGCGGTCAAACTCGATGCACTGCTGGAGGTGGCCGGCGAATCGGTACAGGCCGCCAATCAGGCCAGTGTCCTGCTCGAAAAATTACAGCAATTTAAGTTCGATGGTGCGGCCACCGCGTTGATGGCTAGTTTGACCGAAACCCTGACCCGGGCCTCGCGCTATTCGACTGAACTGCAACGCGCGACCCTGTCGACGCGGATGCAACCGGTCGGCCGTCTGTTCCAGAAATTCCCGCGGCTGGTCCGGGAACTGGCCAAAGACCTTGGCAAAGATGTTGAACTGGTCATCGAAGGGGCGGAGACCGAAGTCGACCGGGTCGTGGTCGATAGCCTCTACGACCCGCTGGTCCACATGTTACGCAACGCGCTCGACCATGGCATCGAAAGTGCAGTCGACCGGGCAGCGCTGGGTAAACCGGCCCGCGCCATCATTTCATTGAAGGCCTGGCAGGAAGCCAACAGCGTGATGATCGTGCTGGGTGACGACGGCAAAGGTCTCAATGCGGCCGAGCTGCGACGCAAGGCGGTGTCGAAAGGATTGATCACCGATAGCGCAGCGCAGACCGACCAGGAAGCCTATCAGCTGGTCTTCCTGCCGGGCTTTTCGACCAAGGACGTCGCCTCCAGCGTATCCGGGCGCGGTGTCGGGATGGATGTCGTCAAGACCGCCGTCGAAAAACACCGCGGCGCGATCAGTATCGATTCGGCACTCGGTAACGGCACACGGTTTTCAATCCGCCTGCCGATCGAGTTGTCGATTGTGCCCACCATGCTGGTACGCACCGCCGATGCCGCGCTGGCAATGCCGATGGCGGTGGTGCAACGGGTCGTCGAATTACCGGAGACCTACATGGAAGTCGGCGGTGCGCCGGTGCTGCGCGACCAGGGGCAACCGCTGCCGGTGCGCTCGCTGGCAGCGATCCTCGGTTACACGCCTGGCCCGGAACGGGTCGGTATCGTGATCGCTGCTCCAAGCCCCTACATTCTGGCCGTCGAGAAAGTCGAAGGCACCGCCGAAATGGTCATCAAGCCGTTGACCGCGCTGTCGGTGCAAGGCATCACGGGCACCGCACGCTCGGCGGAAGGGGAACTGGTCCTGGTGGTCGGCCTATCCTTCCTGCTCGATGGCTGCAAGACTGGCGGCCGACTCGCCGCCTGATTGCGCCGGGAGCGGGCCCGGCGACGAACCCGCTCCGCACAATTTGCCAGGAGGCTGTCAGGCTTTCACTTCGCTACGACTAGCCGTGCTGGCATTCTGACGCTGGGGTTGCGGCGGCTGAGACTGTGCCAACGGCAACTCGCGACGTAACGCGGCTTGCTCACCCTGCTCTTCTTCACTGCGCTCGCGTATCTCCAGCTTCACGCCTTGTTCCAGGTGTCGCAGCGGCACAGTGATTTCCAGCACGCCGTCGCGCATGCTGGCGTGGACAGACTGCGCATCGACGCCTTCAGGCAAGGGGATCGATCGAAAAAAACGACCCTGCACCCGCTCGACCCGATGATAGCCCTCCGCTTGCTGCCTGCTTTCCGCATGCCGCTCGCCTTCGATCGTCAGCTTGTCCTCGTGCAACTGCAATTTCACATCGGAACGGGCTAGTCCCGGCAAGTCGGCACGGATCACGATCTCGTTCCCGTGTTGTGCCATATCGACTGTCGGGGTCCATTGTTGCTTTCCGATCAACTGCCTTTGGCCCGATTCAGCCATCGGCCCCTGCATCAACCGGCTGACATATTGATCCATCTCTTCCGACAGCTTGCGCAACATCACGAAAGGCTCTTCCCATACGTTCATTACATTGGGCAACCAGTTTTGCGGCGACACGAATGATTTTTGCAGCATGCTGGCCTCCTGTTCCAGCATACGCACCGGCATCTGCCCAAAAGCGCTCGACATCTGCGACAGCATGCGTGCCGGTTGTGCCCATGCCTGGGCAAACTGAGCCGGCGACGAACCACCAGAAGATGAACCGGAGGAAGGTGACCGGGACTGACCAAGATCACCACTAAATTGCATCGAACCGTTTTGCTCTGACATAGTGTTCTCCAAAATGAAAAAGAAATAACCGAAAGTGCCGAGGTTGGCGGCTTGCATGGAACACACGCTCTCAGCGCGGCAACTGGCCCATCAGCGTCCTTACTTGAGCCGATAGATCGCACGAAGTTCCAATTAAATTCACTCACGTTGACATCACGCGAATGCAAGCGCCTTGCAGTGTGCAGCGTGAACGCGACATGCGGTGCGACCAACTTGCACAACGATTGCGCCAACACAAACAACGTGATCGGCATCGCTCTAAGCTTCCCACTTCCGACTCCAACCCTGCCAAGTTTTTCGAGAGCGACTTCCGCATGCGTCCATTGCGTATCCTTACCTGGCAGGCTCATGGCGGCTATCTGCACGCGCTGAGCCAGCTGCCCCATCAGTTTTATCTGCTGACAGACACCGAAATGCCCTGCACCGGCTGGCCGTATCGCGGCAACATCCATCCTTTGCCCGCAGAGCAAGCCCGTACAGCCGAGTTCGACTGCATCCTGTTTCATCAGCCTGAACAGTATCTGGAAGAGCAGCACCGTTATCTGAGCGCACCGCAGCGCCGTCTGCCGCGTATTTATGTCGAACACGCTGCACCCGCCGACGACCAGGACGGGGTGCGCCATCCGGTCAATGATCCGGAGGTATTGCTGGTGCATGTCGCTTCCTACAATGCCTTGAGGTGGGATAACGGCCGACAGACAGTGCGCGTCATCAACCATGGTATGCAAGCGCCTGCCGATCTCGACTACTGCGGCGAACGCCAATGCGGTGTGGTGCTGGGCAATAGGCTGTGGTCACAACCGGCTAACGACATTTATCAGCAACTGCGCCAGCGCATCCCGCTCGAACTCGTGCCGACCCAATTCCCGGCCACGCTGGAACACACGCACTGCGCGCCACTGCAGTTACCTGCCAGGACGGTCCACTACCGCTTCCTGTTCCATCAGACACACAGTCACACACTAGAGCCCTGCGTGATCGCTGCCATGATGAGCGGCATACCGGTGATCGGCATGGCCAGCGGCGAAATGGCGAGTCTGGTCCAGAACGGCATGTCGGGTTACATCGAGACGGACCTCGACAAACTGGTCGCACACATGCAGGAACTACTGGATAACCCGCACTACGCCTTTGCGCTCGGACGCGGTGCTCAGCGACGTGCCCGGCAACGTTTCGGCATGCCGCGTTTTCTGACTGACTGGAATGCAGCGCTGCAATCAGTAACCAGCTTGCCGGCCGTTCAGAGCAGGGACTGAGTACAATGAAAAACTTGTCGACCACTCATTGAATGCGCTCATGAACCAACTCGAACAACTCAAGCAGTTCACCACCATCGTCGCCGACACGGGCGATTTCCAGAGCATCGCCAGTTTTGCGCCACAAGATGCCACGACCAATCCATCGCTGATCCTGAAAGCGGTTCAAAAAGAGTCCTACCGTCACCTGCTGGAACAAGC
>CAILRJ010000373.1 GCA_903836575.1 uncultured Burkholderiales bacterium
CTGATGCCGTACCAGATCGTCAAGGCCGACAACGGCGACGCCTGGATTTCGGTGCGCGACAAGAAGCTGGCAGCCCAGCAGATTTCCGCCGAAGTGCTGCGCAAGATGAAAAAAACCGCTGAAGACTACCTCGGTGAAGAAGTTACCGAAGCCGTTATCACGGTGCCGGCATATTTCAACGATGCCCAGCGTCAGGCCACCAAAGATGCCGGTCGCATCGCCGGTCTCGATGTCAAGCGCATCATCAACGAGCCGACTGCTGCAGCACTGGCTTTCGGTCTCGACAAGAACGGCAAGGGCGATCGCAAGATTGCGGTCTATGACCTGGGCGGCGGTACTTTCGACGTCTCGATCATTGAAATCGCCGATGTCGACGGCGAAATGCAATTTGAAGTGCTGTCGACCAATGGCGACACCTTCCTCGGCGGCGAAGATTTCGACCAGCGCATCATCGATTTCATCATCGACGAATTCAAGAAGATCAACGGTATCGACCTGTCCAAGGATGCGATTGCACTGCAGCGTATCAAGGGCTCGGCCGAGCGCGCCAAGATCGAACTGTCGTCGGCGCAGCAAACTGAAATCAACGAACCGTATATCGCCATGGCCAACGGCGCACCGGTTCACCTGAATCTGAAGATGACCCGTGCCAAGCTGGAGTCGCTGGTCGAGGAACTGATCCTGAAGACCATCGAGCCATGCCGCACCGCAATCAAGGATGCCGGCGTCAAGGTCTCCGATATCGATGACATCATCCTGGTCGGTGGTATGACCCGGATGCCGAAAGTGCAGGAAAAGGTCAAGGAATTCTTTGGCAAGGATCCGCGCAAGGACGTGAACCCGGACGAAGCCGTTGCCGTTGGTGCCGCGATTCAGGGCGCCGTGTTGTCCGGCGAGCGCAAGGATTTGCTGCTGCTGGACGTGACGCCACTGTCGCTTGGTATCGAAACACTGGGTGGCGTGATGACCAAGATGATCCAGAAAAACACCACGATCCCGACCAAGTTCAGCCAGGTGTTCTCGACCGCCGACGACAACCAGCCGGCAGTGACCATCAAGGTATTTCAGGGTGAGCGCGAAATGGCTGCCGGTAACAAGGGTCTGGGCGAGTTCAATCTTGAAGGCATCCCGCCATCGTCGCGCGGCACACCGCAAATTGAAGTCACCTTTGACATCGATGCCAACGGTATTCTCCACGTCGGCGCGAAAGACAAGGCTACCGGCAAAGAGAACAAGATCACCATCAAGGCTAACTCCGGTCTGACCGAGGAAGAGATCCAGAAAATGGTGCGTGATGCCGAAGCCAATGCCGAAGACGACAAGCGTCTGAAAGAATTGGCCGAAGCGCACAACCAGGGCGATGCACTGGTGCACTCGACCCGCAAGGCGGTCGCCGAATACGGTGACAAGCTCGATGCTGCCGAAAAAGAGAAAATCGATGGCGCGATCAAGGATCTCGAAGCGGCCCTTAAAGGCAGCGACAAGGCCGATATCGATGCCAAGTCGGCAGCCTTGTCGACTGCAGCGCAATCGCTCGGTGAAAAAATGTATGCCGATGCGCAAGCCAAACAGGCTGCTTCCGGCGCCGCTGCCGGTGGTGCCGAAGGTGCACCGACGGGCGAAGCAAAAGCCAAGGAAGACGACGTGGTTGACGCCGAGTTCAAGGAAGTGAAAGACAGCAAGTAAAATAGAGGTCTGTCAGGTCGGCCAGCGCCAGCTGCGCCGACTCGCCGAGTTGAGCAGACCGCTCGACTCGGCTTTTTTGTTTAGATTCTAGAGGGCGCCGAACAATGGCAAAACGCGATTTTTACGAAATACTGGGCGTGGCCAAGAACGCGACGGACGAAGAAATCAAGAAGTCCTATCGCAAGCTGGCCATGAAGTACCATCCTGACCGCAATCCCGACAGCAAGGGATCGGAAGACAAATTCAAGGAGGCCAAGGAGGCCTACGAGATGCTGTCTGATCCGCAAAAGCGCGAAGCGTTTGACCGCTATGGTCACGCTGGTGTTGATCCCAACATGGGCGGTGGTGGCGGTGGTGGCGGTGGTTTCGGCGGCGCTGGTGCCGGCGGCTTCTCGGATGCGTTCGGCGATATCTTCGGCGATATTTTCGGCAACGCGGCACGTGGTGGCGGCGGCGGTGGTGGTGGTCGCAGTGCCGGACCACAGGTATACCGTGGCGCCGACTTGCGCTACAACCTCGACATCACGCTCGAACAAGCTGCGCACGGTTTCGATACGACGATCCGCGTACCATCCTGGGACAGTTGTGAAATTTGCCACGGCAGCGGTGCCAAGCCGGGTACGCAACCGACCACCTGTCCGACCTGTGCCGGTCATGGGCAAGTACGGATGCAGCAGGGTTTTTTCAGTATCCAGCAAACCTGTCCGAAGTGTCACGGTACCGGCAAGGTGATTCCTGAGCCGTGCGCCACGTGCGCCGGTGCGGGACGCATCAAGCGTAACAAGACGCTGGAAGTGAAGATCCCGGCGGGTATCGATGACGGCATGCGGATTCGTTCTTCGGGCAATGGCGAGCCAGGCATGAACGGCGGCCCTCCGGGCGACCTGTATGTCGAGATTCATATCAAGCAGCATCCGGTATTTCAGCGCGAAGGCGATGACCTGCATTGCGAGATTCCGATTTCGTATGCGAAGGCGGCACTCGGTGGCGAGATCGAAGTGCCGACCCTGAGTGGCAAGGCATCGTTCACGTTGCCTGAAGGCACGCAGACCGGCAAGACCTTCCGGCTGCGCAGCAAAGGTGTCAAGGGCGTGCGCTCCGGTTATGCCGGCGACCTGTTCTGCCATGTCGTCATCGAGACACCGGTCAAGCTGACCGAGCGCCAGCGCGAATTGCTGCGTGAGTTCGAAGAGTCGACCAATGAGAGTGGTGCCAAGCACAGTCCGCAATCAAAGTCCTGGACCGAAAAGGTCAAGGGCTTCTTCGAGTAAGCATGCTGCGCCCCGATCACCGCCGCTCCCGCTCCAGGAGTCGGCGGTTTTTTTTGCCGGACGGGTTATCTGCCCCGGAGATGGCTACATGACTTTGCGTCAATCCTTGCGCATGCGGTCGTCTGCGCTGTTTTTGGTGTTCGCGCTGCTGCTGGCACCGGTGACGGTGCGGGCCGCCAATGTCGACGGTATCCGCTTTGACGACAGCGTGAGCGTGGCGGGTCAGGAACTCAAACTCAATGGCGCGGGGTTTCGTTTCAAGGCGATTTTCAAGGTCTATGCAGCCGGTTTGTACCTGACCGCACGGTGTACCAGTTTGCCCGAAGTGCTAGCCGCCGGCGGCGCGCGGCGCGTGCGTCTGGTGCTGCTGCGCGATGTCAGCAGCGAAGAATTCAGGCAGGCTTTCCTTGATGGCATCCGGAAAAACATGGAGCGTAGCGAGAGAACCAGGCTGGCGTCGCAACTGGTACGCCTCAATACCCTGTTAGGTGCGAGCGCCGGTCTTCGCAATGGCGACGTACTTATTGCGGACTGGATTCCCGGACTGGGAACGGTGTTCCTGCTCAATGGCCAGAAATTTGGCGACCCGTTGCCTGATCTGGCTTTTTTTAATGCCATCTTGAAAATCTGGCTAGGTGACAAACCGGTTGATGTCGGACTCAAGCGTCTGATGCTGGGTGAAATTCCCGACGACAGTCTGCGCGGTAATCAATAAGCTCCGGAAGCAGGTTGTTGAAAATTTTTGTTAATTCCTTGTGGGAAAAATTTCACATTACTGACGAAATTACGGCATACTTTGAGCCCATGAAATCCCCTGGCACCAACCATGTCTGATCACCAATTTTCTGATGCGCCTGCCGAGCCCGCGCCACCACCTGCCATCATGCCGACCGTGGTGGTACTCGATGATCAGAGCACCGGTCGGCTGATCCTGGCCGAGGTCATCAAGGGAATAGACCGGCGTATTCACATCGTGATGTTTTCCGACCCGGTCAAAGCAATCGATTACGTACGGCAAAATCCGGTCGATCTTGTGCTGACCGATTTCAAGATGCCGGTGCTCGATGGTGTCGAAACCATTCGCCAGTTGCGCCGCCTGTACACCTACGAGCAATTGCCGATCGTGATGACGACCGTCGTC
>CAILRJ010000374.1 GCA_903836575.1 uncultured Burkholderiales bacterium
ACATCCTTGAGCAGGCCCGATACCAGTTCGGTGTTGACCGTCGAACTGATGGCGGCCGTGCCTTCGATATGGCGCGGATCAACACCGACTACGCTGACCACCCGGTCGACCACAAAGCCCAGTGGCTGGCGGCCCTGATCAATCACGACGGCACGACTGGCATCGTCGGCGACGCGCTCGTCAAATCCGAAGATGCGCCGCAAGCTGATGATGGGCAGTACCTTGCCACGCAAGTTGGCCAGGCCGTCCAGCGTGCGCGGTGCCAGCGGTACCTTGACCACGTCCGGCACACGGATGATTTCCTGTACCGGAGCCATGTCGACGGCAAACACTTCGTCGCCGACGATGAAGGTGACGAACTGACGGATATCCGAGGTGGCTTCGACTTCGGCCCTGGTCGCTTCCTGCAAAGCGACCGCGTTGGAATCGTTCTTTTCAGCGGTCATCACGGTCTCCGTCAGGCGCTTTGAAGTTCGTCAGCCAGCGAGGCAATTTCCTCGACTGCCGACGAGAGTTGTTCAGCCGCTTTTGATTGCTGCTGGGCCACCGTGGCGGCTTCGCTGGCGGCTTTGTCGGCCTGCTGGGCGGCGGCAGAAATCTGGTCGACGCCGGTCTTGACCTGCGAGATTGCGTTGGCAATCTCGTTGGCGGCGACCAGAATTTCACGGGTGCCCTTATCGACCGAGAGGATGTCCGATTCGATCGAGATCAGGCTCGACGTAATCGTCTTGGCCTTGTCGGCAGCACCGGAAGCGGTCGCCATGATTTCATCGAGGTCACGGCCGACGATGCCGATCTGGTCCTGCACCGCACGCACCAGGTCCTTGATGCGGTCGGCGTTTTCGGCCGAGTCGTGCGCCAGATTGCGGATGTCGGTGGCGACCACCACGAAGCCCTTGCCGAATTCGCCGGCGCGCGCGGCTTCGATCGAACCATTCACGGCCAGCATGTTGGTCTGGATCGAGACGGTCGTGATCGCATCGACGATCTTGTCAATCCGGCGTGAGACCAGTTCGAGTTCCTTGATCTGCTTGAGGCTGCCGCGCGAGGCGTCGACCGAGGAAGAGATCCCGGTGATCAGGCCATCGATGCTGGTCTTGTTGACGTCGAGCAGGCTCTTGATGGCAATGACTTTTTCACCACTGGCTTTGCCACGCACTTGCGCAACTTCGACGCCTTTTTCGATTTGCGAAATCGCCGCGGCGACTTCTTCGGTACCGGCCGATTGCACTTGCGCACCTTTCAGGATCTGGTCGAGTGCGGCCATGATCTGGGCACCGGACTGGCTGATTTCCTGTACGGCCGACGATAGTTGCTCGGCCGCGGCGGCGACTTCTTCGGCGCTCTTGGCCACATCGGTCGAGTTCTTCAGGTCTTCGGCCAGTTCGGCCAGTGTTTGCGAAGTCTGTTCGCACTCGGCCAGTGCCTGGCTTTGCTGCGCGACGGTTTTGGCGCCTTCTTCGGCGGCGGCGGATTGTTCTTCGGCAGCGGCGGCGATGTCTTCGGAACCTTTCAGCGATTGCTTGGCCGCGTTGGTTGATTGCAGCGCGCCGGTGGCGATTTCACGAATGCCGCTGACGATCTCGATCGAGTCGATGCGGATCTGCTCGAGTTGTTCGGTAATGCGCTTGCCGTTTTCGACTTCGCTCAGCACGCGTTCGACCGACGAACCCATGCCCTCGGCGATGACTTTGACTTCCTGCTGGATTTGCCCGACCAGATCCTGAATTTGCTTGGCACTTTTTTCCGAGGTTTCCGCCAGCGTACGTACTTCATCGGCGACGACTGCAAAACCCTTGCCGTGCTGGCCGGCGCGGGCTGCTTCGATGGCGGCGTTCAATGCCAGCAAGTTAGTCTGGTCGGCGATGCGGGCCACCGCCTTGACGATGTCACCAATGTTGGCGGCCTGCTTTTCAAGTTCGACGACCATTGTTACGGACGCACCCTGACGGTCGGCGGCAACGCTGATGTTGGCAATGAGCATGGTCACTTCGCCGTTGATCTGGGACACCAGCGTTTGCACTGCCTCGGCCTTGGTCTGGCTGATATCGGCATTTTGCAATTGGCGGGCAATCGCGCCTTCAACTTGCTGCAAGGCGGCCAGTGATTCCTGCGCAGCGCCGGAGGCTTCTTCGGCACCGGTGGCGATCTGGTCGGAAGCGCGCTTCAATAATTCTGCGGCAGAAGAGGCTTCATTAATACCGGATGACAGTTGGGCCGTCGCGGCGGCAATCCGCTCGGCCGCTTGCTGCTGCTTGGCCAGCGTGCGCGCTTTTTTGCGCTGGGCTTCGGCGTCGCGTCCGGAGGCGGCGGAGACCTTGCTGCTTTCAGCTCCGGTGGTGGTCGTTGCGGAGGAAAACTTTTTGACAAGCGCCATCGTGCGCTCCTTTTAAGTGAATTAACCAACCAGACCCGACAGCCGTCATTGGCTGAAAGAGCGCAATCCCACTGTGTGGACACGCAGTGAACGTGTTTTTTAATAAGTACACATGTGAAATCGTGTAAGAGTTTCCGGATCAAAAGGTATCAGAATTTTGTCAAATTAGGTTTTAAATATTGAATTTAGATGAAAATTTATATTAATAATCCATATTTGTTATTATTTGTTTGCATTCCAGGTTATAGAGATGGTATTTATCGCTGATATTGCATACCTACTGACAGCTGGTCGGCATTTTTATTTAAATTCTGGTGTGTTAGCTGAATATTACGATTGGAATAATAATTAAATTTACTTCAATAATTTTGTTTATAACAAATAAAACAAATACTCTAGGGCGGCAGATTTGTTAGAATGATGCTTGCAAGAAGCTTTTCGTTGAAACTTAAACTGATTGCAACTACGCAATGCGCCGTGCCGGCATTCACGGTGACGCCTTGCGGGGCACTGCATGCCTTGTCTTTATGGCGGCAGTGCGCTTTTCCCTATTACGAAGTGACTATGACTAGCGAACTCAATTTTCTTGTTGTTGATGATTTTTCCACGATGCGCCGCATTATTTCGGGCCTCCTCAAAGAGATCGGCTACACAAAGATTCACGAAGCAGAGGACGGATCGGCCGGATTGCGACTGTTGAAGTCGAGCCTGTCGAACGGCGTACCGATTGACTTTGTCATCACCGACTGGAACATGCCAGTCATGGACGGGCTGGAATTTCTCAAGCAGATCCGGCTTGATCCGGTATTGAGTAATTTGCCGGTGCTGATGGTGACGGCCGAGGCAAAGAAAGAAAACATCATCGCAGCGGCCCAGGCCGGTGCCGACGGCTACATCGTCAAGCCATTCACAGCGGCAACGTTGAAAGAAAAACTCGACAAAATCATGATCAAAAAAGGGATGCTGACATGACGACTTCTATTGACCAGACGCCGGCAGCGCTGCCGGATTCGTTGCAGTTGCCCGCGGCAGGCAGTGCCATTCCTGTGTTCGAGCGGCTCGGCATGATCGTGCGGGCGTTGCACGACACCCTGGCCGAGCTGGGTGCCGATGGCGTGCTGGAAAGCGCTGCGAGCGAATTTCCGTCGGCCCGCGAACGCCTGCTGCACATCGCCAATCTGACTGAAAACGCGGCCAATATTGTCTTGCTCAAGGTCGAGGAAAACATTCCTGTGCAAGAGCAGTTGCGGCGCGATGCGGCGACGCTGGAGCAGTCGTGGGGGGCGTCGGCTAATGATGGTGCCAATGAGTTTGCCAGCGAGGCGGCTCAAAACAAACAGGCCGAACTGGTCGCGACGACCCGGCAATTTCTGGTGCAGGTACAAAGCGGTTGTGGCGGTACCCGCACGGCGCTGTCGGACATCATGATGGCGCAGGATTTTCAGGATTTGACCGGACAGTTGATCAAGAAAGTCGTCACGCTGATGGAGCGCACCGAAAACGATTTGCTCAAGCTGCTCATCGATGCGGCGCCGCCCGGAACGGTCGTCCAGGTACAGCGTGTCGAAGAGACCGCAGGGCCGGGCTCACCGGGCAGCACCGCGCTGGACCAGTCCAGTGTTGATGACTTGCTGGCCGATCTTGGTTTCTGAGTCACGGTCCGGTATTGTGTCCGTCGCGTTGGTTCTGAAAATTAATCGTGCTTTGCTTTCCAAGGATTTCATGATGGCACTTCGCACAGTGTTGTTAGTAGCATTAGCGAGCTTTTTCGCGGTCGTTGCACTGGCGCCGGTCCCGGCGGTTGCCGGCACTGCCGCTCCGGAGCGTTTGCAGCGCGTGCTCGATGCCGGCCAATTGCGCGTCTGCGTGTGGCCGGAGTATTACGGCATTACCTATCGCAATCCCAAGACCGGCCAGCTCAG
>CAILRJ010000375.1 GCA_903836575.1 uncultured Burkholderiales bacterium
CAATATGACAAACTTGTGGTGATTGGCGCTAAAATTTTTAGGACTGCCAGTTACAAAGCCCATCGGAATCACCAGAGCGATTGTTAGAGTCTTGGAATTTTCCGCAGAGGCTAAGATGACACTATCAATATCAGCGGATGACGACTTGTGAAGTTGAACAATTTGGCTGCTTAGTCTCGGGCGCAGAACTAGACGTGGGGTAAGTGCATGTCTAGTGCCGAAGTCAGGGTTTTTACAGAAACACTGGAACACGATGCGTGACTAGCAAAAACTGGCTATTTTTATGTCCGTCAAAGAGATGCCAATGAAGTACTAACTGACTGTCAAATTAGCTGTATCGGGATGCACATCAAGTTCCAACGAAAATAATAAGTAGATCCCCTATGACCGAGCATCATCAAGTTTCGTGACGGTAGTTGATAATTCTTTCAATTCCTAGTGAACGATTCTTCCGGACTCTCGTTGGAGCAACGCCATCCAGCATCAACCTGATTCCATTCAATTCGCTCTCAGTTGCGCGCCTTGCTGCTCCATAGTTCCGGATACGTAAGACGGACGGGGTGATAGAAACCACTTATCTACCTTATCCTTTATGAAACTGTACTTGAGAGGCAAACCAAATTATCGATCCGATGAAAAAATTGACGCCAAGCGGCTGACAAGAGCTATATCTAGTGGCGGTCGCGAACAACGTAAGCGCCTCACGAGCCTTTCAATTACCCATATCTTTCTGAGGCAAGATTAAAACCGAATTGCATATCTGCCAGCCGACGCATGCCTCGCCACATAACAATATTCCCTGGCGGTGAATCATTGGCCCTTGCGAGATAACCGCCCAGTTGGGCAATTTTTTCAAGATAGCGCGACAGTGGTGGCAGCTTACGGGCCCGCTTGCTGTCTTTTACCAAACAGTTGAGCAGTTCAATTTCGACATTGGTCAGTGCTACTGTTGGCTTGGCATCGGGGCATGTCCGGTTAATCATGGTGAGCCAGAACAATCGCCAACTAATGATGCAAAAAACGGAGATCAGGTTGGCGAGTCGATCCGCTGTGCGTAATCGGGACTCTTCGGCTCGGCATCCGGACTTCAGAATTTTATGAAACGTCTCGATTTTCCAGCGCAGGGCATACCAGTCGAGTTTTTCAATCGCTTCGCGCCGGGAAGTGACTGACAAATCGGTGATGAGCTTCCACTCGATAGGCTTCCGATTGGCTGGCGCACCGCGTTCACGCGCGTGGATGACCGTCAAGGAAAGAGCGGGATACCGGCTCTGCTTGCCAATGGGGGGCAGGACTTTGATACGGCGATAGCGAATCTCCAGAACGACATCGACGACGTTTCCTTTTTGATCTGAAGTCTGAACACGGTGCAGTCCTTTCAACCGCACCTCGTCCATTTCGTCGGCGACCGTGTGAGCGCCATCGCCGGCCAAACGATCGACACATGTGCGGACAAGGAAATGCGTACCGACATCTTGCGCAGTACAGAACAGTTCATAGATGTCGCTCTCACGGTCGCCGATGTGAACGCAACGCTGCGGGTCACTGAAAAGCGCCGTCGATTGCTTCAAGTTTTCTAGCCAGCGATAGCTTTCCTTCTCCTCTATCGGTACCCGCGTTGGATTGATTTTTTTCTTGAGTGCGTTACAGCCTTTGAATTTTCTGCGGGTCCAGAACTTGATCGCTGCAAGGCCAAGAGGCACGCCCTCCGTAGTGATGGCCAGGCTCGAATGCATGAGAATGCCGCATTGAGTCAACGGCCTGTTGCGCCCATCGACTTTGCGAGTACCACTTTTTCCAGTGAATCCGATGCGTTCCGGGTGCTCCCGCTGATAGGAAAACGTCGTTGTGTCTTGAAGGATCAGTATTGGCCCGTCTGAATCGGCGAAGCGTTCACCCGTCGCCTGAAAATGCCCACCCAAAATGTCTTGTTCGCTGACCTTATCGTTGGCAAAAAATCGGTAGGCTGCTTTCGTATTTGCCCAATCCTGACAGGCAAACGGAATGGTCTGCCCCATATTTGTCCAGAACTGCTCAAGCAATAGCTGAAAACGCTTCTTGAGGCGCTCGTCCCGGAAATTACAGGCGGCATTTTCTTTGTCCATCCATGTCTGCTCCTGCTCATGGGACACCAGGCGACGAGACCCGGAAGCGCTTGGCATCTTCCTCGTCGTCATCTGATTGCGATCGAATTCTTCATGAAAAAAAGTTAACAGAACTGCTGAGGGTTTACAAGTAATTTGTGGGTAATTGAAAGCTCACGAGCAACGTCTTGACCAATTGCGCTTCGTAGCAAATACGAGATTTAGCGCGAAGCGGTGTCGAGCTGTTCGGTCACATTCCAGGGCAGTAAATCATTGATTTGATTGATGGGATGGTCGGCAATGTGCGTGAGTACATGGCGCAGGTAGGCTTCCGGATCGATGCCGTTCAGTTTGGCGGTGCCGATCAGCGCGTACATGG
>CAILRJ010000376.1 GCA_903836575.1 uncultured Burkholderiales bacterium
TACGACGGTCGCACGCTGGGCGAATGCGGCACCGAAGAAATGGGCATCAACTACGCCGAACTGTCCGTGAGCAGCATCCGCGATGCGCGCCGCAACTGGCAGTCGCAAAACCATTTGTACAAGCTGCTGCACCGTGGCTACACCGGCACCATCAATTCCGGCGAAGACCCGGCCGGCAAGGCCGATTGCCCGTTCGATTTCTACAAGACCTGGGTCAACAATCCGCAAGCCGCGCGCGCGCAATCGGAAGCACTGACACGGTCAACGGCCGGTACGCCGGAATGCCCGATCGACGGCATTCCTCACACCCCGAATACCTGATTTTTTTCTGCCCAAGGAGAATCGCGATGATTGGCTTCATGCATTACAACAAATTCGGCACCGCCGGATTCACCGACAGCGGCAAGGCGCGTTGTGCCTCGTCCGCGCAAACCTGCCCGGTCTGCCTGCTCTCGTTCACGGCATCAGGCGGCGTGCTGCCGGATGGCACCGTGCTCCAGAAGGACGAGTGGGTCAAGCTGGTCTGCACCACGATCAAGGATGAAACCGTCAGCGGTGGTTATCAGCCGGGCTGTTTTGCGGGAGCGTTTCCAGCGTCCTGATTCAGCGTCCTGATTCAGCATCTCGATCCCCCTATTTTTGTTACCCAACAAGGAGCAACCATGCAGCACTTCACCATCAAACCGGGCGTCCCACTGGCCGAGCAACCTGAACTGGGTCACAACCGCTGGCATCCGGATATTCCCTTCCTGTCGCGCGTCAAACCGGGCGAAGAAATCATCATCGAATCGCTCGACTTCCTCGATGCCCAGATTCATGACAACGACGATGTCGCCGATGTCCGCGATGTCGACCTGACCCGCGCGCATCCGCTGACCGGTCCGTTCTACATCGAAGGCGCCGAACCGGGCGACTTGCTGGTGGTCGATCTGCTCGATATCAAGCCGATCACGCCGGTCGGTTTTTCGGGCGTGTTTGCCAAGTCCAATGGCGGCGGTTTTCTGGCCGATTATTTTCCCGAGCCAGCCAAAGCGATCTGGGATTTGAAAGGGCTGTATGCCACTTCGCGCCATATTCCGGGCGTGCGCATTGCCGGCTTGACGCATCCGGGCCTGATGGGGTGTTTGCCGTCGATGGATTTGCTCAATGAATGGAATCGTCGTGAAGCACCACTGGCCAAGCTCGGCCTGGCCAAACCACCGGATCCGAAGACGGCGGTCCTGCGTGGCGTGACCGGTTCGGCATTCGACCGGATGGCGGCCGAAGCCGCGCGTACCGTGCCGCCACGCGAACATGGCGGCAATACCGACATCAAGGATTTGTCGTCCGGCACCCGGATTTTCTTCCCGGTGTATGTCAAGGGTGCGGGCTTTTCGATGGGCGACTTGCACTTCTCGCAGGGCGATGGCGAAATCGGATTTTGCGGCGCGATCGAGATGGATGGCGCGACCCACGTTGCGTTCGACCTGATCAAGGGCGGCATGGCCAAGTACGGCCTGACCGCACCGATTTTCCTGCCGAGCGTGGTCAAGCCGCACTACAGCAAGTACATCACCTTCGAAGGTATCAGCGTCGAGAACGGCAAGAACTACTACCTCGATGCAACGGTGGCCTATCGTCAGGCATGCCTGAAGGCAATTGATTACCTGACCCGCTTCGGTTACACCGGCCCGCAAGCCTACATGTTGCTGACGGCTGCACCGGTCGAAGGGCGCATCGGCGGCATCGTCGATATTCCGAACTGCGCCTGCACGGTGTCCATCCCGACCGAGATTTTCGATCAGGACATCACGCCAAAAGGCATGCTCAACGACCTCGCGCACTGGGGCCGCAAGCAGCCGTAACAGGTCCGTATTGCGGCGGGGTCAATGGCCTCTGCCGCTTCATTTTTTCAAGGGAGTCATCATGCCGTTCTACGACATCCACTGCAGCGAATGCGAAGGCATTTTCGAGCGCATGCTCAAGGTCAGCGACCTGCATACCGAGATCGCATGCCCGTACTGCAAACAGCAAACTGTCGCCCGTCCGGCGCTCAATGCGTCACGCGTGAGTCTGCAAGTGACCGATACCTGGAAGCCGCGCACCGGTGCCGAACGACTGGCCGGGAATGGCGTGGCAGGGCAGGGCACCAGCACGCGGCGGATTCGCAATAGCGTGCTGCATAACTGCAAGGGACATAGTTGCAGTATTTGTGAGTTGCCTTGAGGGATCTCTTTTTATCTGATCGTTGGAGTCAGTTAGTGACGAAATTTGTTTGCCGCTCAGAGATGTCTGTATTTTTCCAATGAAAGTGAATCCAGCGTGATGCATTGAAAACTCCATAGGAATAACGTTCTTATACTCTTTGCTTGGCTGAGGCAGTGTTCAATGCAAGGCATCATGCGGAGAGAAATAATGAGCAGCGCTACATCCGGAATCACAGCAAGCGAACAGGTTGATCACCTGTTTCAAGAAGTCAGCAACTTGCTGATGACGGCGCGACGCGAGGTGCGTAGGACCGTCAACGATGTAATGATCCAGACGTATTGGCAAATTGGTCGACTCATCGTGGAAGAGGAACAGAGTGGTGCGGCTCGCGCAGTGTATGGCAAAGGGACGCTCGAACTGCTGTCGCGCAGATTAACTGCGCAATTCGGCAAGGGCTACTCGCTAGCCAACCTACGCAATTTCCGCCAATTTTTCCAGACCTATCGTGCTGACGAGATTCGCTACAAGGCAGGTAGCGAATTGAGCTGGTCGCACTATCGCCTGTTGATGCGCATAGAAAAAAGCGAGGCGCGTTGCTGGTATGCACAGGAAGCTATCGCGCAGCACTGGAGTGTCGCTGCACTCAACCGGCAAGTCAGTACGCTTTATTTTGAACGCTTGCTGTCGAGTCAAGATCAGAAATCTGTCAGGACGGAGGCGGATCTATTGATAAAGCGCGATGCGCCAGCAGATCCGCGTGACTTTATTCGTGATCCTTACGTTCTTGAGTTCCTGAGTGTCAGCACGAACGCGGCTCTGTATGAAAAAGACCTGGAGCAAGGGTTACTCAATCAGTTGCAACATTTTTTGCTTGAATTAGGAAAAGGGTTTGCATTCGTCGCACGCCAGAAGCATTTGAGAATTGAGAACGAAGATTGCTTTGTCGACCTGGTGTTCTATAACTTCTTGCTGAAATGTTTTGTTCTCGTCGAGCTGAAAGTGGGAAAGCTTTCACATCAGGATGTGGGCCAGATGGACATGACTGTTCGCGTCTGTGATCAAAAATTACGTCAGCCCGGAGATAACCCGACACTCGGACTAATACTTTGCTCGGAGCGCAACGATGCGGTGGCCCGCTATTCGTTGCTCGCCGATAGCCCGCAATTGTTCGCCAGTCGATATCGAGCTCTGCTCCCTACCGAAGAGGAACTCCAGACCGAATTGCTTCGGGACCGCGCATTGATCGAAGCAAGAAACGCGTCGGATGGTGACGATTGAGGACTAGCTGCCTTCTTCCCGTTTTGCGCATCCGCAATAGCGTGCTGCATAACTGCAAGTAGCATAGTTGCACTATATGTGAGTTGCCCTAAATTCTACTTTTGCGTCCTAGCCATACATGCAGCGGCAACCCCGCCGCAAAGCCAATCCCGATGACCCAATGTAGCCACGACCACAGCGGTCGTGACGCTTCGCCGGCGAGGTAATACAAGCCATACCCGGATAACACCAGCAAGGCCACCAGCGCCAGCATGCTCCAACCCGAGTTGCGATTACGCTGCGCTCGCAGGCCTCGCCGGATGTGATTGTTGAGCATGCTGCCGAGCAGGAATAGCAGCACCATCGCGACAGCCCCGTGCAGCTTCATTGACCACGGTTCGAACGGGCTGACCGATTCGCCGAATTCGGTAACCGGTCGCAAGAAAAAATGGGCGACCAGCCATGTCAATCCGCTCAGGGTTAGCAGTGCTATGGTCCAGTAGACGGCACGGCGCTGCCAGCGTTCCATCGGCATGGTCGAGGCAGCGCGGGAGCGTGACGGATGGTGCAGTGTCTGTTTTGTCGGATGCATGGAGTCAGAGTATGAAAGCCTGCGCGCCATGATGCGCCAGCAGTGGATGGACGGCATCGCCGCTGGCCATGACGACCTTGGTCAGTGCATCGGCATGCAGGCAATCGGCGGCTTGCACGGTCACACTGTGAGGGGTGCTGATCGCTTCACCGCTGCGGCCATCGACCATCGCGCTAACGTGTTGCGAGCCGATTTTGCGGGCCGAAAAATAAGTGGCCGAGGTGGCTAGTGCGGCGTTGGCGAGGTCCACCGTCACGCTACTGCCAGTGATGATGGCGGGGTCGCGGATCGCAATCGCAAACGGGGTCGTGCCGAGCACGCGTACATCGCCACCGGCATTGACACAGGCCGAGGTGATGCCGGCTTGCTGCAAGGCGGCGATGGCGATATCGACCGCGTAACCCTTGGCGATACCGCCGAGGTCGATCAAGACGTCGCGGGTTTTTCGGAAGTGTCCATCGGACTCCGGCCGCAGTCCGCAATCGCCTGCGTGATAGGGCGGTAAGCCGCGTGCCGGTGATGGCAAATAAGCCCATCGCGCCAACCGTGTCGCGCAACTGATATTGAAGATCCCGTCACTGCCGGCATGCAGTTGCACCGCACAGCCGATGACGCGGGCTGTGTGCGCATCGACGGCGATACAGGTACCGACGGGAGCGGCGTTGATGCGGCTGACATCACTGTCGGCATCATGGAAACTCATCAGCCGGTGGATCGTCGCGATAGCATCAAACGCGGCCGCGAAAGCCGCTGCCAGTTGATGCACATCGAGCACATCGGCAATCCGGATATCGACCAGCGTGCCCAGCCACGGTTGCGCGCGGCACTTCATTTTTTGAGCGCGACCTGTGCAACAGCAGCGATGCGGCGCACGCCATCGGTGACGTGACTCGATGACAGGGATGCACCACTGATGTTGCTGATGCCTTCGCCGATGGCCAGTCCGGCCTGCGCCGATTTGCCGACGAACTGCGTGCGCCAGGCCGGGCTACGGATTTCGAAGCCGTGGCTTTCGCGGTAGGTCAGGATCTCGATTTGCCGCACCGTCGCGTCCGGGTTCAGCGCCACCGCATACGAAATCAGTTCGTATTTACCGATCACGTCATCCAGCACGACGTAGCCCAATAATGTGTCACCGCGCCATGCCGACGTGACGCGCCATTGCACAGAGCGTGCCGGCAAGCCGGCCAGTTTTTGCACCTCGCGCATGTGGTCTGCGGTCAGTGTCAGCGGTTGTGGCTTGAACGCGGTGGCATCGGCGAACATCACCTGCTGCGCTTCTTCTGCCGTCAGGTATTGCGTGGCGAAAGCGCTGCCGCTGGCGAGCACGGTACAACTTGCCAGCGCGATACCGTGAACAATGTTCAAAATGCGTAACCCATGCCGAGGTTGAAGCGGTCGCGCGTCGGGTCGGTCTGGAATTTCTGGTAATCGGCCTTCAGTACGACGCCTTCACCGACCCGCAGATTAACGCCGGTGGTGGCGACTTTTTCAGTGGGTCCTGCCGCGACAGCGACGCCTTGCGCCTGGCCGGCATAGCTGCGCGCGGTATTAAATTGCTCGTAGCGGACGAATGGCGCGAAGACGTAGTCCTGTGATTTCCAGGCCTGATAGGCCGCTTGCAGATACCAGCCATCGAACGCCGACGGCACCGGCGCCGGATTGCCGGAGAAGGTCGCATTAAGTGCGGCAGTATTGCTGATCGTGCCGCGTGCAACCAGTCCGGTCAGGTCCCATTTTCCGGGTGTGTAGCGGGCATGCACATCCCACAATGTCACGCGCGCATTCGGCGCCGCGAAGTTGGCTGCGCCCTGTGCGACCTTGCCGCTGAAGAGGGAACCACCCAGCAGCAGGCCCGGTACGCCGCGCCAGTTCAATGCTGCATGGCCGCCCAGATTGCGTGACCTGGCCAGTTGGCCTTCCTGATGGATGCTGGCCAGTGGCGATTCACGCCCTTCGGCGGCAGCCGCGTCCCATTTGCCGAGATCGAAACCGGTGGTCAGGCCGAGGTCCCAGGTCAGGCCGTTATCCAGCGTCGATGACAGACCGACACCGGCTTCGCGCCAGGTCGACGGGATGATCGCGGTTTCGACGAAATTACGTTCGACGCCGTAATACGCGGTCGGCTCATGGTTGGTATTGAGCAGGCCGGCGGGCATCAGGAACAGACCTGCCTTGGCGCGCAGGCCGTTGTCGAATTCGCGTTCGATGTAGAGCTGTTCGACGGCGGCCTCGCCGTTATCGGTGGCTGAGGTGACGGCGTGTTCCCATTCGAATTCGGACACCAGTTTGGTTTTTGCATCGAAGCGATGCTGGATACCGATGACGGCGCGTCGGACATCGGTCTGGGCAGCGCTGGCATCTTTGGTCGGACGGTTGTAATTGACTTCGCCATAGCCGGACAGAACGGTTTGCGGTGCGCTGCTCATGTTGGTCTGGCTTGCGACTGCAGGCGTTGGTTCGGCCAGTTGACGGGCTTCGACGGCATCGCTTTGCTTGCGGGTCGCGGCCAGTTCGGCCTTGACCAGGTCAAGCTCGGCAGCGAGTTTGTCGAGACGTTGCATCAGGTCGGCTTCACTGGCGTGTGCCAGCATCGGAAGGGTGCAAAAAGCGAGCGCAACAGCGCGGGCGGCAAAAGTAGGTGTCATGGTGTGGGGGCGAAGTGAAGTGAAATTAATTAGTGATTTGATAGCCATCGTTGAGCGTGCCGAGAAACGTGATCACGTCTTCGATTTCCGCTGCCGACAGCGCCGGCGCCATGCCGGGCAAGCGGTTGTAAGGGACTTCGGAGAGGTTGACGTTTTTTTTGTAGATCGCCGGCAGGTCGTCAAACTTGTCGATGCTGCCGTCAGCGGCCCTTGGATACCATTCTTCCGGGTTGGTATCGCGCCGGACATAAAAGCCCAGCACATCGCGCAAATTGGTAAAGCGGCCGTTGTGGAAAAATACTTTGCGGGTAGCGACGTTACGCAAGGTCGGGACCTTGAAGGCACCACACAGGTCGGCGCGGTGGCTCAGGTCGGTGCGGATCGGACCGCACAGGCCGAGGTCGAAATAGGCCGGGTCGGTGTTGGCCGGAATGGCCGGATTGCGCGGTACGCCGAGGTTGTCGTAACTGAAATCGGTAAATAGCGGCGAGCTGCCATCGGCTCCGCGGGCGCTGGTATGGCAAGCGGCACAATTGCCCTTGGCGGGATTGTTGAACAGTGCCAGACCGCGTAGCTCTGCGTTTTCCAGCGTGACTTTGCCAGCCAGGAACAGATCGTATTTGGCATCGAACGGGAAAAACTCCCGGTCTTCTTTCTGATACTGCTGCAAGGCGAAACCAATGCGATCGACGGTTTGCTCGGGCGCGGCAAGGATGTCGCTGCCGAAGACGCGCCGGAATTCTTCGACATAAGCCGTCCTGGCCAGACGCGCGGTCAGGTCGGCATTACTGATGTTGGCCATTTCATGCGCCGCCAGTAACGGTACCCGAGCCTGTTCGGCCAGTGTGGTGGCGCTACCATCGCGATTAAAACCTGCGGTAGGTGTACCGTCCCCGGCAAAGAAAAACGCCGGAAGCAGGTTCAGGTAGCGCAAGGAGGGTGTCGCCCGGGTGCCGGGCAACTGCTGGTCGATGCCGCCGAGCTGTACCGCTAGATTGTTCGATTGGGCGTGCGCATTGGCTGGGTTATGGCAGGTGGCACAAGCCATCTGGCCGGATGCCGATAGCGAGGTATCACTGAAGATTTTTTGGCCTAGCAGGGCGGCCGCACTGAGCGTCACTGTGGAAGGCGTGGAGGCGACTGGCGCCGTAGTTTGGCTGCCACCACCGCAGGCGGTGAGGATCAGGACGCTGAGCAGAACGAGACAGGTACCGCTCGGTCGCCACAAATAACGGGCGACCGGTGATCGGTAAAGAGGACTGGATGTCATGGGATTGGCGGGGGAGATGGTCGTTAATCGGGCTGGTGTTTTCTTCCAATGAGAATGATTCTAATTTAGAAGTGGAAGTCCGGCAAGCCCCCGCTTGCCGAATTTCCGTGTTGCCTACTTTTTCACGGCCCCGCGCCCGGTGAGTTCGTCAGCCCGCCAACGGCAGCATCAAACTACGCAGCAATTCGCTGGTGCCATCCCATACAATCTGCACGCCAAGACACAGCAGGATGAACGCTGACAACCGCATGAAAATCACGGTGCCCGCTTCGCCCAGCGGTTTCAACAGACGCTGCGCATAGCGAAATGCCAGATACAACAGGACCGCAATGACCAGTAGCGCAAGCACGCCACCGCTCATGCGCGCCAGCGACAGACTCAGTCGCTGATCATTGAGCGACACGCCGACTGTAATGGCCGCCGCCAGCGATCCGGGACCACAGCTGATCGGAAAGGTCAGCGGGTAGAACGCCTGGCGCAGTGATTGTTCATTCGAATACTGGTCCGCCAGTTCGGTACGGCGATCGTCGGTGACATGGCTGGCGTTGAGCAAACGCCATGCGTTGGCCGCGACGATCAGCCCGCCACCGACCCGTACGATCGGCAGCGAGATGCCGAAAAACTCCAGTACGTACGAGCCAATAAGCATCGAACCGGCCATCAGCGCAAACATGTTGCGTGCGATCTTGCGCGCCAGCAGCGCGCGCGTCTTGGTCGACGCGCCTTGCGTCAGGCTCAGGAAGATCGGCGCGGTCGCCGCCGGGTTCAGAATCGGCAGCAGCGCCGCCAGCACGAACAGGAAGCTTTTACCTAACAGCAGCAACAGTTCGATGGCCATCTCAGGACGCCGCTGAAGGTGGCGTCGTCATCGCACGCATTTTCTGGCGCAACAGTTTTTCCTGTTTCTGTTCGACCAGCCAGTCTTCACGGATCGCGCGCCACAGCGAGTACGCCATCAGCATGATGACAATCGTGAAGGGCAGCGCGAACACAATCGTCGCGGTTTGCACGGCCTTGAGACCACCGGCCAGCAACAGGCTGATCGCGATGCCCGCCACCAGCACGCCCCACATGACTTTGACCTTGTTCGGTGGATTCGGATTGCCACCGGTACTCATCATGCCCAGTACCAGCGTGGCAGAGTCACCCGAGGTGACGAAGAACACCATGACCAGAACCGTCGCCACGCCCGACATCAGGGTGCCGAATGGCAGCGCATTGAACATCGTGAACAGCGCTGTCGAGACATCAGCCTTGACCGCTTCGGTCAGTGGCACGTTTTGCCAGATTTCCAGATACAGCGCGGTGCCGCCGAATACCGAGAACCAGACGAAGGCTGCCAGTGTCGGTGCCAGTACGGTACCGATGATGAATTCGCGGATGGTACGACCACGCGAGACGCGCGCGATGAACAGGCCGACAAATGGCGACCAGGAAACCCACCAGGCCCAGTAAAAAATCGTCCAGCCGCCGACCCAGTTGCCTTCGCTGAACGGGGTCATGCGCAGGCTCATATTGACGAATTCGCTCAGGTAGCTACCCAGCGTATTGGTAAAGGTGTTGATGATGGCAACCGTCGGGCCGACGATGAAGACGGCCAGTGCCAGCAATGCAGCCAGGATCAGATTGATCGACGAGAGCCATTTGATACCGCGCTCTACGCCAGTGACTGCGGAAGTGATGAATAACGCCGTCGTGATAGCGATGATGGCGACCTGTGACGTATCGCTGACCGGCAATCCGAAAATGGCACTGAGCCCGCTATTAATTTGCAATGCGCCGATACCAAGCGAGGCGGCGACGCCGAACGCCGTGGCAATGACTGCGAGCACATTGACCACGACGGCAGATTTTTTTGCCAGTTTCCATGGCAGCGCTTCAATCGAGGTGCTGACCAGTGCCGGTTGACCGCGACGGAACTGAAAGAAGGCGATGGCCAGTGCGACGATGCTGTAGACCGCCCATGGGTGCAGGCCCCAGTGGAAAAAGCTGTAACGCATGGCGGCGTTGGCTGCAGCAGGCGTGTTGGCAAGGTAGCCAGGTGGTGCCGTGCCATAGTGCGAAATCGGTTCTGCCACCCCCCAGAACACCAGTCCGATACCCATGCCGGCTGCGAATAGCATCGCGAACCAGGCGGGGACTGAAAACTCCGGCTCATCGTCTTCCTTGCCCAGTTTCATGTTGCCGTAACGGCTGAATGCCAGGTACACCGTCAGGATGACCAGAGCCAGTACGACCCACAGGTACAACCAGCCAAAGTCATGGGTGATGAAGGCGAGTGCCTGATCGAATACGGCGCTGAGGGAGGTTGGTGATAGCAGCCCCCACAGGACAATGGCCAGAATCGAGCCGGCGGAAAGAATGAGTTGCATGGTGAAAATCCAGGTGAATCGCCGTCATTGACAGCGGTGCGTGCCGAAAAGAGGTTCTGTTCCGGTCAAGCGGGCGCGATCATAACAGAGCGTTGGCGCACAAACGGAAAAACCGGCCGCGGTAAAAAATATCCGGGTCGGGGAGGGACGTGCTGGTCTTGGGTATAGATGTTTACAGACTGCGGCTGGAGCGTCTGTGTGTTGTATCGCTTTCAGTGGCGATCAGGTGCGGGCGGATGCGTTTGGCCATAAAAAAACCCCGGGGATCACA
>CAILRJ010000377.1 GCA_903836575.1 uncultured Burkholderiales bacterium
ATTGCCGACCGGAGCCAGCCCAATAATCGCCGGCAAGAAAATTTCGCAGACCAGCAGGATGCCGTGCCGGCGCCGGTACAGGCAGCGCCGCGCCAGCAAGTCCGGCTGCGGGCCGAGCGTCGCGACCAGCCGGCGCATCAGCGGATGACGTGACGACAGCCGGGCGAATTCCAGCGCGCCGCGCTGCACCAGCGGGTCGCCGAACAGCGTACTGCCAAGCGAGCGCTCACCAAGACTGCCGAACAGCGGCCAATCGTTTGCCGTCGCCGTCAGTGGCACGCTGGTATGCGCATACACAACCGGCTGGCCATCGCATTCGAGCACCACGTTGCGTTGCTGCACCAGCACCCGGCGCGGCAATTGCAAAATGTGCTGTTCATCGAGCGCGACCGGTCCGCGCGCCTGCCGGATCCGGCGCACCCGGAAATGCCGGCTGTGCGCGATCAGCTGCGCCGTCAGCGAACCGGACCCGGTCAGCCACGCACGCCAATGCGGCGGCACATTGAGCGCATTGACATGCGCTGACCAGTGCCCCGGGCTGACCTGCGTCAAACCGGCCCCGGCGACTGATCGCAAAACGCCAGCACTTCATCGACGTAATCCGGAAACTCGCTGATGCCATGATCGCTACCCGTGATCACGTGCTGCGCTGCGCCCGGATAGTGGGCCACCATCTGGTGCCAGTCGAGCACCTCGTCGCCGGTCGCCGCCAGCAACAGGTAGCGCGCTGGCTGCGTGATCTGCGCGACGGCAAGAGCCTCGAGCTCGTCGATGTATTCGGGCTTGAACTCGAACGGTGCATCGGAGTGAAATTGCGTGGTGCTGCCGATATATTTTTTCAGGTCGTACAGCGGCGTGATTGCCGGATTGAGCAGCACGGCGCGGCAACCGAGTTGCTCGGCCAGCCAGGTCGCATAGAACCCGCCCAGCGACGAGCCGATCACGCTCAGCGTGGCCGCGTCACTGCCCGCCACCAGTTGTTGCGCCAGCGCGATGGCCGCGCGCGGCGAGGCCGGCAATTGCGGGCAAATGAATTCACTGGCGCGACCGAGTGCTTGCAGGCGCTGCGCCATCACACGCGCCTTGAACGATTGCGGCGAGGAGCGAAACCCGTGCAGGTACAGAATCATTGCGCCACCAGCGCCAGCGCGTCGAGGATTTTTTGGTGGACACCACCGAAGCCGCCGTTACTCATCACCAGAATCTGGTCGCCGGGACGTGCCGCCGCGACGATCGCCGCGACCAGCTCGGGCAAGTCATCAAACGCCTGTGCCTTCTGGCCCAGCGGCGCAAGGGCTTCGGCCAGATTCCAGCCGAGCGCGTTTTTACCATCGCCTTTGGCACCGTACCCGAACACCAGATCGGCTTCAGACAGACTGCCCGGCAAAGCGTTTTTCATCGTACCCAGCTTCATGGTGTTCGAGCGTGGTTCCAGCACCGCGAGGATGCGCGCCGTACCGACCTCCTGACGCAAGCCAGCCACCGTGGTCGTGATCGCCGTCGGGTGATGAGCAAAATCATCGAAGACCCGGATCGCATTGACTTCGCCGCGCAACTCCATGCGCCGGCGCACATTCTGGAAGGCGCCTAGCGAGGCAATGGCCTGCGCAATCGGCACGCCGACATGACGCGCCGCCGCAATCGCTGCCAGCGCATTCATGCGGTTGTGTTCGCCATTGAGCATCCAGTGCACGGTGCCTTGCGGCTGGCCATTGAAGCCGACCGTGAAGCTGCCGTCAGGATGTTCCTCGATCTGCCAACCGGTCGCACTATCGACACTGCCGCCGAACCATTCGATCTCGCTCCAGCAGCCGCGCTCGATCACCGTATGCAGCGCAGCCTCGCGCTGATTGACCAGCAGACGGCCAATGCGCGGCACGGTGCGCACCAGATGATGGAACTGGGTTTCAATGGCGCCGAGATCGGGAAAAATATCGGCGTGGTCGTATTCGAGATTATTGAGCACGACGGTACGGGCGCGGTAATGAACGAACTTGCTGCGCTTGTCAAAAAAAGCGGTGTCGTATTCATCGGCCTCAATGACAAAAAAGGCCGACTCGCCGCCGTCACCGGCCAACCGCGCCGAGATGCCAAAGTTCAGCGGCACGCCGCCGATCAGGAAGCCCGGTGCATAGCCGGCGTCTTCCAGAATCCAGGCCAGCATCGAGGCCGTGGTGGTCTTGCCGTGCGTCCCGGCCACCGCCAGCACCCAGCGGTCTTTCAAGATATGTTCGCCGATCCACTGCGGGCCGGAGGTGTACGGCAGGCCGCGATCGAG
>CAILRJ010000378.1 GCA_903836575.1 uncultured Burkholderiales bacterium
ACGACGAGACTCGAACTCGTACAGCTTTCGCCACTACCCCCTCAAGATAGCGTGTCTACCAATTTCACCACGTCGGCGTGAGGCCCGTATTGTAACTGCATTCCCCCTTTTTGTTCAATGCACAAATGCATCTATCAGAGGGAGAAACGGACTTTTTTTAACTTATTTTGGAATCTGTCCTGATTGACCAACCGGCGTTGCCGGTGCCGGTGCAACAGGAGCCGTTGGTGGCACCGCAGCGCCTGGCACGGCAGCTGCCGGTGCTGTCGTCATGGTGTCCGTGACACTTGTGGTCGACGCAGTGCGAACAGAACCGAAGTAAGCCAGCGCCAGCGTGGTGGCAAAAAATACCCCCGCAGCGACACCGGTCATTTTCGACAGAAAATTTGATGAGCCGGTTGCGCCGAACAGACTGCCCGACGCACCCGAACCAAACGCGGCACCCATGTCGGCACCCTTCCCGTGCTGCATCAGCACAAGTCCGATAATGGTCAGCGCTGTGACGACCTGGATGACGACGATGATGGTGAGAGCTGATGTATTCATTACTAGGTTTCCAATTCAGGTTTAGTGCAGTTGTCGTACTGTGTTGACGAACGCTGCAAAGACAGCGGATAAGGTTATTTTTTTATTGGGTACTGCTTATTGGATACTGGTTGCAGCAATGATCGCTAGAAAATCCACCGACTTCAGTGCCGCGCCGCCAATCAAACCGCCATCGATATCCGGCATTGCCATCAGTTCGCGGGCATTGTCGGGCTTCATGCTGCCGCCGTACAAAATGCGGGTACCCGCTGCGGCAACGGGGTCACGCGCGGCGAGCAATCCGCGCAATGTCGCATGGACTTCCTGCGCCATATCCGGTGTTGCTGTCTTGCCGGTGCCGATGGCCCAGACCGGCTCATAGGCTACAACGAGTCGCGTCAGATCGGCCGATTCCAGCACGGCGAGTACTGCCTCGAGTTGTTCGCCAACCACTGCCGTTGTCTGCCCGCCCTCGCGTTCGGCCAGAGTTTCGCCAACACAGATAATGGGAGTCAGGCCGCAGCGTAAAGCACGAAGCGTTTTTTGCGCGACCAGTGCATTACTTTCGGCATGCATGGCGCGCCGCTCGGAATGACCGACAACGACGTAGTGACTACCAAAGTCAGCCAGCATCGTGGCCGCCACTTCACCGGTGTAAGCGCCGGCTTCGTGAGCAGACAGATCTTGCCCGCCCCACGTAACGGCCGTGTTGACCAACTGTTGCTGACACTGCGCAAGATACGGCGCAGGAACGCAGACAGCAATGTCACATGACGCACCGTGACCGACTGCAGCGACGAGCTCGTTGAGCAATGCGCTGTTGGCAGCGAGATTGCCATTCATTTTCCAGTTGCCGGCAACGAGCTTGCGACGCATAAGTGAATCCCGATTTTAGTAACCCGCCATTCTATCCTTACGAGCTGGCGCGGGTCAAACCTGCAGCATGATCTTGCCGACATGGGTACTCGATTCCATCAATGTATGCGCCTGCGCAGCCTGCTCCAGCGGAAAGGTGCGGAAGATCACCGGCTTGATCTTTTTCTGCGCAAACAATGGCCACACGGTGTTGAGCAAGTGGTGCGCAACGGCTGCCTTGAACGCGAGCGAACGCGGTCGCAAGGTCGAGCCGGAAATCGTGAGCCGGCGACGCAATACCTGGCCAAGGTCGAGTTCGGTTTTGGCGCCGCCCAGCAAGGCAATCAACGCAATCCGGCCATCGTCGGCAAGGCAATTGATTTCGCGCGGCAGGTAGTCGCCGCCGACCATGTCGAGGATCACGTCGACACCCTTGCCGGCTGTCTTGTCCTTGATGATTGCGGCGAAATCCTGAGTGCGATAATTAATCCCCAGCTCGGCACCTAGTGCTTCGCAAGCCCGGCATTTTTCGTCCGAGCCAGCGGTCGCAAACACCCGATGACCGAGTGCGACGGCCATCTGGATTGCAGTCACACCGATGCCGGACGAGCCGCCCTGCACCAGCAAGGTATCGTGGCCCGACAGGTGCGCACGGTCAAACACATTGCTCCAGACCGTAAAAAAAGTTTCCGGCAACGACGCCGCTTCCAGCGCCGTCAATCCCAGCGGCACCGGCAGACACTGGCCAACCGGTGCCACGCAATACTCGGCATAACCACCACCTTGCACCAGAGCGCAGACGAGGTCGCCTTGCAGGAATGGCTGGCCAGTCAGGTCACCGCCAACAATCTCACCGGCCACTTCGAGACCAGGCAAGTCCGACGCGCCCGGTGGTACCGGATAATTGCCGGTGCGCTGAAATACGTCGGGACGATTGATGCCAGCCGCCTGGACTTTGATCAGTACTTCGCCGCTCTTGGGAACCGGTATCGGACGCTCGCAAAGCTGGAGCACTTCCGGTCCGCCGAACCGGGTAATTTCGATTGCGCGCATGAGATTGTCCTTCGTGACAAAAAAAGTATTGTACGGCGCGTATCGCAGCGACCATTAATATAAAAAAAAACCGCCCGCAGCTTGCGCCACGGACGGTTTTTTACAGCCGGAAATTAACGACTTACTCTGCGGCAGGTGCTGCTACCGGAGCGGCAGTTCCTTCATCGCTGGCAGCTGCCTTCATCGACAACTTAAGACGGCCGCGGTCATCGGTTTCCAGAACCTTGACGCGCACTTGCTGGCCTTCTTTCAGGTAGTCAGCGACCGCATTGACGCGCTCGTTGGCGATCTGGCTGATGTGCAGCAAACCGTCCTTGCCCGGCATGACCTGGACGATTGCGCCGAAGTCCAGCAGTTTCAGGACCGTGCCTTCGTAGATTTTGCCGACTTCCACCGACGCAGTCAGTTCTTCGATACGACGCTTGGCTTCGAGGCCGGCGGTGGCATCGACGGAAGCAATCGTGACGACGCCTTCATCGCTGATGTCGATCTGGGTACCGGTCTCTTCGGTCAGGGCGCGAATGACTGCTCCGCCCTTGCCGATGACGTCACGGATTTTTTCCGGATTGATCTTGATCGTGATCAGGCGCGGAGCAAAATCGGACAGTTCGGTATGACCGATCGGGACGGCTTCCTGCATCTTGTCGAGGATGTGCATGCGGCCTTCTTTGGCCTGCGCCAACGCGACCTGCATGATTTCCTTGGTGATGCCCTGGATCTTGATGTCCATCTGCAGCGCGGTAATACCCTTTGCGGTACCGGCTACCTTGAAGTCCATGTCGCCGAGGTGATCTTCGTCGCCAAGGATGTCGGTCAGGACGGCGAACTTGCCGCCGTCCTTGATCAGGCCCATCGCGATACCGGCAACGTGTGCCTGCATCGGCACGCCGGCATCCATCAGTGCGAGGCAACCGCCGCAGACTGACGCCATCGACGAGGAACCGTTCGATTCGGTAATTTCCGAGACCAGACGCACCGAATAGCTGAACTCTTCGACCGGTGGCAAGGCAGCCAGCAACGCGCGCTTGGCGAGACGGCCGTGACCGATTTCACGCCGCTTTGGCGTACCGACACGACCGGTTTCGCCGGTAGCAAACGGCGGCATATTGTAATGAAGCATGAAGCGGTCGCTGTACTCGCCCATCAGTGCATCGATCTTCTGTTCGTCACGCGCAGTGCCGAGCGTGGCGATGACCAGTGCTTGCGTTTCGCCGCGGGTGAACAACGCCGAACCGTGGGTGCGTGGCAGCACGCCGGTGCGAATCGAGATCGGACGCACGGTGCGGGTATCGCGGCCGTCGATGCGTGGCTCGCCTTCAAGAATCTGCGAACGGACGATCTTGGCTTCGAGGTCGAACAGGATGTTGTTCACGTCAGCGCTGTCCGGTGCGACGCCGGCAATCGATGCGGCTTCGGCTTTCAGTGCTTCCATGACTTCCGACGTTGCCGTCTTCAGCTTGGCAGTGCGTGCCTGTTTGTCTTTGGTCTGATACGCATCACGCAGCTTGGCTTCGCCGAAATGGGCAACGCGCGCAATCAGCGCTTCGTTTCTAGCAGCAGGCGCCCACTCGATTTCCGGCTTGCCGCCGTCGCGCACCAGTTCATGGATCGCATCGATGACTGCCTTCATTTGCTCGTGACCGAACACGACGGCACCGAGCATGACTTCTTCGGACAGTTGCTTGGCTTCCGATTCGACCATCAAGACAGCGGCTTCGGTACCGGCAACGACAAGGTCGAGGTCCGATGATTTCAACTGGGTCGTGGTCGGGTTGAGCACGTACTGGCCGTTGATGTAACCAACGCGGGCTGCACCGACCGGGCCGCTGAACGGCACGCCGGAGACCGACAGCGCAGCCGATGCACCGATCATCGCAGCGATGTCAGGATCGATTTCAGGATTGACCGACAGCACATGAATGATGATCTGCACTTCATTCATGTAGCCTTCAGGGAACAGCGGACGCACCGGACGATCGATCAGGCGTGATGTCAGGGTTTCTTTCTCGGAAGGACGGCCTTCGCGCTTGAAGAAACCGCCCGGAATACGACCGGCAGCATAGGTTTTTTCGACGTAGTCGACGGTCAGCGGAAAGAAGTCCTGACCTGGCTTGGCATCCTTGCGCGCGACCACGGTCGCGAGCACGACGGTATCTTCGATCGAGACCATGACAGCGCCGGAAGCCTGGCGAGCAATCTCGCCGGTCTCCAGTGTCACTTGATGCTGACCATACTGGAAAGTCTTGGTTACTTTATTGAACACGGTGATTCCTTTCTATTTTGCCGACAGATTTTCAGGAGCTGTCGTTCACCTCACCACCACCGGACAA
>CAILRJ010000379.1 GCA_903836575.1 uncultured Burkholderiales bacterium
GACCATCGGGCGAGCGCATTTTGCAGGGTCTAGTCGGCGGGTGTGGTGGTCCAGGCTGCCATCGGGGCGGGTGCGTCGATGGTCTCGCTGGCTGGACTTTGCGCAGTGACGGTGGTTTGCGGCGAGTTGGCATTTTGCGCAGGCAGAGTCGACGTCTCTAATGCGTCAATGCTCAGTAGATCCCCTGTCACACGCCACGAAAAATGATGTTCTTTAGCTAAAGCGTCGAGTACTTGCTGTGGTGGCAGGCTGACGTTGCCGGTGACCCGGCCAGTGATGCCGGGAGCAATCTTGAGTTTCAAGTGCTGCACCTTGGCAAGTTTTGCTAGCAACTTGTGCAAGTCGCGGTTTTTTGCCTGGTACGTGAATTGTGGTTTGTGCCAATTGATTTCAGCTTCCGCCAGTGCCTGATCAGACATGACGAATCCGTTTGCTGCGATGAGCGTGGCAACGAGAGCACGAGCGGTAAATAACGATAGCCTAAATTGCATGACAGTTCCCGGGAAGGTGGTCTCGTCGTATCCCCTTTATGGGGATGCACGTAGATCAGCGTGTTAGGAGGATGGCTGATTTAGTAACCATAAGTTGCTTAAAATCAGTACTTTCAGTCTATTCGTAAGGATTGAAAAATACAACTACTTCGTTGATGCCCGGCGGAAATGTTTTCGCGCGGTGTGCAAAAGAGAAACAGGTTTTTCAAAGGTGCTTTGAGCTCAGATATGAGTCTGTTGTTACTATTGGTAGGTTCCATCATGACTACTTGCATCACATGATTTTTCCATCATCGACATCGTGCCTAAGGAAAGAATCGCCCCATGCATTCCCCTTCCAACTCAGCTTTGTTAATTTATCTGCTACATCCGAATGCCTTGCTGGCCAGAGACACGGCACTACAAATGGCGCAAATAGGCTATCCGTTGACCGTCTTTGCGACGCTGGCCGAACTGGTTAGCGCCACTAATTGTCAGGTTCCCGCAGTCGTATTGGTGGATCTGGGTAAGGTTCCAGCCAGTAAGCCGTTACAGCAAGAGCTGGTTCGGTTACGTCAGCTTGGTGGTTTTGCGTTGATATTGCTGTCTTCACGCGGTAATTTTGAAGCGCGACTCAATGCGGTACAGGCAGGCGCCGATGCGTATTTCATCCGTCCAATTGACCTGCTGATGGTGGGAAAAGAAATCGAAGCATTGGTGCGGCGCCACGAACAGTCGCCTTACCGGATCATGCTGGTCAGCGAGGACGATCTGTACGCACAGATGCTGCGGCGGGCCGGCATGGATGTTGTTCGCACCCACAAACCGGCAGAGCTATTCAATCTGAGCGGGACGTATCAGCCGGAGCTGATTTTGGTCGCGGCAACACTGCAGGATTGCAATGGTATTGATCTGATTCGGCTGATTCGTCAGAACGCCTGTTTTCTGGATATTCCGGTCATCTGCATTGGTGACCAGGCCGACGAGACGCTGCATTTTCCGGCACTGATTGCTGGTGCCGATGATTTTCTTCCCGGTACGATCGATGCCACGCATCTTGGCGTGACAGTGGCGGGTCGGGCAGAGCGCTACCGTGCGTTGCGCCGGTTGATCATGCACGACAGCCTCACCGGGCTATATAACCACGCTGCGATCAAGGAGTATCTGGCACGCGAAATGATGCTGATCGAACGGCATGCCGTGCCGTTATCGATGGCCATGATTGACCTGGATTTTTTCAAAAAAGTGAATGACACGTACGGCCATCCTGCCGGCGATCAGGTCATCCGGTCGCTTGCGCGTTTGCTGCAGCAACGATTACGGCGCGGCGATATCATCGGTCGCTACGGCGGCGAAGAGTTTGTCATTGTCATGCCGGCGACCACGCTCGATGCGGCGCTGGCGGTGGTCGGCGATATTTGTGCTGCCTTCGCACAGGTACGGCAAAGTGCCGACGGAATCGAATTTAACGTGACTTTGTCTGCGGGGGTGGCGGAAGCGGGTGGCCATACCAGTGCCGCGTCGCTGCTGCGCAGTGCGGATGCGGCGCTCTACCAGGCCAAGCACGCGGGACGCAATTGCGTGATTGCGGCGAGCCCTCCGTGAGCAGGGCTGTTACCCTGTCGGATCGAGGCGCTATATTCAGTTTTATCACCGCTTGACCAGGAGTGAGTTCCCGCATGACCCAGCTATCCGTGAACATTAACAAGATCGCCCTATTGCGCAATTCGCGGGGCCGCAATTATCCCGATGTATGTGGTTTTGCCGAGCGGTTTCTGCAACTCGGCGCGGATGGCATCACGCTTCATCCGCGACCCGATCAGCGTCATGCGCGCTATACGGACGTGACCGAATTGCAGGCGGTGACTGCGGCACACGGCAAGGAGCTCAATGTTGAAGGCTATCCCACTGCCGAGTTTCTCGAGGTAGTACGGCGTGCGCGCCCGGCGCAGTGCACGCTGGTACCGGATAGTCCCGACCAAGTCACGTCAGATCACGGCTGGGACCTGGTTCGCGATGCCGGCTTGTTGCGACCGGTAATCGCCGCGCTCAATGACGACGGTATTCGGGTCAGTCTGTTTGTCGATGTGAATAACGTCCACATCCCGCTGGCACGCGAGCTGGGTGCGGACCGCGTCGAACTCTATACCGAGCCGTATGCCGAGACGTTCGGCACGCCACAGTCCGCGCAGGTGCTTGAGCAATTTCGGGTGGCCTGCGCAATGGCGCAGCAAGCCGGGCTGGGTGTCAATGCCGGACATGACCTGAACCTGGATAACCTGGCTGACTTCCTGACCATTCCCGCGATTCTCGAAGTGTCGATTGGACACGCGCTCATCGTCGAGTGTCTGGAACTGGGGTTGCCTGCAGTGTTGGCGCGCTATGTTGCGCTGGTCGGCGCTCGCTGATTTGTCAGATTTGGTGTGACTTCGTCACACACTGCCAGCGGGATTACGGCGCAGGAAATCCTGACGGGACAACGTCGCTGACGACTTTGATAGCGGCAACGGATCGCCGATTGGCACTGTTACGTACGGGGAGATGCTGCCGGTGACGGAATCTTCCCGATCATTCTTGTTTTCTATTTTTGGCAAATCATTAAATTCCATCGCGCTGTTCGGATCCGTCGCACTGCGGCGGCGGGTTTCGCTGCGACGCCGTGGTGCTGGCATTACGGTTTTCTTCACGTTGACCGTATAGGGTTTACGAATGCGTGCAATGGGTTCCGGCGATTCGTCGCTCGCATAGAGGCGCATGAATCTTGCCTGGTTACTTTCTCCCGGCGAACGAAGGATCAGAGGCGCCGATGCTGCCAGTCTCAGTACAGGCATGCCTGCTTTTGCGGTATTGAGTTGCATTGCGCGCTGGACCGGTAGCGCGAAGCGCTGCCCATTTCTTTCGTTCCTGATCGCCATTTGCTGAAGCAAAAATGATTTCATTGGCGATCCATCGTTCATGCGCAGTCCCGGTTGGCGTGGCCCCGGGGCCGATACCGGCGCGACCCGTGCTAGCTGATCTGCGCCGGAGGCTGCCTGGACCGTATCGATCAGGAGCCTGCTCGACACCGGAACAGGAGACGTCAGGATGGAGTGAATGGCAGAAATTCTCATGGCCGTCTTCAGAAAAGGGGAGCACGACACACACGATGCACGTCGATAGGTCCGGTTCTGTGGTCCAAACCGGAGAGCCAGTTCCAAAAATTCAGTTCTACAATAAAAAACCCGCATGGACCTGTTGATGTCGATGCGGGTTTATCCGGCCGTCGCCGCCACCGGAGTGGCAATGACTGGAAGAATTACTTGGCCGGCTGATCTGCGGCTGGCTTGGCGACTTTTTCGGCGGGGGCTTTCCTGACAACAGGTGCCAATTGCTTGCCGATATTGCCATTGTTCAGCCCATCAGCCTTCATGGCGGCCCTGGTTTCAGCTTTCACTTCCGCGCGAGTTTTTCCATCCGCCGTGGAGGCAGTTTTCGGCATTGGTGCTGGCACAGTGACGTTGCTGGTGTTCAGTTTGCCGGCCTCGGCTGCCACTTTGGTGTTCGCTTTGACTTCGGCACGTTTTTTTGTGCTGACTGCATCGGCGGCAGGTTTAGTGACGCCCATATTGCCGCCCGTGTTCAACTCGCCGGCGTTGATGGCGGCCTTGGTTTCGGCCTTAACTTCAGTCCGGGTCTTGCCGCCATCGACAGGCGCTGTGGTCTGGGCATAAGCTGAAAAGGTAATGCCTTGAACAAGAGCTAACAACAGAAGTGCTTTTTTCATCTTAATTCTCCGGGTGGCAACTTGCAAAGTTAAAAACAATAAAAGGACGAGCTCACCTAATTTTAGGTACGCCCGACCAGTGGGAACCCTGCTGTCGGCAGGGCATTAGGATGAAAATCGAGTCCATCAGGATGGTTCTCTCCTTATCGGAGCGTCTGAAAACCCGATAAATATCAATCGTGCAATGCAAACGCATCATCCGTGGATTTGTTGACGGTGTGGGGGTCTGATCCGGCAAAGTTAGTAGAAATCCACCACGCTATGTGAGCAATCGAACACAGCGCTTTGTTGGCGCACTACCCGGCAGATTTCGGAAAAATGCGGCAACAGGATACAATGCGCCCCGAAGCAAGCCAGACAGTCGCTGGTCGGTGCCGCGATTTCGGTCGCGGCAAAGGCGGGAGGAAGGTCCGGACTCCATAGAGCAGGGTGACGGTTAATGGCCGTCCGCCGTGAGGCGAGGAATAGGGCCACAGAGACGAGCGTATTTAGTTACGGTGAAACGCGGTAACCTCCACCTGGAGCAATTTCAAATAGGCACGCGTTGATGTGACTCGCGGAGCGTGCGGGTAGAAAGCTTGAGCCGTGGAGTAATTCACGGCCTAGAGGAATGGCTGTCATAACGAACGGGCTTGCCCGGGAGTCGTAACAGAATCCGGCCTATCGGCTTGCTTCA
>CAILRJ010000380.1 GCA_903836575.1 uncultured Burkholderiales bacterium
CGACCTGCCGCACCACGGCACCACCCTTGACGGCCACACCGCTAGCTGAAACGGCAAGGTGATTGGCCTGATGCGCATGGTCGGCATTCTGGCGGACGGTGCCGGTCAGTTCTTCCATCGCGCCAGCGGTTTCTTCGAGCGAACTGGCTTGCGACTCAGTGCGGTTGGATAAGTCGGCGTTGCCGGAGGCAATTTGCTGCGCCGAAACGCTGATGTTGTCGGTGGCGTTGCGTACACTAGCCACCAGCGTCGACAGGTTCGTCACCATTGCTTGCAAGGCGTCGATCAGCTGGCCTGTTTCGTCACCCCGTTCACTGCGAATCGTCACGCTCAAGTTGCCACGGGCAACCTCGCGCGCAAAATCTACCGCCCTGGCTAGCGGCCCGGTGATCGAACGGGACAGCAGCCACGACACTAGCGCCCCCAAGATCAGCATCACGGCACCGAAGAGCAGCATCAGGTTGCGACCTTCCAGATAATTGGTTTCGATGTCTGCAGCGGCCTGATCGATCTGGCGACGTTGCTCGTTTTGTAATTCTTCGACCTTGAGAATGTAACGCTTGGATGCGGGAGTGAACGTCTGGTCCAGCATCTGGTAGGCCTCGTCAAACTTGCCTTCTTTTTTAAGTGCCACAATCGCATCGCGGCTCGACAAGTACGCCTTGCGCAGTTCACCGATTTCGGCGAACACGGCTTTCTCTCTGTCGGATTGCATGCGCGTGCTGATAGCCAGTTGCAGTTCGCTGGCCTTTTTTGTTGTGTAGGCCTGGTCACTTGCGAAAAAAGTGCTTAGTGACTGGTCGCTGCTGCGGGCAATGGCTGCGGTACGTCGCACGGCCGCATTGATAACGAGATTCCATTCGCTGACGAACCGTTCTGTCGCGAGTGGATCTTTCACCATTTCGCGTGTGGCTCCTGCCACAGCATTGAGACGGGTGATGCCAATAAGGATGGCTGCCATGGATAGCAACAGCAGGATGGCGAAGCCCAGACCAAGGCGCTTGCCGATGTTCATATCAAGAACAAATTGAGGAGTCATGTTTTTCTACTGTGAAGAATGATCGTCATTTTATCGCGGTGAGTCGTGAATACGGCGGAAGTGACTTTCTTAAAAGAAATAAGATGAATGAAGTGCAGTGGATTTTTTCAAATCGCTACTTTTTCCATCTGCTGTGCAGACAGCATCAGTGCATGCACTGCCCGTTCGAATAACGGTGCGGTTTCGCTGAAGCCGACCCGGCCGAGTCCGAGCAGGCGCAGGAACATCCTGACGCTCAGCATCGACGGCGCGGCGTGGTCGTCCATTTGAAGCAGCAATGTTGTGGTGTGCTGGTCGATCCAGTGGAGCCTGCCAGAGCTGGGGATGGTACCGAGTGTGATGGTGATGGCGACGCCGCTACGCAATCGCGCAAGGATCTCACCGGTATCGCTCTGGCTATCGACTGTCGTATCTGGCGAGGCGTCACGCTCCAGTATCGGATCGAGCAACTCTAGCGCTGCATCGGTTTCGTGCAGGGCTTCAGTGAGGAATCCGTCGTGATGCGGATTGTCACCGGCAACCTCGAGGGTTGCTACCGGAACTTCATTGGTGACATGGTCGGGTACTTTAGTGAACATCGCGAAATGCTGCTGCATGGTTTCGAGCAACAAATCCGGTCTGCCGGCTTCGATGCCGCGCAGTGCACGACTGTGAACGTCGACCAGCCAGTTCAAGACGTCAAGTCGTTCGATGCCGGTCATATTCTCTTGCAGCATTCCCTCGCGCAAAATGCCGACCAGGCCCGGCAGCATGCCGATCAGTTTGTTGCGCTGTGCAGCGGAGTGCTTGGGAATAATGCTCCACAAGAGATCCGGTACAAGCCGGCGGAAGCGGATAGCCGTTGGGTCGTTCTTGCGCTCGGCGCGCTCGATGACCCGGACCCAAGTCGTTGTCAGGAAATTTTTCAGGAACGGATCGAGGTGTAGCCCGTCGAGCACTTCTGCGAGTGCGGCACCGAGGCGGGCAAAGCGCAGCGTGCGGCTCTGCGCTTTTTCGAGTGCCTGCACGGCGAGATCGACCGGACCATCATGTCCGCGTAACTCCTGTGCAATGAAGGCATCGAACTGGTTGAGCATCTCGGTAAAAAGAGGAGTATTTTCGCTCTGGTCGGACAGCAGGATTTCGACGATACGGCTGATTTCAGTGCCGATGCGCAGGCCACCCGGATCGGTATGCCTGATGCCGACCGAGATCGATCCGATCCGGTTCACCAGCAGTCGTGCCGGATGACTCTTGTCGGTGAGCAGCGACTTTTCGCGCAGTGCGATCTTGAGCACGATGAACTGGAGTCGAGCTAGCTGGGCGCGCACTTCGGCCGGTATCTGCAGGTCGCGCAGAATGAATTCGAACAGCATGGCAACGACATCGATGGTCATCTGCTCATGGCTGTCCGTGGTCGCGGCACTGAGCGCTTCACGTTGCTCGAAAATCAGATTGCGCAGATCGCCGCTCGCCAGCGCCATCTGTTCGGCAGGAGGAGCCGCAGTGTCCATCAGTGCATCGAGGTAGTCGCGCAACGAACTGCTCAGTAGTTTCCCGGGTGAGCCGTTACCGGACCGGTTGCCGGGGTCGGCAGCGGCATCGGCCAGCGACATTTTGCCCGGTGCACCGGAGAATAATTTCTGCAGCGCAGCGACCAGTCCCTGCGTCCCTGGCCAGCCATTGCCAGGATTCATACTGGCGGAGTGGCCTGAGTTATCTGCGTTAGCGGCATCGACTGGAGTGGCAGCCACTCCGGCCGGTGCCGGCGTAAACCGTTGGGCAATCTGACGCACCGCGTCGACCAGTTGTTCGACCCGGTTGCGCGGCGTGTCGCTCGATAAGGCGCGTATGCCGGTGTCGCTCTCCCGCGGATCCATGGTGCCGGCTGGCCGTTCAGCCGTGCCAGCGACTGCACCGGCGTCATTGGCCATTCGGGTATTACTAGTTTTCTCGATACGGAGCTGTAACTGTGCGGCGATACCGTGGCGGGCTAGATACGTGTTGACGGTATCGTATATCGTGACAATTTCACCGCGCATGTCTTCAGCCAGTTGATCGAATAGCGTGCTGTTGATATCGGCTTGCTGCCCGAGATTGTCGATGGCGTTTGCCATCGCGCGTGACAGCAGGAACGGCCGGAACGGGTTCTCCCGCTCATTAATGCGGTCTTGTTCGAACAGGATTGCGATACGAATATTGAGGTCGCGCAACTGGCTGTCGGCCACGTGCCGGAAGCGCGCCGTTACTTCATTAATGCGAAGCAAGTCTTCGTGTACCGTGGTGTCGAGCAGCGTTAGTCCGTTTGTCTGGAAGCTATCCGAAAAAGAAGGACGAAAAGTGCTGTAAGTTGTCTGGAAACTGCGATTGAGCAGCTGGTCCATGCTGTGACGCATTTGCCTGTTCAGCGCTATTTCGCTCTCACGCAACAGACCATACGCGCCCAGCAGGCGGCGCTGATCGATTGCTGAAAAC
>CAILRJ010000381.1 GCA_903836575.1 uncultured Burkholderiales bacterium
GCAATGCCGGTTTCGGCACGAGTGATATTGCCAATGACGATATTCACAGGCGTTGCATGCCATCTGCTGTCCTCCGAGCGCAGCGGTGCGACACGCAACAATGCCTCGCCAGGCTTTTGCCTGAGGCGTATTCAAGGTGTGCTTTGTCAAATAGGCGGGTCCATGCTGCCGCAGCACATCGGCCAATGTGGCAGTCATGGCGAGTCAACCTCAGGAACTGGGCTGTACCGGTGAGATCGGAGGTAGCTGCGACAAGAGTGCCATTGCCGCATTGCCTGCGTGATTGCCCGGTCGCGCCATGGATAAATAACGGCTGGTGGTATTCAGATGCGCATGCCCCATCATCGTACTGATGCTATTGAGATCGACACCGGACTCCAGCAAGTGAGTAGCAAAACAGTGTCGTAGCACATGGATGCCACCTACTTTGGTAATGCCAGCAGCGGTACGGGCAGTGTAGTAATAGTACTGGCCGCTACCGCAATCTAACGGCTGAAAAGGATGACGGCGTCCCGGAAATAGCCAGTCGCTCGCCTTGGCACCGACCCGGCAGGTATGCCAATACAACCGCAATTGGTCAAGCAGGTCCGGCATGAGAATACTGTAGCGATCCTTTCCCCCTTTGCCATTGACGACACGAATGCACATGCGGTCAGGTGCGGAGTCAATGTCGCAGCCGCGCAGATGACACAGTTCGTTCAGCCGCAATCCGCTGGCGTAGGCCGTCATCAAGAATGTGCGTGCTTTCACTGACATTGGAACGTTCAGCAATGCGGCCACCGCGGTACGTGACAACAGTTCCGGCAATTGTTGTGGGCAGCGATCCAGCGGGATCTTCACGCGCCGTTCGGCTCCGCCAAGCACATCGCACATCAGAAATCGGATGGCGGAAGAGGTGATGTTGATAGTGGAACGTGACCGGCGACGTACCTGAATCAGGTGCAGCAAATAACCTTGGATTTGTTCGTCGCTCAGTAATTCTGGGCTGCAGTCGTAAAACTGCGCCATTTGCTTGATGGCGGTGAGATAGGTCCATCGCGTGCGCTCAGCGAAGCCGCGAAGAACCATCGCATTGATCATGCGCTCACGAAGAGGGGTCATAAAAATCTCCTTGAAAGGAGGTGACAATCTTCGCGCCCAGGAGTTCATCCAAAATTTCACCAGCGCATGCGCCACGTGGAGTCGGCGACGCCACGAAGTGGTGCCTCTGCGCGCTGGAGTCTTCCACCGCGTGAGCGGTTTAGTTCAACCTGTTTTATCAATAGTAAATGTTGCTTAGAATAAATCTTGGTAAAAACATATTTAAATGTGATGTATAATAGAAAACTCGTGCGTTAAGCCAACTAATGATTATTTTACAATTTCGTCCTTTCGCAGTTGAGGCGCTTGGTGGCTAGCAGCAATACAACAACTTAGATTGGGAGCTGCCGAAAAACACGGCGCATGTGTTCATGTTGTTCAGTCTGGACAATCTTGTTATCGCAAAAAACAAGCTATCGAACTGGGAGGCCCAAGCTCCGTCACCGGTGTGAAAACAGGATGAAAAAAATCGTGTTTGTTAGCTTTTTAGCCCGTATTTCAGTTTTTAGATCCAATTTTTCGAAAATGGTATTGGCGGGAGATGTGATCAGCGATTTTCATTCTTGGATTCGGCTTTATTCAGCGGTTCCCTAAGAAATCCACCCAAGTTAAGAGTCAATTTGATTAATAACAAACTGTACCCAGTTTTCACTTGACATCGAGTTTAAAAAATCGGCTGGCAGTGAGCTTTTTATTGCTCACCGTCAACCATGACTCTCGCC
>CAILRJ010000382.1 GCA_903836575.1 uncultured Burkholderiales bacterium
ATTCCTTACGGCGAGGTGGCGCTGCCGGCCGCGATTGCGGCCATCAAGCAAGGCGTCGACCTGACGATTGTCCATGCCGGTGTCATCAGCCTGGCCGATATTTACTGGGTCGCAAAAGCCGACTCTCCGCTCAATTCCATTGCTGACCTGAACGGCAAGAAGCTCGGCTACAGCAGCCCGAAATCCGTGACCGACATGGTCTCGACGCTGGCACTGAACAAGGCGGGATTGCTGGACAAGGTCGAGCGCAGGTCGGTCGGCAGCCTGTCGGGTGCGCTGACGGCGCTGCGTCAGGACGCTGTTGACGTGGTCTACAACACCGAACCGGCCTACACGCGCGAAAAATCGACGCTGAAAATGGTGTTCCGATCGACCGATCTGCTGCCCAACACCACGCAGACCGTGGGTGTTGTGCGCACCGATTACCTGAAAAAGAATCCCGATGTGATCAAGGCCATCATTGCCGCGCGGCGCAAGGGCGTTGAATTCATCCAGGCCAATCCGGGCGAAGCCGGCGAAATCCTGGCCCGTCAGTACAAGCTACCTGTTGATATCGCCAAGACCTCCATCGCCAATATTCTTGCCGCCAAAGGGACCTACTGGAGTACCGGCAAGTTCGACTATGACGGCATGCAAACGATGCTGACCGGTTTGCAGCTGGTCAAGGCGATCGAGCCGGGTCCGTTCGACTGGAACAAGATCGTGGACGAAAGCCTGATGCCGTCGGATCAGCGCAAATGACGACGGCCACCATGCTGGCCGATCCTCCCGCACTGGTGGCCGATCCGGCTGCGGGCCTCAAGACCCATGTGGCTGTGCGTGAAGCCACGCGCGTCTTTGCCGCACGCGACAGCGGTCTGCCGTTCCACGCACTCGGACCGGTCTCGTTCGACCTGCGCGAGGGAGAATTTTTTTCCGTGGTCGGGCCGTCCGGTTGCGGCAAGTCGACCTTGCTCGACCTGATCGCCGGCCTGTGTGCACCCAGCAGCGGCAGCGTGCATTTCGAGGGCAAGCCTGTCAACGGCGAAGTCCCGGATGGTGTCGCGGTGGTGTTCCAGGAAGACGCGAGCTTTTCCTGGCTGACCGTGTATGACAATGCCGCGTTTGGCGTACGCCGTACCGGCTTGCCGGAGAACGAGGTGCGCGAGCGGGTAGAGCATGCGCTGGCCTTCATGGGGCTGGCCAGTTTTGCCGGTATCTATCCGTCGCAATTGTCGGGCGGCATGCGCCAGCGGGTCTGCATTGCCCGCGCCATGGTCTTGCGTCCGCGCCTGATGCTGCTCGATGAACCGTTCGGTGCGCTCGATCAGCAGACCCGTTTGCTGATGGGCGAGGAAATGCTCAAGCTCTGGCGCGATACCGGTTCGACCGTGATGCTGATCACCCATTCCATCGACGAAGCCGTCTTGCTGTCGGACCGGATCGGTGTGATGTCGTCGTGCCCGGGCACCTTCATCGACATCGTCGAGACCGGCTGGAGCCGCGAGCGCGATGCACAGACCGCGATGGATCCGCGCTTCGGCGCGTTGCAGTCACGGGTATGGGGCATGCTGCGCGAAGAGTCGATCAAGGCGCTGGGTGTGCGCAAATGAGCGCGGCCACGCATGCATTGCCGGCCGTCGCGGCATCAAGCGGCGGCAGTCTGCGGCAGGCGTTATTCCGGCTGCGCGTGCCGCTGCTGCGCATCGCTTTCGTAGTCACCAGCGTGCTGTTGCTGGAAATTGCCAGCCGCTTCGGCTGGATCAACCCGGTCTCTTTCATCCCGCCATCGGCAATGGCAGTCAGTGCCTGGAAACTACTTGTTGCCGGCACCTACAAGACCGACATCCTGCTGACGCTGTATGCGGCCGGCATGTCGGTGGTGCTGGCCGTGGTGTTCGGCTTTTTGTTTGGCGTCCTGCTGTTCCGGTTGCCGCGGGTACGCCGCGTTCTTGATCCGCTGCTGCTGTCCTACTATGCGGTGCCGATCTTCGTGCTGTATCCGATGCTCATCGTCCTGCTCGGCCTGAACCGCTGGCCGCTGGTGATGCTCGGCTTCCTGTTTGCGGTGGTGGCGATGGCGGTCAATACCCTCAATGGTCTGGAGCGGGTTCCGAAGGTCTTGTTGCGCACGGCGCGCATGCTGCGCATGGGCCGGGTGCAGGAGGTGTTGCTCATTACCTTGCCTGCCAGCCTGCCGTTCGTCTTCACCGGCATCAAGCTGGCCATCGTCTACTCCTTCATCGCGGTCATTGGAGGCGAATTCGTGCTCTCCGGCGCGGGTTTCGGTTACCAGATCGCGTTTGCCTACAACAACTTCGACAACCAGACCATGTACGGACTGATGCTGGTGTTGCTGGTGTTTGTCGGCACGCTGAACCTGTTGCTGCATGCCGCCGAGCAGCGGCTCTATCAGCGTCGCGTACTCAAGGAGGTGTCATGACTACTTCGTCGCAAACACGCTTGCAGACCAAAATGCAATCGGCCGCCAGCGCGCCACGCTGGGGCGATGGGTTGCTGCTGGTGGGGACCATCGCCGTGTTGTGGCAGCTGGCCAGTTGGGGTATCGGCGGCACCGTCTTGCCGACGCCGTTGCGCACGCTGCAGCAGGTCGGGGTCGAGCTGACCGATGAAGAATTTCTTGGGCACCTGACGGAGACCAGCATGGCCTTCGGCGTAGCGCTCTGCATTTCGCTGCTTGGCGGTATTTCACTTGGCATCCTGCTCGGTGCGCGTCGTCTGGCCGGCGATGTGTTCGAGCCGCTTCTCATCGCGCTGTATTCGATTCCGAAGATCTCGCTCTATCCGGTGGTGCTGCTCATGTTTGGTCTCGGCATCTCGGCCAAGATCGCGTTCGGTGCGATCCACGGGATTATTCCGATGGTGATTTTCACGATGACCGCCGTGCGCAACATCCGGCCGGTCTACATGCGCGCGATACGGACGCATCGTCTGACAGCGTGGCAGGGCGCGATCCATGTGCTGATCCCGGCCACCGTGCCGGAGATTGTTGCCGGCCTGCGGATCGCTTTTTCGCTGACGCTGCTCGGCACCTTGCTGGGTGAAATGTTTGCCTCGCAACGTGGCATCGGTCACCTGCTGATGCGGGCCATCGACCGCAACGATGCGCCCACCATCATGGCCCTTTCGCTGATGTTGTTCCTGTTCGCCACCATCGTTAGCTTGTGTCTGCTGCAGTGGGACCGCCGGCTGCGCCGCGGTACTTGATCGCTCACTTATTTACTGGATTCCACAATGATCAACAACAAGTCCCTCAAGCAGATCCTGACCGACGGTGAATTCGTCATCGCTCCCGGTGTCTTCGACATGTTTTCCGCACGCATCGCCGACCAGCTCGATTTCAAGGCGCTGTACATGACCGGCTATGGCGTGTCGGCCTCGTACCTCGGACTGGCCGATGCCGGCCTGATCACCTATACCGAAATGGTGGCGCGGGCCGGCACCATTGCGCAAGGCATCAGCAAGCCGCTGATCGCCGATGCAGATACCGGCTTCGGCGGTTTGCTCAACCTGCGCCGTACCATCCTTGGTTACGAAGCCGCCGGCGTGCAGGCAATCCAGTTCGAAGACCAGCAGTCGCCCAAGAAATGCGGCCACACACCCGGCCGGCAAGTCATCCCGTTGGACGAGATGTTGCAAAAAATCGAGGTAGCCTGTGACGCACGACGCAGCAAGGACACGCTGATCATCGCCCGGTCCGATGCCCGCACCAGTCTCGGTCTGGACGAGGCGATCCGTCGCGGCAAGGCGTTTGCCAGGGCAGGTGCCGACATCGTGTTCATCGAGTCGCCGGAGACTGCCGAGGAGTTCCGTCGGATCGGTGGCGAGGTCGATGCCTGGTTGCTGGCGAACATGGTACCAAGCGGCATGTCGCCGGAGATACCGTCCGATACCCTGCGCGAGTGGGGCTTCAATATCGCGATCTATCCGGCACTCGGCATGAGTGTCGCTGCTGCCAGCCTGGCCGCCGGCTACCAGTTCCTGCAGTCGAAACACAGCACCATTGCGCTGGATGTGCCGGCTTACTCGATGCAGCAATTGCACGAGCTGATGGGCTTTCCCGAGGTGTGGGAGTTCGAGCGGCGTCACGCAACGAAAGCGAGTTGAGATGGCCAACACACTGTTCGACATGATATGGGACGCACCGGCAGGGACGGGCTACGCAGTTGAATTTTCTGGCGCAGCAGTGTATGCGCTGGACAGGGAAGGCCGCATGACCGTCTGCAATCTGTCGATCGAACTCGGCGCCAGGATGGGCATAATCGCGCACGACGCGACCACGTTCACCGATCTCGAAGGGCGTGAATTTGCCCCGTGTGGCGCGCAGCTGGCACAGGCGATCGCCAGCTGGCAGTAGTTAGCCAGTGGCGACGATGCCGGCTTCGATTGGCGCGAACCCGGATGCTCGATGTGCGTCGGTGCCAACGATGATCCGGTACCGTCCGGTCAGTGCTGTGTATCGACTTCGAACCGCAACTTTGTCGGACGACAGGGGCAGGGCGCGATGACGCATCTGGCCAGCTCGGCCGTCGTCGCGGCCAGTGCGATCGCGGGTACCATTGCCACGCCGGACATGATTGGTGCATCGGCATGAAACACTTCACCACACTGGAAGGCGTCGCTGCCGCGCTCTTGCAGGACAACATCGACACCGACGTCATCGTGCGCATTGCACCGGTCTCGCGGCTGGTGCGCGGTCAATTCGCGCCCTGGGCATTTGAGGACACGGCGATCACGGTTGCTGGCCGCGCAATGTATGTGTTTTGGTCCGATGAATTGGAGGACCCTTATTCGATCAAATTGCAATTTCCGTATTGGCTATACGCGCGTACCGAAAAATCGGCTGGCATTAGATTTTTTGCAATAATTGTTTTAAAGATATTGTTTATGAAAGTCATGTAATCTTGGGACAAGTTCCGATTCCAAGCCGAAAGACCACGTGTCGAAAATTGCCTCCCCGATGTCATTATTTTCCTTGCGCCTGCTGCTTGCGGCCTTGCTGGTCACGGTGACGCTTTCGGACTTGATGGCGGCCCCGGCCGTGATTGTCGACAGCACGGTGGCCACGACATCGCGTTTCGACCTGCAGGTCGATCGTCTAGCCAGCCAGTACTATCTGGCGCAGGCACGCTTCGACCCGCTTGGCGCAACCGGAAGCGGTGACAACCGTTTTGATGATCAGCTGGGCATGACTATCGATCCTGTCATGAGAGCGCGTCACTTTGCCCTGTTGCATCAGTTTCAGACGACGCTGCACAAGTTAGCGCAGACCACACTGAGTCCGCGTGCCAGGCTCAACGTCGATCTGCTCGATTATGAACTAGCCGATGCACTGAACTTCGAGCGCTTTCCTGTGCACCTGCTACCCATCAACCAAATGGACAGCATGCCAGTCACATTGGCGAATTACGCTAGCGGACAGGGATCGCAACCGTTGTCCACACCGACGCAATACCGTGCCTATTTGAGTCGTTTGAAGGCGCTTCCGGCGTGGATAGATCAGGCGATCGTTAACATGCGAAGTGGCATAGAGCGGGGCGTCGTGTTGCCGCGGGCCCTGGTCGTCTCCGCGCTTCCGCAGTTTCGCCAACTGATCAGTGGCAGCGCGGATGACAGCGTTTTCTACACGCCAATCAGGAATCTCCCAGCCAATTTCAGCCGGGATGAACAGCGCAGTCTGACGAAGGCCTATCGCGGCCTGATCGACCAGCGCCTGACACCGTCACTCGCAAAATTGGCGAACTTCCTCGAAAACGAGTACCTGCCCGCCGCACGTAGCTCGTCCGGGTGGGATGGCATGCCCGACGGAGCTGCCTGGTATCTGGCGACGGTCGCTCAACAAACCACCACGTCCCTTACGCCCGAGCAGATTCACGCCACCGGCCTGTCAGAAGTTGCTCGAATCCAGACGCTGTTCGCGACGCTCGGTCCGGCGATGGGTTATACCGGCGCTGCTGCCGGGCTGCCCGTCTGGGTGCAAGCTCAAGACCGGTTCCGCTCCTTTGCCAGCGAACAGGAAATCCTGGATAGCTACCGCAAGCTCGATGCCATCTTGCAAGCCAGGTTGCCAGCGCTATTCTCGACGTTGCCAAAGTCTGTGCTGGAGATTCGGCCAGAGCCTGAACTGACGCGTATGACCGCCTCCGATCATTACACGCCGCCCGCCGCTGACGGCTCTCGTCCTGGTGTTTTCTGGGCCGTGGTCAACGATCCCAGGCAATACAGCAGTGTCGGCATGACTACGCTGTTCCTTCACGAGGGCTTGCCGGGGCATCATTTTCAGATCGCGCGCGCACAGGAAAGGACGCTGCCGGATTTTCGCAAGTTCGGCGGCAATAACGCGTACGTCGAGGGCTGGGCACTCTATGCCGAAACACTAGGCAAGGACATGGGTTTGTTTGACCGACCGGAAGCTTATTTCGGTCATCTCAACGATGAACTATTGCGCGCGGCACGCCTGGTGGTTGATACCGGGCTCCACTCCAAGGGATGGACCAGGGAGCAGGCAATCCAGTACCTGCGTGACACGCTAGGCTACGACGAGGCGACCGCACGAAGTGCCATTGAGCGCTACATGGCCTGGCCGGGACAGGCGCTCGGCTACAAAATTGGTTCCCTGAAAATCATGGCGCTGCGGCAGCGCGCGCAAGTCGCCCTCGGCGAAAAATTCAGCTTGCCGGCCTTCCATGAAACAGTGTTGGGCGATGGTGCCTTGCCGCTGATTCTGCTCGAGGCCAAAGTGGACCGTTGGATTGACGCTAGTCGATAGTCGATAGCCGGTCGTCGATGTGAGCAACATGTTTTGGGAAGCCATCATGCGCTCCTGATAATGCTCAGTCCCTGGTCGTTGTCCATGCGGACGACTTCCAGTTTAAGCTTGGTATCGAAGTTTTTTAGTCATGTAATTTTTCTCGCTTGATGGAATTGCCTCCTATGGGGGGTGGCAAAATAATTAGTTGGCGACAGATTGCCAAAATCTTTGATGTTGTGGCTATCAGCGATGAGGCATGCGCCTCGGCGGATGTTGCTTAAATAAAAGGCAGTGCTGCGATGCACTGTCACAACTGGCCTGCGGAAGTGTTCAGCAGGGTTATGCACAATGTTGTTCACAGATTCCGGGCATAAGTTTTAGTGTGAGGGGGCATGTCTTATTCATGATGCGCCACAGCTTCGGCCTGTTACCACCCGCATCTTCATCGCGAGATTCATTGAACAGCATGTGTTCGTACGCCTGGATAGCCACAGGTAGGATTTCGGCCATGACATCAGCGTTTCGGACGAAAACTGTAGTTAATACTTCAATTTTTCCGGTAATCGTGGCACAAATGCTAAGCGGGTATTGCGCTGTTGGGAGGAGCGCTGCAAAGCAGCGTGAACATTTTTTTTAAAATAGCTAGTCAAATCTTTTAATGTTCATAGCGATTTAGCTTCTGGCTCCGGTTGAGTGGCTAGCGATAAGCGCAATGGGTTGCCGCCTGAAGCAGCCACTAATTCGTCAAACTGCCGAGTGTCAGTAAATCGGCATGCATACCGACATCTATGCGCAGATGTATGCAGATACCAACCACACCGGTGCCGATATCGAGATTCCAAACGTCGAAACGCATAAGGTCGTCAGCACCATGCAGCTTAAGGCGACAGATAATCCGGCATAGGTGAACGAACAACTTGTGCGCTATCCCGACATTGACGTTAGCGTCATCAATGAAACCGCCGGACGCATGGCCGGCAGCGTACATGCCAGCGGGATCGACAATGCGACGATCACCGACAAGATCAACCACGACCTGAACGAGATGGTGCACAACACGATCGTTGACCGACTGATCGGGGTGATGGTTATGTCAGCAATCATTGCGACTGGTCATAACCTGGTCGAGATATTGCGTGGGACCAAAGCATTTCCGCAGTCGGTAACGGATACGGTCAAAAAAGTAGGCGCTGCAGAGGCAGCAACGGCGATCACAGCCTATTTGTTTAGTTGACCTTCACCTGGGGCAAGTGATCTCTTTGCCTTGGTCATTAACAACTAGCAACACGCCTTACGACTTCGTCGTCTCCGCCGATAGTCAAGGTCTCGTTGTTGAAGGCATGCCGCAGCGACGGTCCTACCGCACCTTCTCTTGAACTGGAATGCTTCTCATGAAAACCTCCTCCCTTGTAATCGCTACCCTTTTGTCAGTCCTCGGTGCCTCGGCCTTTGCACAAAGCGCACCCTTGGCGCAAGTCAAGCAAGACAATGCGGCCATTCGTCAGGAGACCCGCGAGATCCGCGCCGACAATCACGCCATTCGCCAGGACACAGCGGCAGTACAAACTACGAAGCAGGAAATCCACCACGACCAGCGAGCATTGCAGGCCGACCGCCATATCCGTAATGTTGAACAGCGTCGCGAAAATG
>CAILRJ010000383.1 GCA_903836575.1 uncultured Burkholderiales bacterium
AGCCTTCGAATTGTTCGGCCAGATGCTGGAGTTGATCAAGAACGATGTCGTCAAGACCGTGATGACGGTACGGATCCAGTCACGCGAAGAAATCGATGCGGCCGAAGATCAGCTGACACAATCCAGGTTGGCCAATGTCAACTTCCAGCACGACGACTTCAACCCGGATCTGGATCCATCCGAGTTACTCGCACCGACTGTCAAGCCGGCCAGCGAGACCGACGAGCCACTGATCAATGCGATGAAGGTCGGTCGCAATGATCCATGTCCATGCGGTAGCGGGAAGAAGTACAAGCAGTGCCACGGCAAGTTGTCCTGAACTAGTCCCTGAATTAAAAAAGGCAGGATTTCCTGCCTTTTTTTACGCCCGCAAAATCACTCGCCTACAATACGGTCATCCTTCTTGTTCGCTCCTTTGATCAACTACACAGATTGCTCCGACACCATGGCCGTTAATTCTCCTCTCCCCATCGCTGCAAACCTGAAACCCGTGGCCGGCATCGAACTCGGCCATGCCGAAGCCGGCGTGCGTAAACCCAACCGCAAGGACGTGCTGGTGATGACGCTGGCACCGACGGCCACTGTGGCCGGTGTGTTCACACTCAACCGCTTTTGTGCGGCTCCGGTACAAGTCTGCAAGGCTCATCTGGAAGGCTTGCACATCGCCGGCACACCGATTCGTGCACTGGTGATCAATACCGGCAATGCCAATGCAGGGACCGGCGAAGCCGGCCTTGCCGATGCTAACGCGGTCTGCGAGGCGCTGGCCGGTTTGCTGGGCTGCGATGGCGCGCAAATCCTGCCGTTTTCGACCGGCGTGATCCTCGAGCCGCTGCCGGTGGCGCGCGTCAATGCCGGTCTGCCGCAAGCGCTGGGCAACCTGCAAGCCGACAACTGGTACAACGCCGCCGAAACCATCATGACGACCGATACCCAGCCCAAGGCAGGCTCGGCCACCGTCGTCATCAATGGCGAAACGATTACCCTGACCGGCATCAGCAAGGGTGCCGGCATGATCAAGCCGAACATGGCCACCATGCTGGGCTTTCTTGCTACCGATGCGGGCGTTGCGCAAAATGTGCTGGAACACATGGTCAAGCAGGCGGCCGACCAGTCATTCAATTGCATCACTATCGATGGCGATACGTCGACCAATGATTCGTTCATGCTCATTGCCACCGGCGCTGCAAAGTTGCAGATCACTGAGATTGACTCACCCGAATTCGCTTTGCTGGCCGAAGCCGTCGCGAACCTGTCACGCGAGCTGGCGCAGATGATCGTACGGGATGGCGAAGGTGCCACCAAGTTCATCACCATCACGGTCGAAGAGGGCGTGAGCATCGAGGAGTGTCGCAAGATTGCTTACTCGATTGGCCATTCGCCGCTGGTCAAGACGGCTTTTTTTGCGTCGGATCCGAACCTTGGCCGCATCCTGGCGGCGATCGGCTATGCCGGTATCGATGACCTTGATGTCAGCAAGCTCGACCTGTACCTCGACGACGTCCTGGTGGCGCGTCAAGGCGGCCGCAACCCGGCCTATCAGGAAGCCGATGGCCAGCGCGTGATGAAGCAGAGCGAAATCACGGTGCGCGTCAAACTCGGTCGCGGCGATGCGGTGGCTACCATCTGGACCTGTGACCTGTCGCACGACTACGTCACGATCAACGCCGACTATCGTTCTTAACACCCGTTTTTAATACCCGTTCATAAGAGACACCTGACCCATGACCCAGCTAGACCACTTCCTGCAACGTGCCGAACAACTGCTGGCTCGCCTCGAGGCCGTCTTGCCCCAAAGTCCCGCTGCGATCGACTGGCAAGCCGGCACCGCATTCCGCTGGCGCAAGCGCAATGGCATCGGCAGCTTGCAGGTGGTGCGGCAAGTCGCCACGATTGCGTTGTCCGACTTGCAGAATATCGGCCCGCAAAAAGAGCAGATCGAACAGAACACGCTGCAATTCGTGTCCGGCCGGCCAGCCAACAATGTCTTGCTCACCGGCGCACGTGGTACCGGAAAATCGTCGTTAATCAAGGCCTGCCTGAACCAGTTCGCTGTGCAGGGCTTGCGCCTGATCGAAGTCGACAAGGAAGACCTGGCCGATCTGGCCGACATCGTCGATCTGATCGCCGGCCGGCCGGAACGCTTCATCATTTTTTGCGATGACCTGTCGTTTGAGGAAGGCGA
>CAILRJ010000384.1 GCA_903836575.1 uncultured Burkholderiales bacterium
AATGATGGCCGCACTCAGGCTGGCACTGCGGCCATGAATATCGCTGAGCTTGCCCCAGATCGGCGTGGCCACCGTGCAGGCGACCAGATAGGCGGAAATCACCCAGGCCATCTGCGCAAAACCATCAAGCTGTTTAGCGATAACTGGTAGCGCGACGGCCACCACGGTTTGCTCGATGGCACCGAGCAGGATGACGAGGACGAGGCCGCTGATGATCAGGCGGATGTTAAGAGGTTCGGCGGCAGGATTTTGCATGCCAGTACTTATACCCGATCAGGACAAACTGCGTGAATTGTGGTCGGTGCGAAAGACAATCGGCTGTTCGAGCACCGCTGGCGACGTGCTCGTCGTGGAGTTGGCAGTGCGGTTGGCCGCCTGAAAAATAATCTGATCGACCCGTTCACGCAACGGCGACTTGGCGCAGACCGGGTCCGTCGCCGCAGCGTCGCCGGCCAGCATCAACGCCTGACAGCGACAGCCACCGAAATCCTTGGCCTTCTCCGGACAACTGCGGCACGGCTCCTGCATCCAGTCGTCGCCACGGTATTTGTTGAAGGCACCGCTGTCGTACCAGATCTCGTGCATGGTCATGTCGCGCACGTTCGGCAAATCCAGTCCCGGCAAGTCACGCGCGTTGTGGCACGGCAGCGCGACACCGTCCGGTGCAACGCCGAGGAACACCGAACCCCAGCCATTCATGCAAGCCTTGGGCCGGTCTTCGAAATAATCCGGAATCACGAATAAAATCTTGCAGCGCTTGCCGATTTTTTCGCGATAGGTCGCGACGACTTCTTCGGCATCACGCAACTGCTCGCGGGTCGGCATCAGCTGGTCGCGGTTCTTCATCGCCCAGCCGTAGTACTGGGTGTTGGCCAGCTCCAGATACTCGGCATCCAACGCCAGCGCCATCTCGATGATCTTGTCGACATGCGGCAGGTTGTGCCGGTGCAGTACACAATTGAGCACCATCGGATAGTCGAACTGCTTGATCAGCGCCGCGACTTTTTTCTTCAGGTCGAAGGTCTTGGTGCTGCTCAGGAAATCATTGAGTTCCTTGGTCGAATCCTGAAACGACAGCTGGATATGATCAAGGCCGGCCTGCTTCAGCGCCGCCAAACGCGACTCGGTCAGACCGACACCGGAAGTAATCAGGTTGGTATAAAACCCGAGCCGATGCGCTTCGGTGACCAGCTCTTCGAGGTCGTCGCGCAGCAGCGGTTCACCCCCTGAAAATCCCAGCTGCACCGCACCCAGCGCGCGGGCCTGCTGCATCACCGTGAACCACCCGGCGGTGCTCAGCTCATTGCGCACGGATTCGTAATTGACCGGGTTATAACAGAACGCACAATGCAGCGGGCAGCGATAAGTCAACTCGGCCAGCAGCCAGTAAGGTGGGGTTGGCACAGGCTTCATGGTCAGACAATCCAGTTCTGTTCAAACGCGTGGGCCAGCAAGCCATCGACGTCAGCGCGCAGGCCGGTGGCATTAAATTTTTGTTCCAGCGTCGCGACGATATGATCGACCGTAGTGAGGCCATCGCACAGTTGCAGGATTTCTCCGGCGCTGGCATTGAGCCGCACCATGCCCTCGGGGTACAGCAGCACATGGCAATGTTGGGCCTCTTCCCATTGCAAACGGAAATGGCGGTTGAGCTTGGGCGTGGTTGGCGTGACGTGCTCGTTGGTGGTCGTCATTCGGGGTACGCCTTCTCGATGGCGTCGAGCATAGACCACAGGATATCGAGCTTGAACTGCAGGATGTCGAGTGCGCGCTCCTGCTGCGCCCGCGTCGTGAAGTGCTCCAGCGTGACTGCCATGCCGTGATCGACATCGCGCTGCGCCAGTGGAATCCGGCTCCTGAAATAAGCCAGTCCCGACGCCTGAATCCACGGGTAATGGTCGGGCCAGCCGGCCAGCCTGTCCTTGTGGATTTGCGGCGCGAACATCTCGGTCAGCGACGAGCAGACCGCTTCCTGCCATGGCTGGCGGCGGGCAAATTCGACATACGCATCGCAGGCAAAGCGCACGCCGGGCACGACGCCTTTGAGCGACCAGAGTTCTTCACGTTCGATCCCGGCGGCTACGCCAAGCTGGGTCCAGGCTTCCATGCCACCGGCAGCGTGGCCGGTGTAATCATCGTATCCGTCATGATCGAGGATGCGCGAAATCCACTTGCGACGGGTCTCGCGGTCATCGCAATTGGACAGGATGGCCGCATCTTTTTTCGGGATGATGGACTGGTAGTAAAAGCGATTGACAACCCAGCCGCGAATTTGTGCCGGCGAACATTGCCCGCTGTTGAGACGCACATTGAACGGATGATGGATGTGGTAACTCTTGCCCTTGGCGCGCAATTGCTGTTCAAATTCGTCGCGACTCCAAGGCGGTGCAACCAACTCCTGTGCAATTAAATTGTTCACAATTGAATCTCCATGCCGTCATGCGCCACCTCGATACCATGCTGGGTCAGCACGGCCCGTTCGGCAGAGTCTTCACGCAGGATCGGGTTGCTGTTGTTGATATGGATGAGAATTTTGCGGCTGGCCGGCATGCAGTCGAGAATATCGATCATGCCTCCCGGGCCGGTCTGCGGCAAATGGCCCATTGCCGAAGCCGGCTTTTTTGACAAGCCCAGTGTGATCATTTCGTCTTCGGTCCAGAAGGTGCCATCGACCAGCAAGACATCTGCGCTAGCCATCGCACGCGTCACATCGGGACTGAGTCGGCCAAGTCCGGGCGCATAAAACACGCGCTTGCCGCTGGACTGGCTGGTGATCATCAGACCGATGTTGTCACCCGGATGCGGATCATGGCGATGCGGCGAATACGGCGGCGCTTTACTCGACAAGGTCAGCGGTGTGAAGCTGATCTGTGCGAGCGGATCAATCACGAAGGGCTGGCCGTCGGGGGCAATGGTGTGGCGCTCGACACCGCAGTAATGTTCCAGCACCGAGGCAATCGGCAAGCCGGTCGAGATATCGGCGAAGACCTGCTCGGTCGCATACAGCGGCAGCGGCGACGAGCGTTCGCGCAGCATCAGCAAGCCGGTCACATGGTCGATCTGCGCATCCATCAGCAACACGGCGCAAATGCCGCTGTCGCGAATCGCGCGGGCCGGTTGCAAGGCCGGAGCCAACGACAATTGGCGCAAAATATCGGGGGAAGCATTGATCAGAACCCAGTCCGTGCCATTGTCGCTGACCGCGATTGACGACTGGGTGCGGGCGGTGGCGCGGATACTGCCATCGCGTACGCCGCTACAGTTAAAGCAATTGCAATTCCATTGCGGGAAGCCACCACCGGCAGCTGAACCCAGTATGCGTATTTTCAAGTGAGCTCCGGATAGCCGGCACGGTGATGCCGGCTATCGTTAATCAATCAGCGGTTGGCGATGTACAACGTGATTTCAAAACCGAAACGGAAGTCGATGGCAGTTGGTGTGGTCCAGGTCATGGTAAAGCTCCTTGTGTGTCTCATTGATGGAATTGTGAATGCTCGATCAAGGTGCTGCTCGAGTGGTTTGATCATGCGCTGGTGGTGACAGATCGACATGCGCGGATTGACGCAAGAGCACTCATGATTTTCATGAAAGAGTTGGCAGGAGCGGGTACCCTGATCAGCGCGCGGAAAGAATGCCGCCCTCTGTGACACCACTAGAAAATGCTCATGCACCTGACCCTGCGCCAACTCCAGATCTTCCTCGCCGTCGCCCGCACCGGCAGCACCACTGCCGCCGCGAACGCCGTGTCGCTATCGCAATCGGCGACCAGCGCAGCGCTCAACGAACTTGAAAGCCAGCTGGCGATCAAGCTCTTTGATCGCATCGGTAACAAGCTGGTCCTCAACGACAGCGGACGCGTGCTGCTGCCGCAAGCGCATCAGGTACTTGATGCAGCAGCCAATATCGAACAGCAATTCGAAGTGGGCGATTCGCTTTCCGCCACCGGATTGCATATCGGTGCCAGCACCACGATCGGCAGTTACCTGTTACCGACGCTGTTCGCGCAGGCCTTCGGTCGCGCCGCGGCCACCTATCCGCGCGTGACGATTGCCAACACCGCCCGGATTGTCACGGCCATCGTCAACTTCGAAGTCGATCTCGGTTTGCTGGAGGGGCCGAGTACCGATCCCGACCTGATCATGCAACCGTGGATGGCCGATGAACTGATCGTTGTGGCCGCGCCGGATTATGCGATCTGGCCAGCCGGCCCGGTGCCGCTGGCGCTGCTCAATAGCGCCGGCTGGCTGCTGCGCGAACCCGGTTCCGGTACGCGTGAAACGGTCGACCAGGCCTTGCGGCCACACTTGCCATGCCTGCACAGCGTTGGCGAATTCGGCAATTCGGAAGCCATCAAGCATGCCGCTGCCGCCGGACTCGGGCTGGCCTGCCTGTCACGCTGCGTGGTCAGCGACCTGATCAGATTGGGAGGATTGATCGAACTGAAGACCGACCTGCCGGCGTTGCACCGGCAGTTTTATCTGGCTCATAGCAAGCACAAGATTCTGTCACCGCGCTTGCGGCATTTTCTGGGGTTGTGTCAAGGCTGGACACGATGATAGGGGACGGCATTGGGTGCGCGTCGGTGCAATAACCAAAGGGCATTGCACCGGATGCACTGGCCAAGCTAGCCAAACCCCTCTGCGCTGCCTAACATTGCATCACAACGCGATTGATCAGAGCACCACCGCCGACCAGCCACACGAACAGCAATGCTGCCAGCAGCAAGGGCCGCGTACCGGCCTGCCGAATCGCCGACCAGCGGGTACCGAGGCCGAGTGCCGCCATTGCCATCGCCAGCAAGACGGTATCAATATCAATCAGCACGCCAACCAGCGCAGGCGGCAGCAGTGCCAGCGAATTGAACCCGACGACGACAATGAAGATGAAAGCGAACCATGGCACGGCCAGGCGTCCCGACGCCGCAGGCGTATTCGTCGATGCCGACCGGCGCGAGCGGGCCACATACGCCGACAGCGCAATCAAGAATGGCGCCAGCATCATGACCCGGACCAGCTTGGCAATCACGGCGCTGTTGGCCGCCTCCTCGCCTACTGAGCGCGCCGCGGCGACGACTTGCGCGACTTCGTGCAGCGTCGAACCGATATAAATGCCAAAGGTAGCTGGTGCCACATCCAGCACTTGCCAATGCAGGTTGAGCTGGAACAGCAGCGGATATAAAAAGATCGCCAGCGTGCCAAACACCACGACCGTCGAGACTGCGACCGTGACCTGATCGCTGCGTGCCTGCAAGACCGGTTCGGTCGCCAGCACCGCCGCCGCGCCGCAGATTGAACTGCCGGCTCCGATGAGGATCGCGGTATCGCGTTCGAGCCGGAGTACTTTCACACCCAGAAATAGCGCCAGTCCGAAGGTCGAACACAGCACCAGCGCATCAATGACCACGCCGGCCACGCCGACCTCGCCGATCTGCTGCATCGTCAGGCGAAAGCCGTACAGGATGATGCCCAGGCGGAGCAGATTCTGTTTCGAGAACTGCACGCCAGTCGCGCTGACAGCCGCTACGCGCGGGTAGACACTGTTACCGAGGATTATGCCGATCAGGATCGCCAGTGTCAGGGCACTCATGCCGTGATCGGCGAACAGCGCCAGCTTGCCCAGTTCAATGGCGGTGATCGCGATCGCGGCACTCAATAAAAGACCTGGTAACAGGCCTGGCAACAAACCCGGCAACAAACCGGACAGCCCGCCTGCGTGGCGCCGGGCAGTAACGGGTGGTTTCAACAGTTCGGTAGGTGTCATCACAATCTCCGTGCGCAGGACCGTGCCGGCCCCGATGCAAGCGACTGTAGCGCGCCGTCCGGCCGAATCAAAACGCATCGTCTGACTGCTCGCTACCTGTAAAACGGGTAGTACGCGGGGTGTCCGGCCGGCACCGGAAAAATCATCTCCGGGCAGCGCGGTCGCGGCCGGTAGAATGCGGCATGACTACTCCCTCCTGTTCCCTGCGCCCGCCTCGCGCGCTCAGCCTGCGTCACAAAATTAATATGATCTTCGGAGTGATCAGCATGCTCGTGCTGGGCTTGCTGGTGATGGTGCAAATTCAGTCGGCACGCAATAGCGTGCGCGAAGAAATCGAAGCATCGAACCGCATCGCCGCACAACTGCTAGGCCGCATTACCTGGCTCTCGGCGATGGGCGGGCTGGAACAACTCGGCGGATTTTTGCAGGAAACCGGTCGGGTCCGTGCCAATGAAATCCGTTTGCAGGATCAGGCCGGACGGCTGATCTATGCGTCGCCGCCATCGACCTACAAGGCCGGCCGCGATGCGCCGGACTGGTACGAAGTGCTCGTCACGCCGCGGCTGCCGGCCACCACCATCGTGCTGGCTGGCGGCAAACTCATCGTCACGCCCAACCCGACCCGCTCGGTACTCGATGCCTGGGATGATCTCAAGCGCATCGTGCTGGTCGAGGCATTGCTGTTACTGGTGGCTGACCTGCTGGCGTTTGTCATCGTCGGGCGCTGGCTGGCACCGTTCGATCGCATCCAGAATGGATTGCGTGCCATCGAACGCGGCGAGCACACGGTACGCCTGCCGCCGCTGGCCGGTCGCGAAGCCGGCGAACTGGGTCGCACTTTCAACCGCATGGCGCAGGCGGTCGAAGAAAACAATCAGGTGCGCCAGAGCAGCGCCGACGTTCAGGCCCGACTGGCGGCGCAACGCGAATTTACGACGCTGCTGCACCAGCGCATCGAAGAGGAACGCGCCGCGCTGGCACGCGAATTACACGACGAGCTGGGCCAGTCGCTGACCGCGATCCGCAGCATCGCCAAGTCGCTGATGCAGCAACCGGCGATCCGCGATGGCACCAGCCAGCACAGCGTGCAGATGCTGTTCGACAGCGCCGGTTCGACTGCCGATGCGTTGCACCGGATGATCCCGCGACTGCGACCGATACAGCTCGACGGCATGGGGCTGGCCGATGCATTGCGCGACCTGATCATTGAACTGCAGCTCGCTCATCCGGCACTTGCCATCACGTTCCGGACCGGCAATGACATGCCGGTCCTGTCCGAAGCGATTGAAATCGCGTTGTACCGGATCGCCCAGGAAGCACTCACCAACGTGATCCGCCATGCCGGCGCCAGCAATGCACTGGTCTGGCTGCGCCGGCATGGCGACGAGCTGTTGCTGTCCATCGGCGACGATGGCAACGGTGGTCCGGCAACGCTCGTCCGCGCCGGCCATTACGGCGTACGCGGCATGCAGGAACGGGCCGAATCGCTTGGCGCGACGCTGCGTTTTCAGTCAGGCGGGCAAGGTGGCCTGCAGGTCGAACTGACGCTACCAATGAAAGAAACTGACGCATGAACAAACCTGTCACAGTCATGCTGGTTGATGATCACATGGTGGTGCGCTTCGGCTTCCGGATGCTGCTCGAGGCGACACCGGACATCCGCGTCATTGCCGAGGCCGACTCGGCCGACGCCGCCTATCTGCAGTTGCAGACCTGCCAGCCGGACGTCGTGGTGATGGATATTTCATTCGGTGACGGTAGCACCGGCGTCGATGCTACGCGCCGCATCCTGGCGCGCGACAAGCACATCAAGGTGCTCGGCCTGTCGTCGCATGAGAACCCGAGTTACGTGCGCTTCATGCTCAAGGCCGGCGCGCTGGGCTATCTGTCCAAACGCAGTGCACCCGATGAACTGATCCATGCGATCCGCCAGGTTGCCAACGGTCGCATGTACCTCGATGCGCATGTCTCGCAACGGATGGCGCTGCAGGAATTCGATGGTGCCAAAAATCCGCTGGAAATTTTGTCGGAACGTGAATTCGGCGTTTTCATCCAGCTGGCCAAAGGCTTGTCGGTCAACCAGATCGCTGTCGATTTGAACATTTCACCGCGCACTGCCGGCACGCACCTGTATAACGTCAAACAAAAACTCGGTGCCGGCAATCAGGCCGAATTGGCGTTGATCGCGGTACGGCATGGCTTGATCGAGGTTTGATCCGGCCTCGGGAACACACCCTGTCCAACCAGACTGGACTTCATGGATATATTTGACCGCATTCTGGGCATCATCCTGCCGGTATTTTTCATCATCGCGATCGGCTACGGTTACGGCCGTGCGCGCGGCGCGGCCGTCAAAGCCGACATGGTTGCTGTCAATACGGTGAGCATGGACGCGCTCTGTCCGCTGCTGGTTTTTACGGCGCTGGCGGCGCGGGATTTCAACCTCGCCGACAACGCCAGCCTGATCGCCGGTGGCGCGCTGGTGGCGCTTGGCTCCGGCTTGCTGGGATGGCCGGTGGCGCGCTTGCTGGGCTACGACATGCGCACTTTTTTGCCGCCGATGATGTACAACAATTGCGGCAATATGGGCTTGCCGCTCGCAGCGCTGGCGTTCGGACCAAGCGGCTTGTCGGCGGCCGTGGCGATGTTCATGGCCTGCAACGTGGTGTACTTCACGCTCGGCATCAAGATCATCGAGTCGGGCCGCAAACGCCAGGTCTCGCCCTGGGCCTTCCTGAAAAATCCGATGATGCTGGCGATGTTTGCCGGGCTGTTCTTCGCGCTGTTACAGATTCCGATTCCGGCGGCGCTGTTCGATGGCATGAAATTACTGGGCGACGCCAGCATCCCGATCATGCTGTTTGCGCTGGGTGTGCGCATGCTCGACATCCGTTTCGATAGCTGGAAGATCGGCGTGGTCGGGGCCATCGTTTGTCCGCTGGCAGGTCTGCTGGTGGCGCTCGGGCTGGATCAGGTATTGACGCTGAGCGTGGCGCAACGCGGACAGCTATTTCTATTCGCGTCGCTGCCGCCGGCCGTGTTCTGTTTCATGGTGGCCGAACGCTACCAGCAGGAACCGGACAAGGTCGCGTCGATTGTCATGATCGGCAACCTCGCCGCCTTGCTGTTCGTGCCACTGGGATTGTGGCTGGGGCTGCGCTGATCAACCCGCCGACGACAGCTTGAGGCCGACCACGCCGGCAATAATCAATGCCAGACTGAGCAGCCGTCCGGCGCTGGCCGGTTCGCCAAAAAAAGTCATGCCGACCAGTGCCGTACCGACGATACCGACGCTAACCCAGACCGCATAGGCGGTATCGGCAGGCAGCGTTTTCATCGCAATACCGAGCAAACCAAGGCTGGTAGCCATCGCCAGCACGGCCCATACCGATGGCCATAACCGGGTGAATCCTTCGGTATATTTCAGGCCGACAGCCCAACAGATTTCAAGCAGTCCGGCACCCAACAGCAATATCCAGTTCATCTGACACCTCATCATCACAGGGAAGTCGTCTTCCGGATCGGGATGGAGCGGTGAGGTCGTCCTCACTTCCTGACACCTGGCAATGACTGGTTCAGTCGGGCGCTGCGTCCTCTGCGGCGCCGAGCAATTGCTCGGCCTGTGCTGCCGGCAATGCTTCGACCGACTTGAGCTTGCGCGCCATCTGGCGGCTGCGCACTTCGGCGCTTTCGATATTCTTGGCAGCGCGTTCCAGCGCCACCCGCGTGGCCGATAACACGTCGCCAAACTTGCCGAATTCGGTCTTCACCGCGCCCAGCACCTGCCAGACTTCGGACGAGCGCTGCTCCAGCGCCAGCGTGCGAAACCCCATTTGCAAACTGTTGAGCAAGGCCGACAACGTCGACGGACCGGCAATGCTGACGCGGTGCACGCGCTGCATGTCGTCGGCCAGTCCGGGCCGGCGCATGACTTCGGCGTACAGGCCTTCGGTCGGCAGGAACAGGATCGCAAAGTCAGTCGTCAGCGGTGGCGACAGGTATTTGTCGGCGATGGTCTTGGCCTCGCCACGGATCACGCGTTCGAGCTCGCGACCGGCGGTGGCGACGCCGTCGGCATCGGCGCGATCGGCCGCCTCCGACAAGCGCTCGTACTGCTCTTTCGGAAACTTCGCATCGATCGGCATCCAGACCGGCGTATTGCCGTGGTCCTGTCCCGGCAACTTGATGGCGAATTCGACCCGCTCACCGCTGCCGGGAACGGTCTCGACATTTTTTGCGTACTGCTCGGGCGTGAGCACTTGTTCGAGCAGCATTTCGAGCTGCACTTCGCCCCAGGTGCCGCGCGTCTTGACGTTGGTCAGCACGCGTTTGAGGTCGCCTACGCCGATGGCCAGTTGCTGCATTTCGCCGAGGCCCTGATGGACTTTTTCAAGCCGGTCGGAGACCAGCTTGAACGATTCGCCGAGCCGCTGTTCGAGTGTCGCGTGGAGTTTTTCATCGACGGTCTTGCGCATCTCTTCGAGCCGCGCGCCGTTATCGGTTTGCAGGTCCTTGATTTTTTCTTCCAGCGTGGCGCGCACTTCGAGCAGGCGCTGTGCATTCGATTCGGTCAGTGTCGCAAGCGTCTGCTGCAACGTGTCACCGAAGCGTTTCAGCGCCAGCGATTGCTCGTCGCGACCGCTGTGCGCCTGCTGGGCAATCGCCCCGTTGAGCGTGGTCAGTTGCGCCGACAGGGTTTGCTGGAAGTGGGCGAAGTTGCTGCCCAGTTCAACGCGGGTGGCTTGCGCCGAGGCCTGCACTTGCCGTTCGAGGCGCTCGGCGGACAGCTGCTGTTGCTGCTCAAGCTGCTGCAGCTGGAGGGCGATGCCACTGCCGCGACCCCGCATCATCAGCGCGATCTGCAGCGCTACCGCGACGACCAGCAAGAGTAAAACAATCAATTCGACAAGAGTCATGTCATCGCTTAAAAAGTGGCGTGGGCGCGGGTACTCACGGTACTCACCCTTCGCGGTTACGCATCCAGTCCGCGGTCTGGTAAAACGACGTGATCAACCGGTCGCGCAAGCCCTCTTCGACACCGATGTCCTGCAACGCAAACGCCATGCATTGCATCCACTGGTCACGCACACTGACGCCGATCGGATACGGCAAATGACGGGCCCGCAAACGCGGATGCCCGAAGCGTTCGATGTACAGGTCCGGGCCACCGCTCCAGCCGCTGAGAAACCAGTACAGCTTGTCGCGCGAGCCTTCCAGCGTGGCCGGATGCAGCGCACGCAGTTCGGCAAATTCCGGCTCCAGATCCATCAGGTCATAGAACCGGTCGACCAGTTCACGTACCCGTGCGTCGCCGCCGATGAGGTCGTACAGCAGTGTTGATTCGCCCGTCATCATCAGGCTCCGCGCAGGGTTTGCAGTGGCGGCTGATTGAGCACATTGCGCAAACCGACCCAGCCGCCAAAAACGGCACAAGCGGCACCGACCACCAGCCCGGCCAGCCAGACGACCGGACTGAACTGCCATTCGAAATCGAACACGAAGGTGGCCAGCGACCAGCCAACCGCCGCCGCACCGGAGGCGGCCAGCAAGCCCGACAAACCGCCGACCAGTACGAACTCGATCCACTGCGCTTGCGACAATTGCTTGCGGGTCGCGCCTAGTGCCCGCAGCAGTCCGGCTTCGCGGCTGCGCTCGTCATGCGAACCGGCCAGCGCGGCATACAGCACCAGCACACCGGACGCCAGCGTGAACAGGAACAGGAACTCGACGGCGGTGACGACCTGATCGACCACGGCCTGAATCTGCCGGATCACATTGCCGACATCGACTACGGTCAGGTTCGGAAAGTCACGCGTGAGCTGGTTTACCAGCGCCACGTTTTGCGGTGGCAAATGGAACGCGGTAATCCACGTTTGCGGCGTATCGGCCATCACTGCCGGATTCAGGATCACGAAAAAATTTACCTGCATCGAACCCCAGTCGAGCTTGCGCAAACTGGTGACCGGCGCTTCGACCATTTGCCCGGCGATGTCGAACTTGAGCACGTCGCCCAGCTTCAGTCCGAGCGTCTTGGCCAGACCTTCCTCGACCGAGGCTTCCGGTTTGCTGTTGTCGAACCAACGTCCGGCAACGATCTGATTTTGCGGTGGCAAGCCGATCATCGTCGACAGGTTGAACTCGCGCTCGACCAGCCGCTTGGCACGATCGTCGACATATTCGTCGCCGCCTTTCAGCTTGCCATTGACCTCGATCAACCGGCCGCGAATCATCGGATACAAGGTCGGATCAATGACGCCGTTGGCCGACAGTTCACTGCTGACCCGCTGGGTCTGGTCTGGCTGGATGTTGATGACAAACTGGTTGGGCGCATCGGCCGGCGTGGCCTGACGCCAGGCATTGACCAGATCGCCGCGCACGACGGTGAGTAACAGCAGCGCCATCAGGCCCAGCGAAAGCGCCACGATCTGTACCACGGTCGCACCGGGACGCCGCTGCAAGGCCGTCACGGCGAAGCGCCAGCTGGCGTGATTGACCAGGCCGCGTAACGCGCGTAACGATTTCAGGCTGAGCCAGCCGAGCAAGGCAAAGAGCGCCAGCCCACCGAGAAAACCACCGGCTGTCAGTGCGCCCAATTTCAGATTCCCGGCCTGCCACAGCAGCAAGCCGACGAAAGTCAGTAAGCCGAGACCATAGGTCAGTATTGCTACCGGTTGCGGCGCATCCTGTTCGCGCCGGATCACGCGGTTATGGGGGACGTTGCGTAGTTGCAGAACCGGTGGCAAGGCAAACCCGACCAGCAGCAACAAACCAATCGCGATACCTTGCAGCGCCGGCAGGAAACTGGCGGCCGGCAAGTCGCTGGCCACCAGACCGCCCAGCCATTCGAGCAAGACAAAATGCGCACTGAATCCGACTGCCGCACCGATGGCGCTACCGACCAGACCGATGAGTAAAAACTCGACCAGGTACATCAGCGTGACCTTGTTTTGCGTCATGCCAAGGCAGCGCAGCATCGCGCAGGCATCGACGTGGCGCAACATGAACTGGCGTGCGGCCATGGCGATCGCTACTGCAGCGAGCATTGCCGACAGCAAGCCGACCAGCGACAGGAATTGTTCGGCGCGTTCAAGCGTGGCACGCATCTGCGGCTGACCGCTGTCGAGCGACTCAAGCCGGATGCCCTTGATCGCCTCGGCGTCGATACGGTCCTGCACCCACTGCTGGAATGCGTTAGCACTTTCCGGCGCACCGGCGACCAGCAAGCGATAGGTAATGCGCGAGCCGAACTGGATCAGGTTGGTGCTGGCCAGATCGGTCTCGGCCAACATCACGCGGGGCGCAAAATTCATGAAGCCTGCACCGCGATCCGGTTCGGAAGCGATGACCCGGTCGATCTTGAATTGCCGGTCGCCGAGCTTGATGGTCGCACCGACCTGCAGGTTCAGGGCCAGCAGCAAGGTCGGGTCGACCCAGACCGTTCCGGCGGCCGGGATCGCGCGTGTGGTCACGCCCTTGTCGGTGCTATTCGGCGCAACTTTCAGACTACCGCGCAACGGGTAACCAGTGGTCACGGCTTTCACCGAGGCCAGTTTCGATTGCATTGCGTCGCCTTCGCCAGTCAGCGTCATGCTCGGGAACACGACGGTATCGGCCAGCGTCAGCCCGCGCTTGAGCGCTTCGGCACGCCACAGTTCGCTAATCGGCGCATCGCCGCGGATCACCAGATCGGCACCCAGCAACTGGTGTGCATCGCGGTTCAGGCCGGTACGCATACGGTCAACAAAAAAGCTCACCGAGGTCAGTGCCGACACTGCCACCACCAGGGCGATCAGCAGAAAGCGCAGTTCACCGGCACGCCAGTCGCGCAGCGTCATGCGCAGCGATTGCATCAGGGTACGGATCATGAGGCGGGCTGTCCGTCAAAAAATGCATCGACTTCGGCCAGATATTTCTGCTTGGTCGCGCCATCGATGAAGGCGGCATCGAAACTGTTGCGTGCCAATTGATGGGCATGCGCACGCGTTAGCGGCAGCGCCTCGAAGGTAGCGATAAAGTTGTCGTTCAAGTAGCCGCCAAAGTAGGCTGGATCATCCGAATTGATAGTGATCATCAGGCCAGCCTCGATCAGCTTCAGCAGGTTGTGATCAACCAGCCGGTCGACCACGCGCAGCTTCAGGTTCGACAGCGGACAAACCGTCAGCGGAATGCGTTCCTGCGCCAGTCGTGCGGTCAGGGCGGCATCTTCGAGGCAGCGCACGCCGTGGTCGATCCGCTCGACTTTCAAGACGTCGAGCGCCGAAGCGATGTAGGCCGGCGGACCTTCTTCACCGGCATGCGCGACTAAATGGAGACCGAGCTGGCGGCACTTGGCAAACACGCGGGCAAACTTCTCCGGCGGATGACCGAGCTCGGCCGAGTCGAGGCCAACGCCGATGAATTTATCGCGCAAGGGCAGCGCCAGTTCCAGCGTATCGAAAGCATCATCTTCGGACAGATGCCGCAGGAAGCACAGGATCAGCGCACCGGTCATGCCCCACTCCTGCTGCGCATCCTGGAGCGCACGCCAGATGCCATTGATGATGAACTCCATCGGCACGCCACGCGCAGTATGCGTTTGCGGATCAAAGAACAATTCGGTGTGACGGATCCGGTCCTGATGCGCACGCACCAGGTAAGCATGCGTCATGTCGTAAAAATCCTGCTCGGTCAGCAGCACGCTGGCACCGGCATAATAAATGTCGAGAAAAGATTGCAAGTCGGTAAAGGCATACGCCGCACGCAGGGCATCGACTGATTCAAACGCCAGTGCCACGTTATTGCGTTGGGCCAGTGCAAAAATCAGTTCCGGTTCGAGTGAACCTTCGATGTGGATGTGCAGTTCTGCTTTTGGCATCTGCTGCAGGGTGTGGCGCAATGCTTCGTTCATGCGAATATCCTTGAAAGTAACCCGCCATGATAAAGGAATCGCCCAAAAAAAACCGCCAGCGCAATTGGCCGGCGGTTTTTGTGCGGCGCTACCGGTGCTTATTTCGGGATAGCTCCGTCGACTCCCTTGACGTAATAACTCAATCCCTTCATGTCCTTGATGGCCATTGTCTGACCAGCCGCGACAACTTCCTTGCCAGCCTGATCAACGATTGGTCCCTGAAACGGGGTCAGTGTGCCATCCCTGATGGCTGCGGTTTTCTGCTCCAGCAATGTCCTGACGTCGGCTGGCAGCGCCGGATTGATACTGGCCATGACAATCGCCCCTTCCTTCACACCCCACCAGCTATCGGCACTTTTGACAGGCCCGGCCAGCGCCTCGGTGACGACCTTGGTGTAATACGGTGCCCAGTCGATTGCGGCCGAGGCGAGGTGGGCTTTCGGCCCGACCTTCGACATATCCGAATCCCAACCGAAGGCGTAGACGCCCTTCTCTTCGGCTGCCTGCAAGGTCGCAGGCGAATCGGTGTTCTGGATCAGCACATCGACGCCCTGCCCGATCAATGCCAGCGCGCCTTCGCGCTCCTTGCCGGGATCGAACCATTTATTGATCCAGACCACGCGGGTGCTGATGGCCGGATTACTGCTTTGCGCGCCGAGCGTAAAGGCATTGATATTACGAATAACTTCCGGAATCGGGATCGAAGCGACCACGCCGAGCTTGCCGGACTTGGTCATTTTTCCGGCCACGACGCCAGCGAGGTAAGCGCCTTCATAGGTATGCGCATCATAGACACCCATGTTGACAGCGGTCTTGTAGCCGGTCGCATGCTGGAAGTTCACCGCAGGGAAATCCTTCGCGACTTTCAGCATCGGTTCCATGTAGCCAAAGGTGGTCCCGAAGATCAGCGTATTGCCCTGCGCAGCAAGATCACGAAACACCCGCTCCGAATCCGCTCCCTCGGCGACATTTTCCACGAAGGTCGTTTTTACCTTGTCGCCAAATTGTTTTTCGATCGCCTTGCGGCCAAGATCGTGCGCATAGGTCCAACCGGCATCGCCGACCGGGCCGACATAGACGAACCCGATTTTAAGGGGACCAGCAGGCGCTGCAGGCACCACTGCCGACGGCGTTGCGGCCACTGTCGCTGTCTCGCTTTTCGGGCTGCAACCCAGCACTGAAATGGCCGCAGCCAACGTCAGCAAGCGCAACGACGTGCGCCGGTTCAGGAAGACAGACATGGGAAGTACTCCTCGTGGACAATGAATAAAAGTTCTGAAATGGGTGGTCGGAAAGAACAGTACCGCAAGACGCCACCGCACGTAGCGCTAATGCGACTGCCAAATTCGAAATTACATTGCGCACCGGCTGTATTGCCAGCGCTGGCGGTTTATGTGAGACTTCGATCTCACTAGAACACTTTTACAATTATGTCCCCAAAGGGAATCAGGCAATGCTGAAAGTCGTCATCATTGACGCCAATTCAATCACGCGCAATTTATTATCGACGTTACTGGTCGCTGGTGGGCACGATGTCGTCGGCACTTCGAACACGAGCGATGCCAGTTTGGCCCGAGCCATCAAGTTAGCGCCGCAAGTCCTCTGCGTGGATATTGGCGAGGCCTCCGACCAGAACTTTGGCATTATCGATATGTTGCGCAAAGCGTTACCAAAAGCATTAATTTTCCTTGTTTCCGGCAATATGGATTCAGCTCTTGTTCAAGGAGGCGCGCAACGCGGCCTCCATGGATTCATCGTCAAGCCATTTAATCCTCTGACCGTGCAAACAGTCATTCGCAATGCCATCCTGAAAATAGCGCGGCAATTGCACGCTAAACCAGTCAATGCCACTGAAACGTTTGAGGCACCTGACCAACCAACCGACTTGTTGCCCGGAACGACATCGACCGGTACCGCAACCTGATAAATCGGGTCTCTATGACCGGCGCCATCTCGGCGACCGAAATAACAATTTCACTGCATCTTGTTTTTGAACCGCCGCCATCAGAGCGGCGGCGCACTTGGCATGCCCTGTAATTGTCGAATTTGTATGTAGCCTCAAAGCGTGGTCAAAAAATAACGTTAGTTGTTTTGTAAAAACTTTTAGTTACAATCTACCCTAACTGACGGTATATTGAATTCGCTTCATCTGTAATACCTCTCCAAATGGGTTTGGGCCCGCTTCACCGCGGGCCTTTTTTTCAACTCTCTGGCAGGCTCTTGATGCATGCAAAATATCTCCTCACTCCCCACCCGTTCACGACGACGTGTCGCAACACAAGTTCACTTACCTACAAAAAAATACAGAGCGTCAATTTAGTTTTTTAAAAGCAATGTCCCTCCGCTACAAACAGCAAATAAATTGTAATAACGTTCACAGATTCAAAAAATCACGTAAATTAACAACTTATTAATCTGTATCGCCACAAGCGTTACCCTGCAACGAAAAGACTGCCTCGAGGAGAAACCAATGACCGATATCAGCATGCTGGAAAACGTCGATTACGATCCCAATCGCCTACTGGACTTTCTGATTGAAAAAATGCACAGCAAGAACGATGCGGGACTATCCCGCGAACTCGGCGTGGCACCCCCCGTAATCAGTAAGATTCGTCATCGCCGTCTGCCAGTGGGTGCGTCGATGCTAATCCGCATGCATGAAATCAGTGACTTGAGCATCCGTGATCTGCGCAATCTGATGGGTGACAGGCGTGAAAAACACCGGATTAGCCCGGAACAGTTCAAACCAAAAACATAATTAACCGGAGCATCCGGTTTGAAGCAAATCCATAAAGTACCAACATGCTGGTCAGGACGTCTGTCGGTAACGTGAGGCAATTTACGCCGCCAGACTCACTTGCCTCGGCGCTTATATTGCCCGCATCATTTATTTGCTCAACAGCCCCAGCAACGCAACGACGACGACTACAAGGATCAGCGACAGGCCTTTCCAGAACATTAATGGATTGCGCTGTATCAGCGGCACAAAGGTTTTTTTAAGAAAATCCTGATTGGGATGACGTAAGTCAAACACAAACTCCGATATGTGCTGATAGCGCCCGGCAGGATTCGGATACACCGCTTTCATGAGAGCGCCATCAATCCAGGCCGGTATGGCGCGTTGGTCTTCCAGAGCGGATATATAGCGCAACGCATTTTGCTGCGCACGGGTACGGGTTTTTGCAACCGCTGTCCCGTAAGGCAATCGTCCTGTCAGCATGTGATACGTAATTACACCTAGCGAAAACAGGTCTGAACTCGTCGTCCCCGCCTCGCCCAGAAAATATTCCGGCGCGGCATATTGGAAAGTACCAGGCATGACATTCATGTCCGGTGCCAACTCTGCGATGCCCGCTACGCTGGTCGATCCGAAGTCAATGATCTTGACGGTGCCGTGGCTGTCAATCATGATATTTTCAGGTCTGAGATCCTGATGCAGCACCTCCATCCTGTGAAAAGCGCGCAAGCCCTTCGCAATTTGCTCAACAATACCCCGCACGGTTTCGAGGTCAGGACGAGGATGGTCGGTCATCCACTGACGCAGCGACTGACCCTCGATGAATTCGGTGACAACATACAAATAGTCGCGTTTTCTGGTTTGTAAATAGGGCTTCAGCACGTGGGCACTGTTGATGCGCCGGGCAACCCACTCTTCCATCAAAAACCGTTCCAGATAAGCTTGATCAGCCTGCATGTCGATCGACGGCGTCTTGATGACGACAAGGGTATCGGTTGCGCAATCGCTCGCCAGATAGACGTGACTACGGCTACTGCCATGCACTTCGCGAATAATTTGGTAGCCGTCAAAGATCATTCTGGCGTCGAGGATGGGCGCAATTTTTAGCTCTGACAATTGCTGGTGTATTTCATTGGCCTCGCCATCCGGTAAAGAGTCGATCCTCACGATCTGTATGGTCAGGTTATCCGTGCTGCCACGCCTGCCGGCTTCTTGCACGATGGTTCTGGCCGCAGCATCAAGATCATCCCCGCTGTGATCGATGGTCGTGAGGATGAAATCGGTATCAATATGCTCGTGCACACCATCGGTGGCGAAAACGAAGAGGTCGCCCGGTGCCAGCGACAAGGTGCGGTAATCGATTTCAAGCTGGGCATTCACGCCCAGCGCACGACTGAGGTGGCTGTTGTCTTGCGCTATCCAGACACGATGGTCGTTGGTCAATTGTTCGAGCGCGTTGCCCTGTCGGCGCCAGACGCGCGCATCGCCGACATGAAAAAGATGGGCCGTGCCGGACTTGATCACCATCGCGCTGAAAGTGCATACGTAGCCGTGATCCTTGTCGTAACGGCCATGACTTTGCTGGGTCTGCGCATGCAACCAGGAATTGGTCGCCGCAAGAACACGCTCGGCTGACGTCTTGACGGACCACGCCTCCGGAGTGCAATAGTAATCTTCCAAAAAACTCGTTACGGCACACTGACTGGCGATCTGACTCACGCTACTGCTGCTGATGCCATCGGCGAGCGCAATGACGATGCCTTTCAAGGTCAGCTGGGATTTTTCAGGAATGAAGATGCCATGAAAGTCCTGATTGATTTCTTTGCTGCCCTTGTCGGAGTATTGACCGGCCACTATTTTCAAGGCATTGGGCATCTGATCTGGTAGCGCGTTAGAACGCTGGAAAGTGAAAGAGGCCTCACTCCATGCTGGCAATGAGGCCGCTCGATAACCACGTGCAGCAGTGGATTATTTGAAGGCGCGCTTCGGTGCTGTCTTCAGATGAGTCGTGTACAAGGTCAGGCCGGTAAAGGTGAGCCCGCCGATCAGGTTGCCGAGGACGGTAGGGATCTCATTCCAGATGATGTAATCCATGATCGAAAAATCAGCACCCAGCATCAACCCGACCGGGAACAGAAACATGTTGACCACGGAATGCTCGAAGGCCATCGCAAAAAAGACCATGACCGGCATCCACATCGCGATGACCTTGCCGCCAACCGACGTCGAAATCATCGCACCGACAACACCGGTCGAGACCATCCAGTTGCACAAGACGCCACGAACGAACAATGTCAGCATCCCGGCGGCACCATATTGCTCGTAGCCATGGGTACGCGCCACCCCAATATTGGAGATCACTTTGCCCAGCTTGTCCGGCTCTGTCGAAAAACCGTACGTAAATACAATCGACATCAGGAATGCCACGGTCAACGCACCCAGAAAATTGCCGACGAATACCAGACCCCAGTTTCGTAATACACCATTAACCGTTACCCCCGGACGCTTGTCAATCAAGGCCAACGGCGCCAATACGAAAACACCGGTCAGCAAATCGTAGCCAAGCAAATACAGCATGCAAAATCCAACGGGAAACAAGATGGCACCGATAATCGCATAGCCGGTCTGGACCGTGACAGACACCGCAAACACTGCCGCCAGCGCCAGGATCGCACCGGCCATAAAGGCCCTGATTAACGTATCGCGGGTCGACATGAATATTTTGGACTCACCCGCATCCACCATTTTTGTTACGAACTCCGAAGGCATGAGATAAGCCATGATAGTAATCCTTGTCTGATTCTTAACTGTAAAAAATCCTGCTCAAGTACATCAGAAATTGATGGTGTAGAGAGAATCAGGCGTTGCTTGCATGAGTTTGCTGCGCATGCAGAGTATGGAAACATGCATCAGTCGAGCCATCAGGCTGTTTACTGACTCGAACCCACAACAGCAATTAATGTGCCTGAATGAATGAATGTGAAGTCAGGGAATCAGGCCGGGTACCTGCGTGGCTCCCCACAATTGGCACCGAATTAGTGCGCTTCAGACGCGTTTTCGGGCCAGCCTGGTACAAAGGTGCAACCAGCCAGTCAGAACTTTGTTGGGTTCAGCTCGTTCGGTGGCGCACTTGTTGCTTTACTCAGAGCAGTCGTGCCGCGCAAGATTAGTGCGATGGCTACCCCAAAGATTGTTTTACCGTTTTCATTCACAAAGGAATATCCATGATTCATGACCGTAAGCAAGTAACAGAAATGATCTTGTCGGCAAAAGTAAGCAAAGGCATCAAGTGGGTGCAAGTCGCCGAAGCCATCAACTTGAGCAAGGAGTGGACGACTGCAGGATGTCTGGGTCAGATGACGTTCAACAAGGCGCAAGCCGAAATCATTGGCGGCTTGTTCGACCTGTCCGACGAAGCGGTGGCCTGGTTGCAGGTCGTCCCATCAAAAGGATCGCTCTCGACAGCAGTGCCGACTGACCCGCTGACCTATCGCCTGTATGAAATTGTCAGCGTCTATGGCTCGACGATCAAAGAATTGATTCATGAAGAATTTGGCGACGGCATCATGAGCGCCATCGACTTTTCGATGGATATTCAGCGCGCGGCCGACCCGAAAGGCGATCGCGTCAACCTTGTGATGTCGGGCAAGTTTCTGGGCTACAAGAGCTACTGACAGATTCACGGCGCTGACAAAAAACCCCAGAAAGTCATTCCCGCGAAAGCGGGAATTTCTCTGCAAGACGCCCGTATGCTGACAGCGCGCTTATTTTGCCGCAACGGGTGAGTCGCCGACTTTCTTGATTTCTCCGGCTTGCAAGCGTGCAAAGTACGATGTTGCCTCACGCTTCACCACAGGCATCAGGCAATACAAGGCAGCGATGTTAACAACCGCCATCGCAAAAATCATTGCATCCGAAAAATCGATGACCGCACCCAGTTGCGCGGCAGCACCGATGACCACGAATACGCAAAAAACCAGCTTGTACGCCAGCTCGCGTTTCTTGCCTTCGCCGACCAGATAGGTCCAGGCCTTGAGTCCGTAATACGACCACGAAATCATCGTCGATAACGCGAACATGAACACGGCGACAGCAAGTACATAAGGAAACCAGCTGATTCCCTGCGCGAAAGCGATGGACGTCAGTTCGACCCCGGAAGCGCCACCCGTCGTGGCAATTTTCCCATCGGTCACCAGATAGATGCCGGTGACAGGATCAACTGTCAGCACACCTGAAATCACGATCACCAACGCCGTCATCGTGCAGATCACGACGGTATCGATGAATGGTTCGAGCAGCGAGACGATGCCCTCGGTAACCGGTTCGTTGGTACGTACCGCAGAGTGCGCAATGGCGGAGGAACCGACCCCCGCTTCATTCGAAAACGCAGCGCGCCGGAAACCCTGGATCAGTGCGCCGACAAAGCCGCCTGCCACCCCGAGTCCGGTGAAGGCACCACTGAAGATCTGTCCGAACGCCCAGCCAATCCGGTCGTAATTGACCAGGATGACAATCAGTGCCGCGCCCACGTACAGCAATGCCATCAATGGGACGATTTTTTCAGTGACAGTCACTATCGACTTGATACCACCGACGATGACTGCAAAGACGATCGCAGCAAGAATAACGCCAGTAATCCAGCCATGGCCGGCCAACACGCTGTTTGCACCGCCGGTGATACTGACCAACTGGGCATGGGCCTGATTGGACTGAAACATGTTGCCACCACCGAAAGAACCGCCGAGGCAAAACAGCGAGAACAACACTGCCATGAAGCGGCCACCTGGCAAGCCACGTTCGCGGAAACCCTTGGCCATGTAGTACATCGGTCCGCCCGAGACCGAACCGTCCGGATACTCGTTACGGTATTTCACACCCAGCGTGCATTCGGTAAATTTGGTCGCCATGCCGAGCAAGCCGGCAATAACCATCCAGAAAGTTGCCCCCGGCCCGCCGATGCCAACGGCCACGGCGACGCCGGCAATATTGCCCAGACCGATTGTGCCGGACAATGCCGTGGCAAGCGCCTGGAAATGACTGACTTCGCCTTTGTCCTTCGGATTCGAATAGTCGCCTCTGACGAGCTCAATGGCATGGCGGAAAGCCCGCACCTGAATGAACTTGAAGTACAACGTGAAAATCAGCGCGCCGAAAACTAGCCAGAGTACGATCCATGGAAATGCGGTGCCGGGCAATGGTGAAAAAATCAGGCTGACGAACCAACCGGTCGACGCTGCGAATGCGGCATTGATGCGCGTATCGATGGTGCCGACTTCCTGTGCCAAAGCAGAGCCGGATAACAGAGCGAAAGCAAATGCGGTCGGGAGAAATTTCAGGTATCGCATGGTCACACTCCCATGTGGCGAAGAACGCCGGTGGTCTCAATGATCTGCTGAGTGATTTCTGTTCAGCATCGAGGGAACACGACATGCTCTTCGCTGACGAAGGCGTCATGCCGGGACTGTACTGTTTCCGAATGGATATGCGAAATAAGCAGAGTGAGGTTACTCGGGTAACCAATAACTTCCTAGCAAGATTTTATTGCCACTGACGGTTCACCGACTGACAGCGAAACACGATAGCAAAGACGGCTAAAGGAATGGCACGGTGACAGCGAACGACAGCGATGATCGAACGTGCAGTGATGCAGCAGAAGAAGAAAAAAGGAGAGTGCAGCGGGAGGGAAAAACAGGAACGCCAGACAGCAAAAATGGAAGCCAGACTGCGCTTCCATTGAGCCGATACAAACTTCAGATATCCCAAATAAGTCTGACTGCATCGACCGCTGGACTTGCCAGCAGTCGGGAGTAACGAATTTGGTAGGCACGATTGGACTCGAACCAACGACCCCTACCATGTCAAGGTAGTGCTCTAACCAGCTGAGCTACGCGCCTGAAGAGGTCGAAGTATAGCCAAGTATTTCCTGTTTTGCCAGCCTGTTTTTCCAGATTCGATAAATCGGTTTATTTTTTATCGTACGCAGCTTGTGATCTGCAGTAGCGGCGAGCTAGGCGCGCCGCACTTCCATCACACCATCAACCTCGCGGATCACCGACAAGGCCTTCATCAGCTGGGCCGTCGAGGCGATCTCGGCAGTGAACGCCATGCGCGCGTGTCCTTTCGCGCTTTGCGTGCTGACGCCGACCACATTGATTTTCTCGCGCAGGAAGACTTCGGAAATGTCCCGCAGCAAACCTTGGCGATCACCCGCCATCACAAAAATATCGACCGGATACACCGTTTCGGCCGCCGCGTTGCCCCAGCTGGTCTGGATCACGCGCTCGGGCGTCTGGATTTCCATCTCGACGAAATTCTTGCAGTCGGAACGATGGATCGATATCCCCTTGCCGCGCGTGACAAATCCGACGATGGCGTCCGGCGGTGCCGGCTTGCAGCATTTCGCCAGCTGCGTCAGCAAGCCATCAGTGCCGACGACCAGCACCCCGGTCTTGGCTCCCTTGACCACGCTCGATGCGCTCTCGCGCTTGGGCACGACGACATGATCGGGCGCGGCATTTTTCTGAACGGTCTTGCCCGCATCGTCAGCATGCAGGACTTGCTCGACGTGGCGCAGGCTGAATTGGTCCTTGCCAACGGCCAGATACAGATCATCGGGCTTCAGGAATCCCAGCTTGTGCGACAACTCCTCCAGATTGACGGCCGTCTTGCCTTCGCGCTGCAAGGTCTTTTCAATCAGGCCGCGTCCGCTCGACAGCGTCTCTTCCTGCGCAATGGCATTGAACCAGGCACGCACCTTGGCCCGCGTGCGCGCGCTAACCGCATACCCGGGACTAAGCCAGTCACGCGACGGACCGGCGGCACCAAGCGCGACACTGGCACCACGCGCGGTAATAATTTCTACCGTCTGGCCGTTCTTCAGTGCGGTATTGAGCGGCACCATCGCCCCATCGACGCGGGCGCCACGACAACGATGTCCGACATCGCTGTGCAGGTGATAAGCAAAGTCGATCGGTGTGGCACCGCTGGGCAATTCGATGACCCGCGCCTGCGGCGTGAGCACATAGATGCGGTCATCGAGTGTGGCCGACTTGAGCTTGTCGACCCACTCGCGCCGCATCGCATCGTCATGCGCGACCACGCTGTCGGCGACATCGCTTTTCCAGGCCAGCAGCTGACGCAACCAGGCGATTTTTTCATCGTATTTCTGGGCCGCGAAATTCGAGCCGCCACTTTCCTTGTAACGCCAGTGCGCAGCCACGCCATACTCGGCAAAGTTATGCATTTCCTTCGTGCGGATCTGGACTTCGAGCGGGCGACCATCCTCGGCCATCACGATCGTGTGCAGCGACTGGTAACCATTGGGCTTGGGCCGGGCGATGTAATCATCGAACTCTTCCGGTACCGGCGCCCAGTTGTCATGCACGATACCGAGCACCGCGTAGCAGGTTTTGACATCGTCGACGATGACGCGGAAGGCCCGAACGTCATGCAGCGACGAGAAATCGATGGCCTTGCCGCGCATCTTGTTCCAGATGCTGTAGATGTGCTTGGGACGGCCAAAGACTTCGGCCTCAATCCCGGCGCTGGCCAGTTCCGACTGCAGGCGCAAGATGGCAGAGGCGACAAAGGTCTCGCGACCGACGCGTTTTTCTTCCAGCATGCGGGCAATTTGCTTGTACGCCGTCGGCTCCAGGAAACGGAATGACAGATCTTCCATCTCCCACTTGAGTTGCCAGACGCCGAGCCGGTTCGCCAGCGGCGCATACAGATCCAGCGTTTCGCGTGCATAGCGATAAGTCTGTTCGGTATCGATGCGATGCTCTGCAAAATAGCGCAAGGTCGTGGTCCGCGACGCCAGCCGGACCAGCACGACACGCATGTCGGACGCCATCGCCAGCAGCATCTTGCGCAAGGTTTCGAGCTGGGCAGCGGCCTGCTGGGCGGCGTTCTTGCCACGCCCGACTTCCTGCTGGCCGAAGGTCAGTTCATGCAGACGCATCATCTGCCGCACATCCTCGACGAAGACGGCAACTTCCTTGCCGAAGCGCGTTTCGATCTGCCCGGCCAGCAGCGGATCGATGACCGGCAGTTCGAACAGCAGGGCCGCGATGCGGGTGTCGGCATCCGTCTGCAACGAGGCCAGCGTGGTGGCGACGCCGACCGAAAACTCGAACGCATCCTGACCGGTCACGACGGTACGGCCCGTATAAACCGGCTCGACAAACGCGAGCACGTCGGCAACGCGCTGCGCATCGGCTTCACCGAGATCGGAAGCCAGTTCGCGCTGTGCCATGCCGGATAGTGCGAGGGAAGAAACCATCTAACTCGATAACCTTATTTTTGCGCGGCAGTAACGACTACTTCAATTCGCCACGCCGGATTGGCCAGCCCAGCCTGAACCGTCGCCCGTGGCGGTGTCTGGCCCGGCGTGACCCAATCGTTCCAGACCGCGTTCATCGCATCAAAATCACCCAGGTCAGGCAGGAATATCTGGCACATCAGAATACGGCTGCGGTCACTGCCCGCCTCCTGCAACAGCCGGTCGACGTGACCCAGCACTTCGCGGGTCTGGCCGGCGATGTCCTGCGTCGTATCGTCGGCCACCTGACCGGCCAGATAAATGGTACCGCGATGGATCGCGACTTCGGATAACGTGAGTCCGACATGCAAGCGCTGTATGGTCATGGTTTCAAATAGTGGATGAAGCTGTGTCAGGCCGGATGGCCAAGTAAAAATTCCCGCACCAGGGCGATCTGGTCAGGCTGGACAAAGGTCGGCGCATGACCGATTCCTTCCAGCTCGACAAGCTGTGCCTTCGGTCCGCGCTGCGTCATCTCCAGCGCTGTCGCCTGCGACAACAGATCCGATTGCGCGCCGCGTACCAGCAACGTCGGGCAGCGCACTGCGTCGTACGCATGCCATAGCAGCGCTTCGCCTTGTCGGGTCGATTCTTCGGTCGCTGTCTGGAACGGCACGGCCAATGCCAGATCATAGTGCCGGACCCACTGACCCTCGGCGTTCTGGCGCAGCACGTCGCTGGCCAGCTTGCGCCATTGGGCGTCGCTGTGCGGACCGAACGGCAGCGAAATCGATTTGATATAACTGGCACCTTCATCGAAGGTAGCGAAACGCATGTCCTGCCCGATGTAATCACCGATGCGTGTCAACGCGGCCGGATTCAGGGTCGGACCAATGTCGTTGAGGATCAGGCGATGAACCGGATTATCGGGCAGTCCCGCCAGTCCGAGACCGATCAGCCCGCCCATCGAGGTGCCGAACCAGTCAACCGTGTCGGCATCGAGACGCGCCAGCAAGGTCACGATATCGGCCACGTATTGCGGCACCTGATAATTGCGTGGATCGAGCAGTCGACCGGAGCGACCACGGCCAACGATGTCCGGGCAAACCACCCGCCAGGTATCGCTCAATGCCGCTGCCATCTGGTCGAAGTCGTCCGATACGCGCGTCACACCGTGCACGCACAACAGCACGCGGCGATTGTGCGGATCGCCCCATTCTTTGTAGGCCATCCGGTGCAAACCGGTGGGCGAAAGACATTGAACATGTTCGATACGGGCTTCTGGCATGGGTGCTCCTGTGGTTACAGTTTTGCCATTTTACCGTTCGAGCGGGCCCTGTGCGACATGCGGGAGCAGAAGATGACACAGAGGATAGATCGCACGCCAATCAATCGCGTGCAACCGGCTTCCACGTAAAAAAAAAGCCCGGTTGCCCGGGCCTTCGCATTGCTCTGATCAGGATCAGGACACGGCGCTCACATCGAGCTTCACACCGGTCTTTTCCACCACTTCAGCCACCGTCACTTCGGGTGCCAGTTCGATCAGCTTCAGGCCAGTCTCTGTCACGTCGATGACGCACAGGTCCGTGATGATGCGGTCAACCACGCCCACGCCAGTCAATGGCAAATCACACTTCTTGAGAATCTTGTGCGAGGTCGTGCCGTCCTTGGCCTTGGCGACGTGTTCCATCAGCAGCACTACGCGCTTGACGCCGGCGACCAGATCCATCGCGCCGCCCATGCCCTTGACCATTTTGCCGGGGATCATCCAGTTCGCCAGATCACCGGTTTCGGAAACCTGCATCGCCCCCAGAATCGCCAGATTGATCTTGCCGCCACGGATCATCGCAAACGAATCCGCCGAACTGAAATACGACGAGCCCGGCAGCGTCGTCACGGTCTGTTTGCCGGCGTTGATCAGGTCGGCATCGACCTGATCTTCGGTAGGAAAAGGGCCGATGCCAAGCAAGCCGTTTTCGGATTGCAGCGACACTTCGATACCGGCCGGTACGTAGTTCGCCACCATCGTCGGCAAGCCGATACCGAGGTTCACGTAAAAACCATCCTGCAATTCCTGTGCTGCACGCGCAGCCATCTGTTCACGAGTCCATGCCATGTTCGTTCTCCGCTTACTGTGCACGTACCGTGCGTTGTTCGATCCGTTTTTCGGGCGTGGCATTGACCACGATGCGGTGCACGAAAATGCTTGGTGTGTGCACCTGGTCCG
>CAILRJ010000385.1 GCA_903836575.1 uncultured Burkholderiales bacterium
CATCAATTCCTGTTTGCGCAAGCGGGCGGCGTTGTCGATATCGAGGCCGATGGCCATTTCGAGCAGGGCGGAGACGTGAAGCGCCTTGAGTTCAGATAAGTGCATGGTCATTAATAAAGTTGAGTGTCCCGTGACGGGAATGGAGAGGTGGGGGAGTGGACTACGTGGCGAAAAATTAGTGGTGTGTGCGACGACACAGGCGCATCGTCGCTCTCGGTCTTAAATGTTGCTGTCAATGAATGACGTGAGCTGGCCTTTCGCCATTGCGCCAACTTTTTGCGCGGCAGGTACACCGTTCTTGAACAGGATCAAGGTCGGAATGCCGCGAATGCCGAACTTGGCCGGTACGGCCTGATTGCTGTCGACATCCATTTTCGCGATCAGCAATTTGCCGTCGTATTCCTTGGCAATTTCTTCCAGGATGGGGGCGATCGATTTGCATGGACCGCACCACTCTGCCCAGAAGTCGACCAGGACAGGCTTGTCGGATTTCAATACGTCGATGTCAAAAGATGCATCGGTGATATGTTTGATATTTTCGCTCATGATTTCCCCGGATGAGGGTTTAAGTGATTCAGTGCTGAACCAAAGGGTGAATCAACGTCGCAACTTCATCGCCATTGTTTCCCGACGTCTCCATGCTTGTCACGACGCTGCCGTAGCTACAGGTCAGAGATGGTGGTAACAGGATGAAAATCAAGGGAACTTGCAGGTGCGAGGAAAGTCTTGCGACTAAATATGCGAGAAACTATAACCGATTTTTACCGGCTGCGGGTTCGCTGAAAACAGTCGCGTCAAGTTGTGCTCAAACCCGTACACAAAATGTGTGGCGATCGCGCATGATCATGGCACCATGCTTGATCCTTTTTTCCGGATGCCGATTTCATGTTGTTATCCCCTTGCTTGATTGCGCCGTCAGCGCATTTCTGGACCGATGCGGCAGTCCGCCTGCTGGCATTTTTGCGCGAACAGCAGGCGGCCGACGCGGTCGCCGATTTTTCGTCCTGTCGCGTGCTGGTGCCGACCTTCGAGCAAGCGCGCCGCTTGAAGCTGGCGCTGGCTGCGGCAGTCGGTACCGCCTTCGTGCCGCCGGTGATCACGACGTTGTCGTCATGGCTGGCATTGCAGGTACCGCCTGACAGCGTCGCCGGCGATAGCGAACGGTTGATGGCGCTGTACGCCGAACTGCGCCAGCATGCCTGGCTGAAAAAACTCTTTACGGCCCGCCGCAATGCGGATCTGTTGCCGCTGGCGCAAACCCTGCTGGCGTTATCGGACGAACTGACCTTGAGCCTGCTACCGGCGATGCGCCGGTTTCCGCAGGAGTCCGAGCAGCGCTGGCAAGCTGCGCTGGACCAGCTGTCGCCGGCGGCTCGCGAGTTGCTCTCCGATGAGAGTCAGCTGGTCTGGACCATCTGGAAAACCCAGCTCGATGTACGCGATGCCAACGCCAGCCGGTTGGACCAGTTGCTGCAACTGGCCGCACGCGGATCGCAGTCGCTGGTCTGGATTTCACCGGTCGAGGCCGATCCGTTCGAACAGGCGTTCCTGTCTGCCTATGCCGAGCGGCATCCCGTCCTGTCGATTTGTCTGGACTGGCGTACCGGGGCGCTGGCACCGGTATTTGTCGCGGCGTGGCCGGAGCTGGCCGACGGTACTGCGGTCAGCCAGGTGACTGCCGGGCCGCAGCGCGTTGCGCTGTTCCCGGCACGCAGCCTGGAAGACGAAGCAGTCAGCGGTGCACGAACCGTGCTCGACTGGATCGCCGCTGGCCATCCGCGCATTGCGATCATTGCGCAGGACCGGGTAGTGGCGCGCCGCTTGCGGGCCTTGCTGGAGCGTGCCGAAGTCTTCGTCGCCGATGAAACCGGCTGGAAATTATCGACCACCCGCGCCGCTTCGGCATTGATGGCGTTATTCGATGTCGTCACTTCACGGGCCGAAACCGGTGCCTTGCTCGACTTGCTCAAGTCGCCCTTCATTGCCGTTGCGCCATCGAGCGTGATGACGATCGAACTGGCACTGCGCCGTGCCAATGTCACCGGTGGCTGGGAAGCCGTCGCGCTGGCATTGCAGGCACTGCCCGTCGAGCACCAGTTGCTGTTGCGCTTGCGCGAGCAAGCCGGTCGCTTCCAGCGCAACCGCAGCTTGGTCGACTGGCTCGGCACCACGCGTGAAGTGCTGGATGTCTTGGGCATGCTGGACGCGTTATCCGGCGAAAGCGCCGGCGAGCAAGTACTGGCGCTGCTTGACCGGATTGCGCTGGAATGCGACGCGCTGAGCCAGCCATTTTCGTTCGCCGAGTGGCGTGCGTTTTTCAGCCTGCAATGCGAGGCGGCGGCGTTCGAGGTCTCCGAATCGGATCAGCGCGTGATCATGTTGCCGCTCAATGGCGCGCGTTTGCGCAACTTCGATGCGGTGCTGGTGGTCGGTATTGATGCCGCGCACTTGCCGTCGCAACCGCCCGAAACGCTGTTTTTTGCCAACGCCGTGCGGCGCGAACTGGGCCTGGCCACGCGTGAAATCCGCCAGCGCCAGCAATTACGCGATCTCACCGAATTGCTGTCGAGCGGCAGCACCATCGTGCTGTCATGGCAAGCCAGCGTGGATGGCGAGCCCAATACCGTCAGTCCGTGGATAGAGCGATTGCAACTGACCTTGCAGCGCGCCGGTTTGCCGGCGCTGCCGCAGCATCAGAGCGAGATCGTCCTGCAGGAACTGCATCCTGCGCTGGCGACGATGCCGGCACCTGTGGCGGCGACTTTGCTGCCGGCCAAATTGTCGGCCAGCGGTTACAACAGTCTGATCGCCTGCCCGTACCAGTTTTTTGCGACCCGGATGCTGGGGCTCAATGCGATCGACGAACTCTCCGACCTGCCTGAAAAGCGTGATTACGGCGATTGGCTGCACCAGATACTGGCGCAGTACCACGCCACCGTCAGTGCCGGACAGGTGCCAATGGTGCAACGTGCGGCGTTACTGGCCCACGTGTCGGAGCAGATTTTTCAGCAGGAACTGGCACGCAACGCCGCTGCGCTTGGTTATTACGTGCGCTGGCAAAAAGTCATGCCGGCGTATTTGCAGTGGGCCGGCGAGCGCGAGGAACAGGGCTGGCAATTCGTCATCGGCGAGCAGCAAATGGAGCGCGAGCTGAGCTGGCCTGGTGGTGCGATCCGATTGCACGGCCGGGTCGACCGGATCGACGAACACACCGATGGCACGCGCGCCGTGCTCGACTACAAGACCAAGGCGGTACAGGCCTTGCGTGAGCGCTTCAAGCAGACCGAAGATCATCAACTGCCGTTTTACGGACTGCTGGCGGACGCCCGCATGAGCGCGGGTCACTACGTCGCGCTGGAACTGACCGGCAGCAAGACCGGCGACATCGCCGCCCCCGATTACGCCTTGTGGCAAGACACCCTGGAGCATCGCATCATCGAACAAATGCACGCCATCTCGACCGGAGCCGCTTTGCCCGCCAACGGCATCGACACCGTCTGCCAGTACTGCGACGTGCGCGGCCTGTGCCGCAAGGGAGCCTGGGCATGAACCTGCCACGCGCCTACACCATCAACGATACCGAGGCATCGTCCGAAGCCTTCATTGCCGCCGCTTGCGATCCGCACCATTCGGTCGTCGTCGAAGCCTGCGCCGGCAGCGGCAAGACCTGGCTGCTGGTGGCGCGCATGTTGCGCCTGCTGCTGGCCGGTACGGCGCCATCGGAAATGCTGGCCATTACCTTTACCCGCAAGGCTGCGCAGGAAATGCGCGACCGCCTGATCCAGCTATTGCGCGAACTGGCACTCGCGCCGGACGACACGGTGCGCACGCTGCTGTGCGAGCGCGGCATCGACGCGTCCGAGCTGAACGCGCTGATGCCGCTCGCACGCGGCCTCTACGAAAAAGTGCTGGCCAGTCCGCAAGCGCTGTCGATCGACACCTTCCACAGCTGGTTTGCCAAGCTGATCCGGCTGGCACCGCTGGCCTCCGGGGTGCCGCATGGTTACAGTCTGACGGCCGCCACCGGCGCACTGACGCTGGATGCCTACAGCCGTTTCATGCAGGTGCTCAACGAAGAGGGGCAGTCCGGGGTGCGGCACGCACTGCAGACATTGTATGAACTGGTTGGCGACTGGAATGCGAAGAAGTTGCTCGATGCCTTCGTCGGCAAGCGCGCCGAATGGTGGGCCGCTGCGCAAACCGGGTTGCCGCTCGATGCGCTGGCTGAGCTGTGCGGCGACGATGGCGTGCGCGATGCGCGTCTGAGCTTGTGGACCGACGCCGCACTGGTCAAGCGCATGCAGACAATGGCATGGCTGCTGGGGCAGGGCGCTAAGCGCAATCAGGAACGGGCGGTGGCGATCGAAACGGCGCTGACGGCCGATGCCAGTCTTGACGGTTTTCAGCAATTGTTCCTGCAGTTCATGGATGACAAGGGCAAGGTGCGCGCTAATGATCATCGGCGCGGCAAGCTGCTTGCCGCCAACGAGATCAATCTTGGCGACAACAGCGCCGACATGTTCGAGATCGAATTCGGCGCGCTCGCCGCCGCGCTGCTGCAACTGCAACGGCGCAGCGCCGAGACCACGGTGCTGGCGCTCAACGCCGCCTTGTTCACTGTCGGGACGGCGTATCTTGAGGTGTATCAGGCGGTCAAGGCCGAGCAGCGGGTGTTCGATTTTTCCGATCTCGAATGGCAGGCTTATCGCTTGCTCGGCAACGAGGAGCATGCGGCCTATTTGCAAAGCCGGCTCGACTCGCGCTACCGGCACATTTTGCTCGATGAATTTCAGGACACCAATCCGCTGCAATGGAGCATCGTGCGGGCCTGGCTGGCCGCCTATGGCGACGACAGCACGGCACCCAGCGTCTTCATCGTGGGCGATCCGAAGCAATCGATTTATCGCTTTCGCCGCGCCGAACCACGCGTGTTTCTGGCGGCGCGCGCGATGCTGGCCGCGCAAGGTGCAGCGATCCTGCAAACCAACCAGACCCGGCGCAATGCGCCCGCCATCATCGCTCTGCTCAACGACAGCTTCGGGGCGAATCCGATTTTCTCGGCGCAGACCACCTTGTCAGATCGGCCTGCGGTGATCTGGCGGCTACCACTGGTGGTGCCGCCGGCCAGCACGGTCGTCAAGCCCGATGGGTTGGTGCTGCGCGATCCGCTGGTGACCCCGCTCGAAGAAGAGGAAGATGCGCGCCGTCTCGATGAAGGTCGCGCGGTGGCCGCAGCGATACGGCGCGCGCGGCTCGAACTGGGTGCGGCCAACGGCAGCTTGCCGCGCTGGTCGGAGGTGATGTTGCTGGTCAAGAAGCGCGCCCACCTCGGTGCCTATGAAACCGCACTGCGCGAAGCCGGCATTCCGTTCGCCTCCGACAAGCGCGGCGGCTTGCTGGAATCGCTGGAAATCGCCGACCTGATCGCCTTGCTGACCTTTCTGATCACGCCCGGCGATAACCGCGCGCTGGCCCATGTGCTGAAATCGCCGATCATCGGTGCCGCTGATCCGGACCTGATCCGGCTGGCGCAGCACGATGGTGGCAGCTGGTGGCAGCGCCTGCTCGCCCTCGACGATGTCTTGCCCGACGCCACCCGGCAACTGCAGCACTGGCTGGCGATCGCCTCCGGCTTGCCGGTGCACGACCTGCTCGACCGCATCCTGCACGAGGGCCAACTGGTGGCGCGCTATGCGGCGTCCGTGCCGGCGCTGCTGCGCGGGCAGGTGATCGGCAATCTCGAAGCCTTCACGGCGCTGGCGCTGAATCTCGATGCCGGCCGCTATCCCAGCTTGCCGAAATTCATCGACGCCTTGCGGGCATTGCAAAATGCCGCGCACAACGATGCGCCCGACGAAGCCGATATCGATGCCGCGCTCGATGCAGTGCGCATCCTCACCATCCACAGTGCCAAAGGACTGGAAGCCGACATCGTCGTGCTGCTCGACGCCAATCACAGCGAACCGGCGCGCGACGATGCCGGCATCCTGTGCGAATGGCCGCAGGACGCCGCTGCGCCTACCCACTTCTCGGCATTCGGCCGGGTGGCCGAGCGCGGTGCCGCACGCGACGCGTTGTTCGCCGATGAAGACCGGTTTCGCACGCAGGAAGACTGGAACCTGCTGTACGTCGCGATGACGCGCGCCCGTCAATGCCTGATCATCAGCGGCGTCGCGGGCAAGCGCAATGCACGGGACGATGGCACCGTCGAGGGTAGCTGGTATGACCGTCTGCTGGAGGCGTCGGAAATCCAGTTCGATGTGGAACCGTTCGGTCAGGCAGCGCACATCGAACCCGACTTCGTCTGGCCGGTATTCAATCCGGTGGTGATGCCGCCGGCGGCCATCGAGGCGGTGGCCGCGAGTACGCCGGAGATTGATGAAGGCATTGCGTTGCATGGTTTGCTGGAGCGGCTCACGCAGCACCGTGATGGCGTGTTTGCTGTACCGCAAGCCGCTGTCATCGCGCGCTGGCTGGATTGTCCGCTGGCTTGCGCGAGCGTGGTGCGCGAGCAGGCGATCACCATCCTGAATGCCCCCGCACTGAGCCGGTTTTTTGATGCGCAGCAAATCCTGTTTGCCCATAATGAAATCGAATTGCTGCATGACGGTGAACTGCTGCGCTTCGATCGGCTGGTGCAATTACCGGAGGCGTTGTGGATACTCGACTATAAGCGCCGCTTGCTGGCCGGCGAACGGGCTGACTATGCGGCGCAACTGGCGCGTTACCGGCAGGCGGCACTGGCGGTGTATGCAGGCCAGACGATTCGCTCTGCGCTCATCCTGGTCGACGGGTCGTTCCATGAATTTGTGAATTAATTCGGTATTGGCCTGATTGAATCAGTTGACTCCGGTTACGCCGCAAAATATAGTGCCGGATGATTTCAGATTTCAGCAAACTCTCCGATAAAGTCAACCAGCTCGCCGAGCTGGTTATTTCTTTGCGTAGCGAAAATATCGCGTTGCAAAAGCACGCCGTCAGCGTGACCGTCGACAATGCCGAGCTGGCCCGGCGCATGCAGGAAGCGCATGATCGTGTCGCCGCCCTGATGGACCGGTTGCCGTCCGAACCGGAAATTGAAGCCAAAGATGTCGAGGAATCTCCATGATCCAGCTGCCAGTCATGATGATGGGTCAAGCCTACACACTGGTGTGCAAGGAAGGCGAAGAAGGCGCGTTGCAGGCGGCGGTCGATTATCTCGACAAGCGCATGTGCGCGATTCGTGATGGCGGTAAAGTCAAAGGTAACGACAGGATCGCCGTGATGGCGGCGCTCGGGATTGCGGTCGAATTGCTATCGACCAAGGCACCTGCCGGACCATTGTCGGATCTGTCGATGGCCGAAGTACAGCAGCAGATTGCGCACATGCATACGGTGCTCGATCAGGCGCTGACGCCGCAGGAAAACCTCTTCTGAAATGGGGTCTCTCACCTCGCGTAGAGCCTCGAAATAAACCAGTAAATAACGGCCAAAAGGGTTTGACAGAAGGTTCGATCAGAGTAGACTTTGACCTCCCTGCAGTGTTCGCGATTGCCATATATTCCTAGAACCATTTATGTGCATCGGCCGCGGAAAATTGTTTGATGGGTGTGCATGTCGCTAGTCCGATGAGCCCGATATTGAACTGACTGTAGCCACCTTGAACCGGTTGGTTCGGGATGCCGGCAAAGCGGCACCAGCGGGGATTTTACAAGGCAGCGGTTGCATGAGAATGCAGCCGTTTTTTTTCGCCTTGTCCATTCCGTTCGTTTTCCTGGGATATGCCCGATGGCCTATTGGCTCATGAAATCCGAACCGACCGAAGTCAGCATTGATGATGTGCTGGCAGCGCCCGACCAGACCATGCCGTGGTTCGGCATCCGCAATTATCAGTCACGCAATTTCATGCGCGACGCGATGCGGGTGGGCGATGGTGTCCTGTTTTACCACTCCAGTTGTGCCGCCCCCGGCATTGTCGGCCTGGCCGAAGTTGCCAGCACGTCCTATCCCGATTTCAGCCAGTTCGATCAGCGCAGCCATTATTTTGATCCGAAAGCCACGCCGGAAAATCCGCGCTGGATGATGGTCGACATCCGCGCATTGCGTGCAGTGCCGCTGGTGCCGCTGTCGGCTTTGCGTGCAGCCGAAGAGTTGGTCGACATGCAGGTGCTCAAGCGCGGTAACCGGCTGTCAATCTCGCGTGTCGAACCGGCCGATTGGCGCTGGATTAACCAGCACCTGATTGCGCCTGCCTGATCGGTCCGTTTTTTCTGCACGCCTGACGCACGTCTTGTCTACTTTCCCGCAGGAGCACCACAGATGGATACCACTCTGATCATTGCTTTTCTTGTCCTCGGCAGCGCCGTGGGTTTCGCGGCCGGCTTGCTTGGTATCGGGGGCGGCATGTTGCTGGTGCCGTTCATGACCGCGCTGCTGACTTACAAGGGCTTCCCGAAAGAGCTGATCATCCACGTGGCCATCGCGACATCGCTGGCCACCATCATGTTCACCTCGGTGTCCTCGGTGGTCGCGCATCACCGGCGCGGCGCGGTGCGCTGGGATATCGTCAAACTGTTGGCGCCGGGCATCCTGATCGGCTCGTGGATCGGACCGTGGATCGGACAGCAAATGAATTCTTCTTCGCTGGCGCTGTTCTTTGCCGCCTTCGTTACTTTCTCGGCGACACAGATGCTGTTCGATAAAAAGCCAGCCGGTGCACGCGGCCTGCCGGGTAAGCTCGGCACCTCCGGCGCGGGCGGGGTCATCGGCCTGCTGGCCGGACTAGTCGGTGCCGGTGGCGGGTTTGTTTCGGTACCGTTCATGACCTGGTGCCAGGTCAAGATCCACAATGCGGTTGCCACCAGCGCGGCGCTTGGTTTTCCGATTGCGCTGGCGGGAACCATGTCGAATATTTATTTCGGCTTGTCGATACCGGACTTGCCGTCGGGGTCGCTCGGTTATATTTACCTGCCAGCATTGCTGGTGATCTCGATGGCCAGCGTCGTCACTGCACCGTTAGGAGCGAAGGCAGCGCACGCGTTGCCGGTCAAGACCCTGAAAAAAATCTTTGCGGTAATGCTGTTTGCGCTGGCAGGGTACATGCTCTACAAGGCGCTGCCGTAGCGTGTAGCACTACGGCAGTGCCACCACCTCCGGCACCAACTGATACCGCTCCCGCAGTACATTTTTCTGCACCTTGCTCATCGCATTGCGCGGTAATTCGTCGACGAAGTGCACCTGCTTCGGTACTTTGAAGTTGGCAATGCTGGCTTTCATTGCGGCGATCACGCCAGCTTCGGTTAGCGTCGCGCCTTTGGCGGTGACGATGATCGCCACGACGGCTTCACCAAAGTCCGCATGCGCAACGCCGATGACCGCAGATTCCTCGACGCCATCAAGTTCATCGAGGAACGATTCGATCTCTTTCGGGTAAATGTTGTAGCCACCGGAAATGATCAGATCCTTGCTGCGGCCGACAATGCTCAGATAACCCTGTGCATCAAAGCAGCCGACGTCGCCGGTGACGAAAAACCCGTCATCGGTAAATTCCAGCAAGGTTTTCTCGGGCATCTGCCAGTAACCCTTGAACACGTTGGGACCGCGCACTTCAATCGCACCAATGACGCCGGGGGCGCAGACCTGCCGCTGCTCATCGACGACCCGCACGGTGATGCCGGGCAAGGGCAGGCCGACTGTGCCGCCGACGCGTGCACCGTCGTACGGATTCGAGGTCATCATCGCTGTCTCGCTCATGCCATAGCGCTCGAGAATCGTCTTGCCAGTGCGGGCGATGAAGCTGTCGAAAGTGTCGAGCAGCAGCGGAGCCGAGCCGGACACGAACAGACGGATCGAGGCACAGGTGCTGCGCTCGAATGCCGGATCAGCCAGCAGCCGGACATAAAAAGTCGGCACGCCCATGAAGACGGTAGCGCGTGGCAATTGCCGGATCACCGTGGCGCTGTCGAAGCGCGGCAAAAAAATCATCTTGCTACCGTTGAGCAGCGCCCCATGACAGGCCACGAACAAGCCGTGGATGTGGAATAGCGGTAGCGCATGCAACAGCACATCGTCGGCTTGCCAGTGCCAGTATTGCTGCAGCACTTGCGCGTTGGTGGCGAGATTGTGGTGACTGAGCATCGCCCCCTTGCTGCGTCCGGTCGTGCCCGAGGTGTACAACAGCGCGGCCAGGTGATCGTCGGTGACGGCAACCGTCTCGAAGGACTCCGGTTGCGCTGCTGCGCGTTCGAGCAGCGAACCCTGGCGCTGGTCATCGAGCGTAAAGACTTGCCGCGTGCCGGCGGCAAACGCCAGTTTCGAAATCCAGCCGAAGGTCGACGGCGCGCAGACCAGTAATGCCGGTTTCGCATCGTTGAGGAAATACGCCATTTCAGCGGCGCGGTAAGCAGTATTCAACGGCACGAAAGTGAAGCCGGCGCGCAAGGTGGCCAGGTACAGGATCAGCGCTTCGGGCGACTTCTCGACTTGCACCGCGATGCGCGAACCGGCCGGCAGTGCCAGACTGGCAAGCAGGTTGGCCATGCGTGCGCTGGCGTGTTCGACGTCATGCCATGAATACTCGAGACCGTCGTGGGTTTCGATGCAGCAGGTGCTGCGGTCAGCCGGGAAGTTCGCTGCGAACAGCGCGTACAGGTTACTCATCAATGTGGCACTTTCTTGCTGCGGTAAGCGATCACGATCAGGATGATGCCGAGCACGATCATCGGCACCGACAGCATCTGTCCGGCAGAAATCGTGACCGGGCCGAGCGGCACCACATAGTCGGGTATGCGGAAGTATTCGGTAAAAAAGCGTGCGCAACCGTAGCCCAGTGCGAACAGGCCGCTGACCGCCATGCGCGGGCGCTCTTTGCGCGCGTACAACCACAGCACGATAAAGAGCAGCAACCCGTCCACCAGCGCCTGATAAATCGGCGACGGATGGCGCGGCAGGTTATCGACATTGGGCCAGATCATGGCCCAGGGCAGCGATGCATCGGCGATCCGGCCCGGCAGTTCGGCATTGATGAAATTACCGATCCGGCCAAATGCATAGCCCAGCGGCACCAGCGGCGCAATGAAGTCCATCACGTCCATCAAGTGGCGGCCACGGCGGCGACTCCAGAGCGCCATCGCCAGCAGCACGCCGAGGAAGCCGCCGTGGAACGACATGCCGCCTTTCCAGACCATGAAGATTTCAAGCGGATTGCTGAAATAAAAGGCAGGGTTGTAAAACAGGACTTCACCGAGGCGTCCACCAATGACGACCCCGAGCACGCCATAGAACAGCATGTCGTCGAGGTCTTCTTTTTTCCAGCCCATGACGGCGATATGGGCCTGCTGGATGCGTATCCGCCCGAGCAGGATGAACTGGGCAAAAGCGGCCAGGTACATCAGCCCGTACCAGCGAATCGCCAGCGGACCAAAGTGGATGGCAATCGGGTCCGGCATCGGATGGATCAGCATGGAAGTTTCCGCATCAGGTTTTCTTTCGCAATAAGTCGAGGAAGGCGTGCAATACCGGCGAAGGATTGTCGCGCCGCCAGGCCAGTCCGGTTTCGATTAGCGGTGTTTTGCCGCGCAAAGTTTTGTATTCGACGCCGGGGCGCTTCAGATTGGAGACGGATTGTGGCACAAGTGCGATGCCCATACCCGCAGAAACGAGTCCGACGATGGTTTGCATCTGGATCGCCTCCTGGCCGATGTGGGGCGTCAAGCCCGCGTCGCGGAAGGTCGCCAGGATGGCATCGTGGAAGGCCGGCGCAATGCGGCGCGGAAAAATAATCAGCGGCAGGCCGGCCACGGCCTTGAGCGATACGGCACTGTTGCCGGCCAACGCCTTGATGCCCTTGGGGGCCGCCAGGATCAGCGGCTCCGACAGCACGCGCAGGTAGGCCAGTTCGGTCGCCGATTTTTCGGGCAGCGGCGCGATCAGCAGGCCGACATCGATGCGGTTCCGGGCCAGGTCGTCGAGCTGGATGTCGGTGGTGGCTTCGCGCAATTCAATATGCACTTGCGGCGTGTGTTCGCGAAATTCACGCAGGAACGGCGGCAGTACGCTGTAGTCGGCCGTCGAGACAAAGGCCAGCACCAGTCGACCCGATGCGCCCGAGGCGGCCAGTCGTACCAGTTCGGGCAACGCGTGCGCCTGCGCCAGCAAACGGCGCGCTTCGGTCAGCAGCGCCGTACCGGCCGGGGTCAGCGCGACGCTGCGGTTGGTGCGGGCGAACAGCCGATGACCGAGTCCGGCTTCGAGTGCCTGTATGGTTTGCGATAACGGCGGCTGCGTCATGTGCAGCCGCACGGCGGCGCGGCCGAAGTGGAGTTCTTCGGCCACCGTCACAAAATAGCGTAGCTGGCGTAGTTCGATGGTCATCGATTTCTGTCCTCTCCAATTGAGTCGCCGTTCGTCTCAATCCCGTGCGAATCATATATTTGACAGCATGGGGCACGCAAGGCACTGTAGCGGTTTTATCCATCTTCGGAGACTTCCATGGCATTCAATCGCCGCTCGAAAAATATCACTCAGGGCGTCTCGCGCAGCCCGAACCGTTCGATGTATTACGCCATGGGCTACGAGAAGGCCGACTTCGACAAGCCGATGGTCGGTATCGCCAATGGCCATTCGACCATCACGCCGTGCAATTCGGGCTTGCAGAAACTGGCCGACATCGCCATCTCCACCATCAAGGAAGCCGGCGGCAATCCGCAAGTGTTCGGCACACCGACGATTTCGGATGGCATGTCGATGGGCACCGAAGGCATGAAGTATTCGCTGATTTCGCGCGAAGTCATTGCCGACTGTATCGAGACCGCGGTCAATGGCCAGTGGCTCGATGGTTGCCTCGTCATCGGTGGTTGCGACAAGAACATGCCGGGCGGGATGATCGCAATGGCGCGCACCAATGTGCCGAGCATCTATGTCTACGGCGGCACCATCAAGCCGGGCAACTGGAAGGGCAAGGACCTGACCATCGTCTCGGCATTCGAAGCGGTGGGCGAGTTTTCGGCCGGACGCATGTCGCAGGAAGATTTTGATGGTATCGAGCGCAATGCCTGCCCGTCGTCGGGTTCGTGCGGCGGCATGTACACCGCCAACACGATGTCGTCGTCATTCGAAGCGCTTGGCATGTCGCTGATGTATTCGTCGACGATGGCGAACCCTGATGATGAAAAGACCGGCTCCTGCGCCGAGTCCGCGCGCGTGCTGATCGAAGCAATCAAGAAAGACCTGAAGCCACGCGACATCATCACCCGCAAGTCGATCGAGAACGCCGTCTCGCTGATCATGGCTACCGGCGGGTCGACCAATGCCGTGCTGCATTTCCTGGCGATTGCCCATGCCGCCGAAGTCGAATGGACCCTCGATGATTTCGAAACCGTGCGTCTGCGCGTGCCCGTGATCTGCGACCTCAAGCCGTCCGGCAAATATGTCGCGACCGACTTGCACAAGGCCGGTGGTATTCCGCAAGTGATGAAGCTGCTGTTGAATGCCGGCTTGCTGCACGGCGATTGCATGACCATTACCGGGCGCACAATGGCCGAAGAACTGGCTGCATTGCCGGATGTGCCGCGTGCCGACCAGCAGGTGATCCACACCATCGAGACCGCACTGTACAAGCAAGGTCACCTGGCCATCCTGAAAGGCAACCTGTCACCAGAAGGTTGCGTGGCCAAGATCACCGGCCTGAAGAACCCGGTTATTACCGGACCGGCGCGGGTGTTCGAAGATGAATACACGGCGATGGATGCCATTCTGGCTGACCAGATCAAGCCGGGCGATGTGCTGGTAATGCGCTACCTCGGGCCGAAGGGCGGACCAGGCATGCCGGAAATGCTGGC
>CAILRJ010000386.1 GCA_903836575.1 uncultured Burkholderiales bacterium
ACACGCGCTTGCAATGATGGCTCGGTAAAGAAATCGATTGCGTCACGCAATTGTTCGCTTTGCTGACGCAGTGCAGCGGTGTTTGTCACGGCTTCCTGAACAAGCTGCGCATTTTGCTGCGTCGCTGCATCAATCTCGGCAACCGCCTGGTTGACCTGCTCGATGCCAAGCTGCTGCTGGTGGCTGGCATCGGTAATTTGACTAATCAGGCTAGCGACCTGCTGTGATGAAGTAACAATGTCGGAAATAGTCTGGCCGGCACTCTCGACATGGCGACTGCCGACTGTGGCGCGCTCCACCGATAGCTGGATCAAGCCCTTGATTTCCCGTGCCGCTGCTGCCGAGCGCTGCGCCAGGGCCCGTACTTCGCTGGCCACCACAGCAAAGCCGCGGCCGTGCTCGCCGGCACGTGCGGCTTCGACCGCCGCATTGAGCGCCAGAATGTTGGTCTGAAACGCGATGCCATCAATGACGCCGATGATGTCGCCCATACGTCCCGAGCCAGCCACGATGCTGGTCATGGAAACCCGTAGTTGTTCGATTTCCTGCCCACCGCGAGAGGCATGCGCGGCGGCAGACGACGCCAGCGTCCTCGCTTGCAATGCACTGGAAGCATTTTGCTTGACCGTGACGGCCATCTGCTCAATCGAACTGGCCGCCTCTTGCAGGGCACCAGCCTGTGATTCGGTTCGGTCCGACAGATGCGCATTTTCCTGTGCCATCTGCTGGGCAGTGGCATCAATGGCGACGATGCCGCTGCGAACCTCACCAACCGTGCCGGCCAGACTGGCCGTCATCTGTTGCAAGGACTGCAGCAGGGTGCCGATTTCATCAGTGCGCCGGCTGTGGGTTTCGACAGTGAGATCACCGCTGGCCACGCGCGCTGCAATCGCGACCGCATGTCTGAGCGGGAGCACCAGCGTACGGATCAGCAACCAGGCCGCCATCACTGCGATCAAAATTCCTGCGGCACCGAGTCCGATGAGCAGCATCAGACTGTTGCGATACAACTGGTCGCTATCGGCAGCCATCGCACGGGCCTGGGTTTTTTGGCTATCCAGTAAATTGCGTATGCTTTGTAATAAGGCCTCCTGCGCCGGCGCCATCTTGTCCTTGACCTGCTGCTCGACATCGAGAGTCCGGCCTATTGCTTTCAATTTGAACACTTCGTCGCGCGCAGCTAAATACGTGGCTTGCTGCCGGTCTATCGTTGCCAGCTCGCTTTTTTCTTCTGCCGTTGTCGCTGTCAGTTGCATGCGTGCGGACAGCGCGGCGATCTCTTTGTCACCCGCGATGACCTGACCTGCAAAAAACTCTCCCAGTTCGAGACTGTCACTTTTGGCACTGGCGTTTGCCCGCACGCCATTGAGACTGACCGCACCCAACCAGTCGGCGACCTGTACCTGATTGGCCAGCTTGCGATTGACCAGATAGTCAGTCATCTGATGTGCGGCCTGCGAACGCCATAGTGAGACGGCAGTAATCGCCATCATCACAAGCAGTACGGTAAGAAAGGACAAGATCAAACGCGTGGCGATATTGAGCTGGGATTTTTGCATGGCAGAGGAACTATGTTGCTTAGTGAAGCCGCAGCCTATACCTGATTTATTACGAAGTCATGACGCTACTGTCAATACCAGCAATAAATTTTCTAACGGTACTGATAGCAACTTAGCGTGGGTCCTTCTGGCGTGCTATTTCATGATGTTTCATTTCCAGATAGTCGCTCCGTTCAACTTCATGTAATTGCAGTGCATAGTCTTCGGTGGCAGCAAACCAGCCTTGCAACCGGGCATCAAGCTGATCCGCAGCCGGGGCATTGAGGTACGCCTCGATAGCCAGGTAATACCGCATCGTATTGCGCTCAACCACGCCGCGCATGCCGCCAAGGTAGGCGGGCTGTCCATCAGACTGCCTGCCCTCACGGGTGAAGCCGACCTTGTCACTGCCGGCAGTCGCCAGATACGCCTGCATTGCCAGCCTGCTGGCAAAACCGAATGCATACGAATAAGTCAGGTGCAGGAAAGTCTTGTTGCCGGGCGCGGCCACCGCTTCCAGCACGATGCGGTAATTGCTGGTGCCAAGCGGTCCTTTATCGGCATCAAGCCGGGTATCGAAATAAGTCGGCGTGTGCACTCCTTTGCGATAGACGAAATCAACCTGATAAGCCTGCTCCAGCGTCTGCTCGGTTTTTTTGCCGATATTGACCTGAAGTGTGGTCCCGGAGGCATCGGTGAACGGACGACAATATTTGGTATTGAGGTGCAAGATCAATACGTCGCACCAGCGCGCTGGCCCGTTGAGCAGGGTATTGACTTCGCCAAACGGATGATCGACCAGCGCGTAGATATCGCCCTTGAAAGCACTCGATGATTCGCTCGAATCCAGCACGATCGGGCGCTTGAACTGGTTGCTGGCCAGTTGCGGTGCCAGTTCCGCATACCTGGTCAGCAAGGTGGCACCGGAAGCGTCAGGCGCCGCTTGGGCGCTGGCAGCTAGCAGGCCCAGCGCAAGCATGAAGCCGACCTTTGTCAGCGCCTGCCATTGTTTTGCCGGTAGCGTCATCGTTGCAGTCATCATCGGTCAACCCGGCGCATCGAAGACAACTG
>CAILRJ010000387.1 GCA_903836575.1 uncultured Burkholderiales bacterium
ATGCATCCGCCGCATCCGCGAACTGTCGCCGTCGACCCGCATCGAAATTCTGGTACCGGACTTCCGTGGCCGCATGGATCGGGCACTGGAAATTCTGAATCTGGCACCACCGGACGTGATGAACCACAATCTCGAAACCGCACCACGGCTGTACAAGGAAGCGCGTCCCGGTTCTGACTATGCGTACTCGCTGAACCTGCTCAAGCGTTTCAAGGAATTGCATCCGGCAACGCCGACCAAATCCGGCATCATGGTCGGCCTCGGTGAAACCGACGAAGAAATCCTGCAGGTCATGCGTGACCTGCGCGCACACAACGTCGACATGCTGACCATCGGCCAGTACCTGTCACCGAGCGGCGACCACTTGCCGGTGCGCCGTTATGTGCATCCGGACGTGTTCAAGATGTTCGAGGCCGAAGCCTACAAGATGGGTTTCGTGCACGCGGCGGTGGGTGCAATGGTGCGCAGTTCGTATCATGCCGACGAGCAGGCGCTGGGGGCGGGTGTGACGATGAATGCCCGATGAACAGCTAGTTCCTGATCCACGTGTTCAGTCGTGCTGACAACGGCGCGCCAGTGCCAGGACATCAGCGAGATTGAGCTCGACATTGCGCAGATTGCCGATACAGCCGCCGAGCGCTTCGGTGGCTCGCTGCGCAATTTCTTCCATGCCGACTTTTTGTGTTCGGATGATATTTTCGATGTCAGACAAATCGGGGCCGGAAAGCCGTGCAATTTTGCTCACAATCAAATCGACTGGCGACAAGACAAACAACTCGATCAGACCAGAACTGACCGGCAATCGAATAGCATCGTCGAGATAATTTTCGTGCATGAGCGCGAAAGTGCTGTTGTAGTTGGCGTCGATATAGAGCATCTGGCCAGAGTCGGTCTCCACCAGCAAATCCGATGGCAGAACAAAGCGATGAGAAAATTCGGCGTCCACATCGCAAGTAACACGACTGGCCGTATACAGATGTGCAGCCATTCCGCCGGCGATAAACATTTGAATCGGCTTTTGAAGCTGCAAACGCGCTTGTAACTCCCCGACCAGTCGCATCAACGCGTGGGCCAGCTCCGTTTCGGTGTGGAAGTCGATGCGCCCGGTCATGTCCCCCTCCTTGAAAGCAATTGCTCCAGCATGCTACGCAAGCGCGGCAGATCGGTGACAAGTCCGGTCGCGAGTATGGCCGCAAAACTTGGCCGGGGAACAGCCGAATGGCTGCTGGTATAGCGCGCTTCGGACTGCGCCAGTACCGCAGAGGCAGCCGGGTAATTCGTGCGAACGAGTTGCGCCGCAAGGCGAAAAAGGTTGGCTTCATCAGCCGTCAAGGCATCGCTTCCGGTTTGCGCCACGGCGACGCATCGCTGCAACAATAACGCTTCGGCAACACGGCTAGTCATGAAGTCCTCCTGTTGTCTGATATCACGGCAGTCTGGCCGATGCCTTCGCGCAGTTGACCGAGTTATCCTAACTCAAACCGGATTGCCTTCCTACCCCGCCAACGCCGTCTCCAGCAACTGATGCAGCGCCGCAAAGTCCGGCTCGCCCACATAGCGCTTGATAATCTTGCCTTCCTTGTTGATCAGGAAGGTGGTCGGCGTGAGTTTGACGTCACCGAAAGCCTTGGCCAGTTTGTCCTGCGGATCGAGCGCGACCGTGAACGGCAACTTGCGGGTCTCGGTGAAATTGAGCACGTAATTCGGTGGATCGTAGCTCATCGCGACCGCGACGAAGTCGAGACCGCGGGCTTGGTAGCGCTCGTAAGTCTCGACCATTTGCGGCATTTCCTTGATGCAGGTCACGCAACTGGTGGCCCAGAAATTGACCAGTACGACTTTGCCGCGCAGGCTTGCCAGCGGAATTTGCTTGCCCTGCAAATTGGTGAAAGTGACGTCCGGTGCCGACTTGGTCGATGACATCGAGAGCGTGCCGACAACGCCAAGAATGAGTACTGCAGCGACACCCAGCAGTTTCAGATACAGACTCTTGCGCGAGGTGGAAGGGGTTGATGCTTGCATGGCGAACCTGCCGATCATGTTGAAATGAGTTCTCCATTATAGGCACGCCGACAATCCCCCCCGTTTTTACGCTTTTTTTACTTGACCGACTTCTCTCTCCCGCCCAAAATTCGGCCCCTCGCAATGCCGGTGACCAGACTAATCTGCTCAAATGTCACGACCTTGTCAGATCATGGCGGCATAGTGCCGACAACTCAGATCTAGCCCGACGCACATTGGGCTGCTCTCAAAATTATCCTTCCGGGAGTAGTCCATGTCGCTCCACCGACGCCACCTCCATCGCTTCGTCGTCGCCGCTGCACTGACGTTGCTGGTGACTCTGTCCGTAACCGCCGCGCCATTACTGGAACGCAAGGGCGAACAGATCACGGTACCCGCCGGCTCATCGCTGCGCACCCGCCTGCTGGTCAGCCCGGTAGGCAGCGCCGCCACGACACGCCAACTGGACTTGCCGGCAATGATAGAGGCCGACCCGGTACGGACTGTCAACATCCTGCCGCCGCTGAGCGGGCGTCTCAGCGCGGTCCCGGTACGACTTGGCGACGTGGTTCGCCAGGGCCAGTTGCTGGCATTGCTGCAAGCGCCGGACCTGACACAAGCCGCCGCGGATCTCGACAAGGCCACCGATATCCGCGCACTGACGCGCCGCGCCCTCGAGCGCGCCGACGCTGTCAATGCTGCCGGCGGCAATGCCGGCAAGGATACCGAGCAGGCCCGCAGCAACGACATGCAGGCCCAGGCCGAAATGCAACGCGCCAGCGCCCGCCTGGCTGCGCTGGGCAGCACCGATGGCCACCGCGCACTGCGTATCACCGCGCCGGTCGCCGGCACAATTACCGTCATCGGCAACGCCACCGGCGCTTACATCAATGACACCACCGCCAGCCTGATGACCATCGCCAATCTCGAGCGCGTGCTGGTAACAGCCTATGTGCCGGAAAACCAGATCGCTGCGATCCGCCGCGGCCAGACTGCCGACATCCGCTTGCAAGCCTATCCCGGACTAGTCTTGCACGGCGCCATCAGCTACGTCAGCGCGGTGGTCGAGCCCGATACCCGCCGCATCAAAGTGCGTATCACGCTAGCCAACCCGGACGGCAAGCTCAAACCCAGCATGTTCGCAACCGTGCAGATCAGCAGCGCAGCCGCCACGCGCCTGGTGCTGCCGGCGTCGGCACTGCTGATGAATAACGATAGCGTCAGTGTCTTCGTCGAAACCGCGCCATGGACTTTCGTGCGCCGCACGGTGACGCTGGGCAGCGAAGACGGCGAGACCGTCCAGATTCTCTCCGGCGTACGTGCCGGCGAACGTGTCGTGGTGCGTGGCGGAGTGCTGCTCAATGATTGACCAGCTCATTGCGCTGTGCTTTCGCCGCCGGCGGCTAGTCTGGGTCGTGGCGCTGCTGGTCACTTTGTTCGGTTACGTCTCGTGGACCCGCATGGCGGTCGAAGCCTACCCCGACATCAGCGACGTCACCGTGCAGATATCCACACAGGTGCCGGGGCTGGCTGCCGAAGAAATCGAACAGCAGATCACCACACCACTCGAGCGTGCGCTGGGTAATACGCCCGGCGTCGTGACGATGCGTTCGAGCAGTACGTTCGCGCTGTCGCTGATCACGCTGGTATTTCAGGATGGCACCGAGGATTACTTTGCGCGCCAGCGCGTCATCGAGCGCATCGGCCAGGTCACGTTGCCGACCGGGATACAGGCCACACTCGGTCCGGTCTCCAGTCCGAACGGTGAGATCTATCGCTACACACTGGAGTCCGACAGCAAGAATCTGGCCGAACTGTCCGAGCTGCAGAAGTGGGTCGTGATCCCAGCCTTCAAACAGGTCGCCGGGATTGCCGACGTCAATAACTTCGGCGGCTACACGCGCGAATTCCAGCTTGAACTCGATCCGGCCCAATTGCAGCGGTACGGTCTGGCACTGAACGATGTCGTCACGGCGATCAACAACAACAGCGCCAACGCCGGCGGTGGCCGCATCGCCCGTGGCGAGCAAAGCTATGTGGTGCGCGGCATCGGGCAAATCCATACGCTGACCGATCTCGGTGCCATCGCTGTCACCCAGACCGGTGGCGTACCGGTCTTCCTGCGCGAGCTCGGCAAGCTGCAATTTGGCCATCAGGAACGCGAAGGCATCCTCGGCAAAGACAGCAATCCCGACACCATCGAAGGCATCGTGCTGATGCTGAAATACGAAAATCCGTCGCGCGTGCTCGAGGGCGTGCATGCCAAGGTCGATCAACTCCAGAAAAAACTGGCGCTGCAAGACGTGCGTATCGTGCCGTACATCGACCGCGACGACCTGGTCAAGCTGACGGTCCACAAGGTGACCCACACGGTACTCGAGGGTATTGCGCTGGTCTGCCTGGTATTGATCCTGTTTCTGGGCAGCCCGCGCAGCGCCATCGTCGCGGCAGTCGCGATCCCGATGGCACTGGTGACGGTGTTCATCATCATGAGTGCGACGCACATGCCGGCCAACCTGTTTTCATTGGGCGCAATCGATTTTGGCATCATCGTCGATGGCGCGATTGTCGTGATGGAAGCGATCCTGCGCCGGCGCGAAGAAGCGCCGGAACGTGCACTCACCGAGCTCGATATCCTCGACGCCACCCGGCAAGTGGCACGGCCGATCTTTTTTGCCACGCTCATTATCGTGGCGGCCTACTTGCCGCTGTTCGCCTTCCAGCGCGCCGAAGGCAAGCTGTTCACGCCGATGGCTTATACCGTTTCGTATGCGCTGCTCGGCGCACTGTTGTGCGCGCTGATGCTGATCCCCGGCCTGGCCTATGTGGCGCTGCGCAAGCCGCGCAAAATTTTCCATAACCGTCCGCTGGTCTGGCTGACCGCCCGCTACCGCGTGCTGCTGGCCGGTTTGCTGGAGCGGCCATGGATCGCCTATGCCGTGAGCATAACCTCGCTGGTCGCCGTGCTGGTGCTGGGGGCCAGTGCCGGACGCGAATTCTTGCCCGAACTCGATGAGGGCGCGCTGTGGTTGCAGGTGCAATTGCCGGCGGGCCTGTCGCTGGAAAAGTCCAGCGAGATGGCCAGCGAGCTGCGCCGCACGCTGCGTGAATTCCCCGAAATTTCCTATGTGGTGACCCAACTCGGTCGCAACGACGACGGCACCGACCCGTGGACACCGTCCCATATCGAGGTGCCGGTCGGCCTGAAGCCGTACGAACAGTGGCCCGCAGGCGTGACCAAGGCGGCGCTGGTCGAGCGCCTCAATGCCCGCTTCGCCACCATGCCAGGCTTTACCATCGGCGTTAGCCAGCCCATCATCGATGGTGTCAACGATGCCATCGGCGGCGCGCACAGCCCGCTGGTGCTGCGCGTCTATGGCAAGGATCTGCAGGAAAGCCGGCGCATCGGCAACCAGATCGTCACGCTGCTGGGCACCGTACGCGGCACGGCCTCGGCGAGTTTGTTTCAGGAGCCGCCGATACCGCAAATGGTGGTGCAGGTTGACCGCGAAGCCGCTGCCCGCTTCGGTATCAATGTCGCCGATATCGCCGCATTGATCCAGACTGGTGTCGGCGGCGCACCGATCATGCCGGTGTACGTCGGCGACCGGGTCTATAACCTCACCGTGCGCTTTCCGAAGGGCAGCAAGGGCAGCCCGCAAACACTGGGCAACCTGTTTCTGAACAGCGCATCGGGGGCCAAAATCGCCCTGTCGCAAGTGGCCAGCATCACCTTGCACAGCGGCGAGAGCACAATTTCGCATGAAGCCAGCGAACGCCAGATCACGGTCCGGATCGACAACCGCGGGCGTGATCTGACCTCGTATCTGGAGGAAGCGCAACAGCGTATCGATGCCGAGGTAAGTTTCGACAAAAAGACCGTGCGCCTCGAATGGGCCGGTCAGTTTGAAAACCAGCAGCGTGCGCAAGCCCGTTTGATCGTCATCCTCGGCGTGGTGTTGCTGCTGATGGCGCTGCTGCTGTTTTTCCAGTTCGGCCAGCTGCGACTGGCCCTGCTCATCCTCGGTGTGGTGCCGCTGGCGACGCTGGGCGGACTGATTGCGGTCCATGTGACCGGCGAAACCCTCAACGTCGCCACTGCAGTGGGCTTTATTGCGCTGTTCGGGGTCTCGGTCCAGAACGGCATCATCATGGTGGCCAACATACGCCGCGTGCGTGATACCGGTGCCCGCCTGATTGACAGCGTGGTCGGTGGTGCCACCGAGCGCTTGCGACCGGTGCTGATGACGGCCACCGTCGCCTCGTTCGGCATGCTGCCGGCAGCGCTGGCCACCGGCGTGGGCACCGATGTGCAGCGCGGTCTGGCCACTGTCGTGGTGGGCGGACTGGTCATCTCGACCTTGCTGACGCTCTTCATTTTGCCAACGCTTTACTTTGTGATGGAACGCTTTGTTGATCGCATGGCGTGGGGCCAGACAGCCGGGAGCGACCTATGAAACTGATGATGCTGGCGCTGCTCGCTGCGCTGGGCGGATGCGCCGTCGGACCGGACTATGTGCGACCAAAAACCGTTCTGCCGCAGTCCTATCTGCCCGCCGGCGAAGCGCTGGCAGAACCGCTGGCCTGGCGTGGCAGCACCCTGCCGGCGCAATGGTGGACGCTGTTTCACTCGGCACCACTTGATGCACTGATCGCCGCTAGTCTGCAGCACAGTCCGACCGTCGAGACCGCGCAGGCCGCGTTACGTATCGCTCAGGAGAATGTCGCGGTCCAGCAAGGGGCTGCGCTGCCGCTCGTCGATCTCGGGTTCACCCCCACACGGCAAAAAATCGCCGGCACGCTGGCAAGCCCGGCCGCCTCGGCAGCGTCAATCTACAACCTGCATACCGCACAGGTGACGGTGTCATACACGCCGGACCTGTTCGGCGGCAATCGCCGTCAAGTCGAATCATTGCAGGCGCAAACCAGCCAGCAACGATTTCTGCTGGACGCGACTTACCTGGCGCTCACTGCCAATGTCGCTAACGCTGCGATCCAGGAAGCCGCACTGCGCGGCCAGCTGGCCGCCACCCGCGAGATCGTCGCCAGCCAGGCCCGTGTGCATGCAATGGTGCTGCGCCAGGTGCAGCTCGGCCAGCTGGGACGCGCTGACGCCGCCGCGCAGGAAGCCCTGCTGGCGGTCGCCGAAGCGAGCCTGCCGCCGCTCGAAAAACAGCTCGCCATGCAACGCAATCTGCTCACGACGCTGGCCGGACGTTACGCCAGCGAGGGTGTCGCCGAGCAATTCGAACTGGCTGGTTTGCAGCTGCCGGACAACCTGCCGCTGACGCTGCCATCGACGCTGGTCGAACACAGGCCCGATGTGCGCGCGGCCGAAGAACAGCTGCATGCAGCCAATGCCGCCGTCGGTGTGGCCATCGCCAACCGTTTGCCGAACATCACGCTGGGAGTCAATGCGTATGGCTCGTCAGCCAATCGGCTGGCCGACCTGTTCAAGGCGGGCACGGGTTTCTGGTCGCTCGCGGGCAACATCACGCAACCGCTGTTCGATGCCGGCATGCTGCAACACCGGCAAGCGGCGGCCCAGGCAGCGGCTGACCAGGCCGCAGCACAATACCGGTCCAGCGTGCTCAATGCGTTCCAGAATGTTGCCGATGCGTTGCAGGCGATTCGCTACGATGACGTCGCCGAGCGTGCTGCCGAGCGTGCCGAGCGGGCAACCGCCAACAGCCTGGCCATCCTGCGCAGCCAGCTGGCGCTCGGTGATGTCAGTGCACTGTCATTGCTGATCGGCGAGCAGGCGTACCAGCAAGCCAAGCTGGCCCGGGTGCAGGCTCGCGCCAACCGGCTGGCCGATGTCGTCGCCCTCTGCCAGGCGCTGGGCGGCGGCTGGTCAACCGACCTGGCGCGCTGAACTCAGGGCCGCAGGTAGGCATACCCTTCACGCGACTGCAACCGTGCGATTTCGGCTACGCCCGATGGCACCACGGTGGCGGTGGCAATCACCTGTGTCGGCGCGATGTCGTGCGCGGCCAGCGTGTTGCCGCAAATACGAAATTGCACACCCTGCTGCGCCAGTGCCACCACCGCCGGCTCGAACCGCGCGCCGGTCGGATCGGTTGCGTCTTTGAGCAGCAGCTTGATGCCATCCCCCAGCGCCACCACCACGATGCGGGTGTCCGGCGCAGCGCGCAAATGGTTACGGATATTGGCCAGCGCACGGGCGGCCTGTGCCGAGCCGTCACTGAGGTGATAGACGACCTTGACCGGTTCGTCCGCTACCGCGGGGACGGCGAAAGTGGCCAGCAGGAAGCCGCCAAGGACAGCGGTTTTTAAAAAATGACGTCGCATGATAGAACCTTGAAAAATCAGAATGGATTAACGTGGAAGCCCGGATAGCTGGCCGCCACGGCCGGCGGCAACGGCGCATCGATGGCACTGCATATCGCGCGCAACAGATCCGCGACATCCCCCGGCAAGGGACCGGCATCGGTCTCGCCCGCCACCGCAACCAGGGCCTTGAGCAAAGCCGGTTTAGCCAGCGGCGCCAGTTGCAGCAAGCGCTCCAGCGCAGCCCGGACCTGATCGAAGTCGATCGCCATGATGGAGAGAAAATCGCTCGCCGCCAAGGACAGCTCGGGACAACGGCGTGCGCCGCGCAGGAACGCATCGACTGGCGCGGCGACTCCGCGGACAGCGAGATGGGCGAGTAACGATAACAGTAAGGCGACGTCAGTGCGCAGCACGCCGAGTTGCTCGAACCGGACCGGCACCGACCTGCCCGCGCGCGGATCGAGACGGCGGACCAGAATGGTCTGCAGCACAAACTCCGCCAGCGACACACGCTGGTCGGCCGCAATCAGTGCACCGGCTGTGACCAGCAGGTGTGCGCGTTCGGGGTGTGACAACTGCTTCAGGGCCGGCATCGCCAAATCCAGCAATGGCAGTCGCGCAATCGCCGGCAAGGCGGCAATCTGTCGTGCCAGATGAGCGACCAGTGCGGTTTGCGGTGACGGACAGGCATCGAGGATGGCGTCCTGGATGGTGCGCTGCGCCCCCTCGTCCAGCAGTAACGCGAACACCAGCGCCCGCGCTGCATGCGGGTCGCGCAGCGCCTTGTCGAGATCGGCGCTGGCCCATGGCAGCGCCGGCGCATCGGACGCCGTTGGCACGACAGCGGTTGCCGGCACCACAGGAAGCGCAACACTCGCCAAGGTGTCAGCCATGCTGACTGGCGCAAAGGCCAGGTCGGGCAGACGCGGCGCGACCACCTCCGCTTGCGGCAATGGCGGTGCATCGAGCAAGCCGACCTGCCGGCCAAAAATCCGCCGCAGCCGCTCGGCAATTGTCGGATGCGTGGCAAACAGGCCGGCCACCAGACCAGCTCGGGCGGCACCCAGAAACAGATGCGACAGTTGCTCTGCATTCGGATGGGAAATCTGCGAACCGGGCGCGCCGTCGTGCGACAAGCCGCCGATTTTTCGCAGTGCCCCGCCTATGCCATC
>CAILRJ010000388.1 GCA_903836575.1 uncultured Burkholderiales bacterium
GCATCAGTGCGCCATTTAACCGGGTCAGTGATTACAACGGCTTCGTCATGAACGATGCCACCGGTGGCATTCGCGACATCACGAATACGCCCGTCGGTCTGCCCGGGTATGCCGCCAGCATTGCTGTGGCCGAGACGGCACTTGCGGCAAACGGTACCTCGGCGGGTATTGCGGCGGCAGCGTCATTACTGATCAGCGTGACGGTCACCAGTCCGGATCAGAGTACGGTGCGCCTTGAAGGATTGCGTACCCGTTATGCGCCGAATGGTGACCGATGAGGCACATTGGCTACCATCGACGTCAGCGCGGATTCACCCTGATCGAAGCGATCGTCGTGCTGACGATCACGGCCGTGGTGGCGGCCGTGGTGGCGATTTTCATGCGCACCCCGATACAAAGTTATTTCGACGTGTCGCGTCGCGCAGCTATTACCGATACGCTCGATACGGCGCTGCTGCGCATAAGCCGGGATGTGCGGCTGGCGTTGCCCAACAGCGTGCGGGTGTCAGCGGATGGCCAGTCGCTGGAATTTTTGCGTACCCGTACCGGCGGCCGGTATCGCAGCGCGACGGATCAGGCCGGTAACGGCGATGTCCTGGATTTCAACAACGTTGATCTCAGCTTCGATCTGCTTGGTGCGCCGCTCGAGATGGTGAGCGGCGACCAGATCGTGATCTATAACCTTGGCGTGCCCGGTGCCGATGCTTACGAGGGCACCATCGCCGGCACACCGCATGTCCGCAGGGCCTACACCGGAGTGTCCGGACTGGTCAGTCGCATCACGCTGGCGACCGATACCCGGTTTCCGTTCGATTCGCCCGGTCATCGCTTCCAGGTCGTCGACACGGCCGTGATCTACCGCTGTAGCGATGGCGTACTGACGCGGTACTGGGGATATGCCATTGAGCCCGTTCAGCCTGATCCGCCTGCGGGTGGACAAAGTGCGCTACTGGCCACGCAAGTCAGCGCCTGCTATTTCGGTTACGCGCCGGGCGTTACCGAGCGCAGTGGCCTGGTCACGCTGCAACTGGCGCTGACCAGCCAGGATGAAACCACGCGTCTCGCCTATCAGGTGCATGTCAGCAATGTGCCCTGACCGCACAACACGCAGGTTTATTTCCGGGCGCGGCTTTGCGCTCGTTTCTGCCATTTTTTTGCTGGTGGTGTTGTCGGGGCTCGGGGTCTTCATTGTGACGTTATCGAGCGTCCATAACGTTACCTCCACGCAGGATCTGCAAGGGACACGGGCTTATCAGGCAGCGCGTGCCGGGATCGAATGGAGTGCTTATCAAGTGCTGCAAAACACCAGTTGTGCCGCGGCGAGTCTGCTGGAATTACCGGGCATCACGCTGGTTGGATTTTCTGTCCGGGTGCAGTGCGCTGCACGGAGCTATGAAGAGGGCGCCCGTGCCATCACGATTTATCAGATCACGTCGACAGCGACGCTCGGCGTGGCTGGCAGCACTACTTACGTCGAGCGGCAACTCGCGGCGTCTATCGAGACCTGCCGTCAGGATGGCCTTCCATGTGCCAACTGATGACCGGTGCGCACTCAACCTACAAGAAAAGGAGGCGACAGATGCCGTATTTTTACCGCGCTATTTGCGCAACAGCATCATGATCAAGGTCATGCAGCGGCTGTGGCGGGCATTGAACGCGACGGTCTCCAAATCGTCAGGCCGGGCCGCGATCAGTCTGCAGTCCAGCGGTATTTTCGTAGTGCTCGTGAGTCGTCCAGCGGCAGGAATGCCGGTTGTCGATCGGGCCTTTTCGCATGAAACATTTACCGGTAATTCGGTGGTGATCCTTGAAAAAATGGTGCAGGTCGAAGCGCTGGAAAAGTACCGTTGTTCGCATTTGTTGAATGCGGGCGAATACCAGTTACTGACGGTCGATACACCTGCGGTACCGCAGAGTGAACTCAAGGATGCAATGCGCTGGATCGTCAAGGACATGCTGGATTTTCCGGCCGAGGATGCCACCATCGATATTCTCGCCGTTCCACTGGATAAGACGGGTCCGATACGCAGTACCTCGATGTTCGCAGTGGTCGCCCGTAACAGCATCATTTCTCAGCGACAAAAACTGTTTGAAGCGGCAGGTCTGGACTTGGCGGCGATCGATATTCCCGAAGTTGCCCAGCGCAATATATCGGCCGTACTCGAACCGGAAGGCAAGGCGCTCGCATTGTTGTCGCTCAATGCCGACGGAGGACTGATGACGATTACCTTTGCCGGTGAGCTGTATTTGTCCCGCCGCATGGAGATTTCCCTGGTTCAGCTTAAACAAGCCGACCTGTTTGAACTGGCGCAGTTGCATGAACAAATCACGCTCGAACTACAACGTTCACTGGATCATTTTTATCGACAGCATCACGAGATGCAATTGTCCAAGCTGGTATTAGCCCCGATGGGACAACCCGGTCCGGATTTATTGGCTTATCTCACGCGCAATTTGAATTCGCAGGTCGAGATACTAGATATGGCCAGCATCATGGATCTATCAGCGACTCCCGATTTGCGGGATTCAGATAATCAGCAAAAATATTTTATGACGCTCGGTGCGGCATTAAGAACCAAGAGTATCTGATGGCCATCCAGCAAATTAATCTGATTAATCCGTTATTCAGAAAAAAGAAAATCCATTTTTCGGCCGCAATGATCCTGAAAGCCGGAGCTCTGACGATTGTCGCTGGATTATCGCTGGTTTTATTCATGAATTACCGTATTGGTGTCTTGAAAAACGCTTCCGTATTGGATGGTATTGAACTTTCGATCGCTCAACTGGCATTAGACAAGGCACGTTCGAACTCGATGCTACTGAAAAAAAATAATGTCCTTCTGGAGAACCTGAAGAAAGCCGAGACGGATGCGGCTTCACTGCGAAATATTACGGCCCTGTTAAATCTGGGAGAAAGTAGCAACATGGTCGGTAATGCCGTCGGCAATACAACAGGTTATTCGGCGACCATGCAAGCATTAGCCAGGCAAATTGGCAACGGTATCTGGTTGACTGGTTTCACCATTACCAAGGCCGGTGCCGAAGTCAGTTTGCAAGGAAAGGTACTGACACCGGAATTGGTGCCTGCTTATCTTGATCGTTTGAAACAGGAACCGGCTGTGCACGGACTGCAATTTTCGGCTTTGGAAATGCGCTTGCCAAAATCTACTGGTGACAAGAAAAGCGAGTTGTCTCCATCATTGCCTCCCGTGCTGGAATTTAGTTTGCGATCGGCTGTCGCGGGTGCGTTGTTACCAGCTCCGGCAGCTACTGCTGTCGTCACGAGAAATGCGCAATGAGCGCGCTATCGTCAATTAAAACAAGAGGTATCGATTTTTTATTATGGATAAACAACCGTAGTCTGCGCGAAAGAATATTGATTTTTTGTGCAGTACAACTCATCGTTCTGGCCATGATGGGGTTCGGATTATTAGTCCCCCGCTGGCAGCTAAGAAATGAGTTGGTGCATGAAATAGAGCTGCGGATGATCCGATTATCGGCGATATCGGCGGAAGCAGACAGTTTGAAAACGGCAGAGAAAATCGATCCTGATCAGAGTAATCGGGAATTATTAAAAAAAATAAATGCACAATCTGATGAGCTAAGGACAGATTTAACAAAGCTATACGACATTCTCGTCAAGCCAGAAGACATGGCCTTGCGATTGCAGACGATGATTAATATTAATGGCAAGTTACAACTGGTCTCGCTAAATACGCTTCCAGTCGATAATTTGATGCAAGGAAAAAAAATACCAGCAATAAATCCGGAAAAAACTCCCGTCTTATCCGAGTCAAATCCGGCCGCAGATAATGCATTAGCAATGGACGGCATCTATCGGCATGGCGTTGTCATCGTTGTGCGTGGCAGTTATCCGGATATTGTCGATTATCTGGTGGGGCTTGAATCGAGTCCATCCGGATTTTATTGGGGAAATATGGAAATGCATGCCGATAGTTATCCGCAAGTGACCATGCACATTACCCTATTCACCTTGAGTCTGGATAAAAAATGGTTAAGTTTATAATTTTAGTCATGCTGTCGGGGGCTGTCATTGCCTCGTTACAGGCGCGCACTTTGCCTGATCCGACCCGTCCGCCTGACGTGATGCTGGTAGTGCCGGATCGGGCATCAGAAAAAACGGCGGTGGAGCCAATACTGCAATCGGTATTAATTTCGCCGTCACGAAAAATCGCTGTCATCAGCGGACAGATCATGCTCTTGAATGATGTCTTCGGAGAATTCAAGTTAGTCAGCATTAATCCATCGAGTGTTCTTCTAAAAAATGGAAAATCTGAGAAGAGACTGTTTTTATTATCGCCGGAAGAACTGCAATTCGCCAATGCGCGCTTTATAAAAAAAATTCCTGAACAGGTGCAACACAAGCCATGAAGATATTAATGTACGGATGCCTGATTATCGGATTAACGGCTTGCGCGGCACCCGTCGCACAGCGTGATACCTACGACATGATTAATCTGCAGTTGAAAAAAGCCACGGAGTTGAATGCGCTGCTCACGCAGCGTGAGGACGCTGTCATCGCTCAAGCCCGGGTTCCCGTTGCGGCTCTCCCGAGCGTGCGTGCCATTCCTGAGGAGCGCTTCAATGTATCGTTCAATGAAGCACCGGCGCAGCAATTTTTTCGCGCCATCGTGACGGGGACGCGTTATAGCATGCTGGTCCATCCCGGCATAACCGGCACCATCTCGGCCAACCTCAAGGAGGTCACGCTGGGTGAGGTGATGGAAGCGATGCGCGAGCTCTACGGCTACGACTACAAAATCGAAGGCAACCGTATCTATGTCAAGCCGCTGAGCTTGCAGACCAGTATTTTTCAGGTCAACTATCTCAACAGCAATCGTAAAGGCTCGTCCGATATCCGCGTGACGTCAGGTTCGGTCAGTGACGTGACATCCAATGCGAGTGGGCAGGGTGGTAATAATTTACCGACGCAACAACGAGCGACCTCGCATGGCATCGATAGCAGCAAGATCAGCACCTCATCAAATACCGATTTCTGGGCCGAACTGAAGGCCTCACTCGATGCCATCATCGGCGCCAAGGAAGGACGTAGCGTGGTCATCAGTGCGCAATCCGGGGTGGTGGTGATTCGCGCGATGTCCGATGAGTTGCGTAATGTTGCGGCTTTTCTGAAAGCCACGCAGCTCTCGGTCGATCGTCAGGTCATCCTCGAAGCCAAGATCATGGAAGTCGAGCTGAACGACAGTTTTCAGTCGGGAATTAACTGGGCGGCGTTTTCGGCACCGGCTGGCAGTAACCGGCGCGCAACGCTGGGGTTTGTTGCGCCGGGATCAACGCTCAATCCGGCACCACAAAATGGCGCGACGCCAGCCAGTATCAGCAGCGGCGGCGGCAATAACGCGCTAACGGCGATCACTGGCAGCGCACTATCAGCGGCCGGCACTGCAGCGGGCTCGTTGTTCGGCTTGGCATTTCAGACCAGTAACTTTGCCGCCTTGATCTCTTTTCTGGAGTCGCAAGGCACGGTGCATGTGCTGTCGAGCCCGCGCATCGCGACGATGAACAATCAGAAAGCCGTGCTGAAAGTCGGCACCGATGAATTTTTTGTGACCCGCCTGACAACCACGCCCGGCCTCAGTGCAGGAAATGTCACTACCGCCGCAACGACCACCGTGGAAGTCCAGCCGTTTTTTTCAGGCGTATCGCTCGATGTGACACCGCAAATCGACGACAGCGGCAACATCACGTTGCACGTGCACCCGTCGGTGAGCAAGGTCACAACAGTCGACAAAATCGTCAATCTCGGCGCCAACAATGGCACGTTGAGCTTGCCGCTGGCATCGAGCGCGATCTCCGAAACCGATAGCGTCGTGCGCGGCCAGGACGGGCGGGTGATTGCGATCGGCGGGCTGATGCGGCAATCGTCGACATCGGATAATTCGCAGGTGCCGGGGGCGGGCGATGTGCCGGTGCTGGGTAACCTGTTTCGCAGCACGGCGCGGGTCGCGCAAAAACGCGAACTGGTCATCCTGATCAGGCCGACTGTCATTCAAAGCAATAGCGATTGGGCACAAGACATGCTCGATAGTCAGCGCCGTATCGAGCAGTTAGCGCCCCGCACCGGAGTTCGCCCGGACTAAACCCGCTGTGCGGGCGCCTGCTGCCGGTTATGAAGAGGAAAAAAACGCCTGTCAAAAATAAGACGACCGTTCTTTTCAGGGTATAGTGCAGGTCGAAAAAGACGGATCGTTACGCTGCAGGCATCCCGGTGTTGCGCCGGGTTCACCCATTCAAAAGGAAGAGACATGACAGCCGAATACCAGGTCCATGGCGCAGTTGCCATCATCACGCTCAACAATCCCCCGGTTAACGGATTAGGTCTGTCGACCCGCACGGCAGTCGTTGCCGGCGTCCGGAAAGCCCTCGCCGACGCGGCCGTCAAGGCCATCATCCTGACCGGTGCCGGCAAGGCCTTTTCAGGCGGTGCCGATATTAAGGAATTCAATTCGCCGAGCGCGTTTGCCGAACCATCGTTGCATACCTTGATCGAGGTCGTCGAGTCGGCCAGCAAGCCGGTCATCGCTGCGATCCATAGTGTGTGCATGGGCGGCGGACTGGAACTGGCGCTGGGCTGTCATTACCGTGTTGCGATCCCGGGTGCCCAGATTGCGCTGCCGGAAGTCAAGCTCGGCATCCTGCCGGGCGCTGGCGGCACGCAACGCCTGCCACGCGCAGTCGGACTGGAACTGGCGCTGAACATGATCGTTTCGGGCACGCCGATCGCCTCCGAAAAATTGGCGACTACGGCGTTGTTCAGCAAGCTCATCGAGGGCGACCTGATCGAAGGCGCGCTGGCCTTTGCCGCCAGCATCGCCGATGTCCGGCCGCTGCCGAAGGTGCGTGACATCAAGGTCGACTATCCGAACTACGAAGCGTTCCTGCAGTTTTCCCGCAATACCGTCAAGGCCATGTCAGGTCCGTATCCGGCACCGCTGAAATGCGTCGAGGCCGTGGCCGCATCGGTGACGATGAAATTCGACGATGGCATCAAGTTTGAACGTGACCTGTTCATCGAACTGGTCCAGACCACCGAATCGAAAGCGCTGCGCCATGCGTTCTTCGGCGAACGTGCTGCCAGCAAGATCCCGGATGTACCGGCTGACACACCGGTACGGTCGATCAAGTCGGCGGCAGTGATCGGTGCCGGCACGATGGGTGGCGGTATTGCGATGAACTTTGTCAATGCCGGCATACCTGTGATGCTGCTGGAAACCAAGCAGGAAGCGCTCGATAAGGGCATTGCGACAATCCGCAAGAATTACGAAAACACGATGAAGAAGGGCAAGCTGACGCAAGAGAAATTCGATCAGCGCGTCGGCATGATCAGCGGCACGCTGAACTACGCTGATATCGGCCAGGCCGACATCGTTGTCGAAGCTGTTTTCGAAGACATGGGCGTGAAAGAAACCGTGTTCCGCAAGCTCGATGAAGTGATGAAGCAAGGCGCGATTCTGGCCTCGAACACCTCGACGCTCGATGTCGATCAGATCGCCTCGTTCACGAAGCGTCCGCAAGATGTGATCGGCACCCATTTTTTCAGTCCGGCCAACGTCATGAAGCTGCTTGAAATCGTGCGCGGCAAAGCCACCGCCAAAGATGTGCTGGCGACCACGCTGGCGCTGTCGAAGAAGATCAAGAAAACCGGTGTCGTCTCGGGTGTCTGCGACGGCTTCATCGGCAACCGGATGATCGAGCAATACAGCCGTCAGGCCGGCTTCCTGATCGAAGAGGGCGCGTTACCTGAGCAAGTCGACAAGGCCGTCGAGAAGTTCGGCTTTGCGATGGGGCCGTTCCGCATGGGCGACCTGGCCGGCAACGATATCGGCTGGTATATCCGCAAGCGGCGGTATGTTGAAAAGCCAGAGATCATCTATTCGAAAACGGCCGATTTGCTTTGCGAACTGGGTCGTTATGGTCAAAAGACCGGTGCCGGCTGGTATGACTACAAGGCCGGGGACCGCAAGGCCTATGCCTCGTCAATGGTCAACGACATGATCATCCAGCATTCGGCCGATATCGGTGTCGAGCGCCGCAAGATCAGCGATCAGGAAATCATCGAGCGACTGGTGTATTCGCTGGTCAATGAAGCCGCGCATATTCTCGAAGAGGGTATTGCGATGCGGGCCTCGGACATCGACATGGTCTATCTGACCGGTTATGGCTTCCCGGTGTTTCGTGGCGGGCCGATGTTCTACGCCGACACGGTCGGTTTGCCGAACGTGCTGATGGCGATGGAAAAGCTGGCCAAAGGTCGCCATGGCGATGCATGGACGCCCGCACCCTTGCTGGTAAAACTGGCGGCCGAAGGCAAGTCGTTCAACTGATGCTAGTCTGACTCCACGGAAAAGCCTCGCGGTGGCGAGGCTTTTTCACTTGCGGTAGGTAACTCTGCATGACCGAAAAAATAATGGCCTGCCTGTTAAAGTCGTTGCAGCTGCGTGCCGTTACCAAGTCACTGTAGAAATAACTGGAGAGCATCATGAATGTTAGCGCCATAGGTAGTCAGTCTACGAATTTGTCCACCGCCAAAACCGAACAAGCGATCGGTATTGCCGTCCTCAAGAAAGCACTTGATAGCGAAGCATCCACTGCCAGCGCCTTACTCGATGCGTTGCCAGCCGTTCCTACCACCAGCAATCTGCCCTCCAATCTGGGTCGCAATATCAATACGACTGCCTGATTGATCGGGTATGAAATAGCACTTGATTAGTCCGTGTTGTGCAGATTCCGAACCTGCCTGCTGTGCTGCGGCAGCTATGACGGCAGGCCGGATGCGATCCCATGCTGTGTGAAAAGGTAACTTTGGCGGTTGGTTAAAAAAACTGGTCTATACTTTCGCCCACTGAAGTACGGACCGCAGTTCGCATCCATTCCTTTTCACCGCTTTTCTACCTGACCGGCATTCCCACCGTGTCCATATTCCCTTGACTCGACCTGCTCCCCGACGCGCTCCCAAACACTCTTCCCGATCGTTGAAACAGCATCTCCTGATCGGCTTCCTGTGCCTGTGCGGCTTAGGAGCACTGGGTGTTTCTCTGCTGTTCGGTTATGCGTTCCTGATCGTCGCTCCAAACATGCCATCACTCGACAGAGTGACCGATTACAAACCCAAGATTCCACTGCGGATATTTACTGCCGACAAGGTGCTGATCGGTGAATTCGGCGAAGAGCATCGTAATTTCCTGCCGATCAAACAGATCCCGGCACAAATGAAAAATGCAGTACTGGCGATTGAAGACAGTCGCTTTTACGAGCATGGTGGCGTCGACTTCGTTGGATTGTTACGCGCCGTCGTCAACGACATCACTGGCGGTTCGTCGCAGGGTGCGTCGACCATCACGATGCAGGTTGCACGCAATTTTTTCCTGACGCGTGACAAGACGCTGAGCCGCAAACTCAACGAAATCATGCTGTCATACAAAATCGAGCGTACTTTGTCGAAAGACGAAATCTTCGAGCTCTATCTGAATCAAATCTATCTCGGCCAGCGCGCTTACGGTTTCGGCAGTGCCGCGCAAACTTATTTCGGCAAACCGCTGGAACAACTCAGCATCGCCCAGTTCGCGATGCTGGCCGGTTTGCCAAAAGCGCCGTCGGCCTACAATCCGGTCGTCAACCCCAAACGTGCCCATATCCGCCAGCGCTATATTCTGCAGCGCATGCAGGAACTCAAGTTCATCACCGCCGCACAATTTCAGCAGGCTGTTGACGAAGACATCAAGGTCCGCCAAAGCGGCAAGTCCTATGCGATTCATGCCGAATACGCTGCCGAAATGGTCCGCAAGATCTTGTACGCAGAATACAAGGATGACATTTATACGAGTGGCTTTGATGTAGTGACCACGCTGCGCTCGAAGGATCAGGAAGCTGCCTATCTGGCGCTGCGACGTGGCGTGATGGACTATGAGCGTCGCCATGGCTATCGCGGTCCGGAAGCACTGATCACGCTGCCGCTGGATGCCGACGAGCGTCAGGATGCCATCGATGGCGTGCTGGACAAACATCCGGACAGCGACGAATTGCGCGCTGCAGTGGTGACGTCCGCATCGCCAAAACTGGTCCGCGCGACCATGCTGTCGGGTGACAGCATCGAGATCAGCGGCGACGGCTTGCGCTTTGCTGCGGCCGGACTCAATACCAAATCGGCGGCGCCCTTGCGTATCGTTCCGGGTGCTGTCATCCGCATCAGTGAGGATGACAAACAGCGTTGGAGCATCGTCCAGTTACCCAATGTCTCCGCAGCATTCGTTGCACTCGATCCGCAAAGCGGTGCCTATCGGGCGCTGGTGGGCGGCTTTGATTTCAACTTGAGCAAGTTCGATCACGTCACGCAGGCATGGCGCCAGCCGGGTTCGAGCATCAAGCCGTTCATTTATTCGGCGGCACTGGAAAAAGGCTACGGTCCCGGCACGCTGATTAACGATGCGCCGCTCTCCATTCCCGCCGAAGGCGGAACCCCGTTATGGGAACCGCAAAACGACGACAACGTCTACGACGGCCCTGTCACGATGCGTGTGGCGCTGGCCAAGTCGAAAAACGTGGTGTCGATTCGCGTGCTGCGCGCCATCACTGCACAGGCGGCGCGGGATCACATGGGGCGCTTTGGATTTGATGTCGACAAGCAGCCTAACAACCTGACGCTGGCACTCGGTACGGGGCTGGTCACGCCGGGTCAGATGGCCGGCGCCTACGCAGTCTTCGCCAATGGTGGCTATCAGGTTGCACCGTACCTGATCCAGTCGGTGACGGATGCCCGCGGCAAGTTGGTGTCGCAGGCCAAACCGGTTCTGGTGGGCGAGGAGTCGGTCCGGGTACTCGATGCCCGCAACGCGTTCATCATGGATAGCATGCTGCGCGACGTGACGCGCTACGGTACGGCCGCCGCCGCGTCACGGCTCGGTCGCACTGATCTGGCCGGCAAGACCGGTACCACCAATGATTCCATTGACGGCTGGTTCGCCGGCTACGGCGGTGACATGGTGGCAGTAGCCTGGATGGGATACGACAATCCGAAGTCGCTCGGTAACCGCGAGTTTGGTTCGACGCTGGCATTGCCGGTCTGGATGCGTTTCATGCAGTCCGAGTTGCGCGGCAAACCGATGGCGCAGCAACCGGTACCGGCAGGCCTCAATCGCGAGTATGGCGATTGGGCTTACAACGAATATGTGCAGGGTGGCGGGGTGCGCTCGCTCGGTCTGGACGAGCCGGGAGCAACGCCGCCGCCCTTCGAAACCGGCATCTTTGGCGAGCGGATTATTCCGCCCGATCCATCAGCGACCCGCATGAAAGAGCTTTACGGTTTCTGATTCAGCCATTGCAATGCGCCGCGCGCCGCATGGCGTCCGGTGCCGAGGCAAGCGGTGAGCAGGTAGCCGCCGGTCGGCGCTTCCCAGTCAAGCATTTCGCCTGCGCAAAATACGCCCGGTACCGCCTCGGTCATCAAGCCGGCATCCAGCGCTTCGAAGCGCACGCCACCAGCGCTGCTGATGGCTTCGTCGATAGGACGCACTGCCGTCAGTGTCAGAGGTAACGACTTGATCGCGCCTGCCAGCGTGGTCGGGTTAGTGAATGCTTGCTTGTCGAGCAGTTCACGCAGCAAACCCATCTTGACCCCTGCCAGACCGACCCGGCTTTGCAGGTGACTGGCCAGCGAGCGCGATCCGCGCGGATGATCCACTTCAGCCAGTAACCGCCCGGCATCCTTGCCCGGCGCCAGGTCGAGGCGGATCGTGACCGAACCGTTGGCGGCGATCTGGTCGCGCAAGGTTGCCGATATCGCATACACCAGACTGCCTTCGATGCCACCGGCGCTGATCATGCATTCGCCGGCGCGGGAATGGGCAACACCTGCGCC
>CAILRJ010000389.1 GCA_903836575.1 uncultured Burkholderiales bacterium
AGTACTGTTGGCAAGGTCGTTCGAAATTGCCCGCACGCGATGCGCGCCGACGTTGTACCAGTGATCGGCACCGGAAATGGCGAACGGATCATACGGCTCGCCGTTTTTACCCTTCGGCATGAAGGCCGGGATCATCACTTGAGTTGGCCAACCGGCACTGGCGTGGTGTTCCATTGCCGTGACTTTGCCGTTGTCGTCGAAGGCCATGCGCAAGCGCTGCAGCGAGGCCGAACGGGGCGAGTCGAAACGCGCATCATCAGGACGGGTACAGATCATCTTGACCGGACGGCCCATTTCCTTGGCGGCCAGTGCGGCCGGAATCGCGTAATCGCCATTGAGCCGGCGACCGAAACCGCCACCGAGCAAATAGGTGTGCATGATCACGTTGGCTTCCGGTACGCCAAGCGCTTTTGCCAGGGTTGGCAGCGCCAGCGATTGCCATTGATTGCCGGTATGGATATGCCAGATGCCGTCTTTTTCAAGCGCCAGCGCATTGACCGGTTCAAGCTGGAAATGCAGCACGGTGCTGGTCGTGTACTCGTGTTCGATACGTGAACTGGCTTTCGAAAACGCGGCTTCAACGCCGTCATCAGCAACTACCAGAGAACCTTTCGAGGCGTCGCCGATCAGCTTTTTGGCATGCGTCAGGATATCGGCTTCCGATACCATGGCGGCAGCACCGGCTTGCCATTTGATGTCGACCAGATCGGCCGCGCGCATCGCCGCCGAATACGAATCGGCATACACCATGACCCAGCCCGGCACCGTGCCGGACGGATCGGTGAGGGCGACCGACTTGAGGTAGCCCTTGACCTTGCGGGCAGCGCTATCGTCGATCGACAGTACGGTGGATCCATAGCGGGTAGGCGGGATGCGCGGACGGGCATAGACCATCCCTTCGACAACGGCATCGATACCGTAAATCGCCGTGCCATTGGTCTTGGCCGGCACATCGATGGCTTGGACGTCGCGGCCGATCAGGCGGCGCTGATCCGGTGTTTTTAAAGTGATTGCTTTGAGCGCCTCAGGCGTGAAGGTGCGGTCCAGCTTGCCGCGACGGACGATTTCGGCGTACGTGATCGACTTGCTGCCGGCAGTAATGACACCGTCGCGGGCCTGGCAATCGGCGGCCTTGACATTGAGCAGACGCGCGGCTTCGTCGATCAGCGCGATGCGACCGGCAGCGCCGGCGCGGCTCATCGGATCAAAGCTCTGCCAGATGGACCAGCTACCGCCGGTAATCATCATGCCCCACTTCGGATCGGTGTTGACGTAGTTCAGACGCACCGATGACCAGTTCACTTCGAGCTCGTCAGCGACGATGCGCGCCAGTGCGGTACCGATGTGCTGGCCCATTTCGGCTTTGGCAATATTGACGGTGACGATACCGTCACGGTCAATCTGGAACCAGATGGTCGGATCAAATACCGGTGCGTCAGCACTGCCTGCCTGGCCGGCAGCCAGCGCCAGTGACGGGCTCAGGAACGCCATCGTGAAACCGGTGCCGGCAGCGGCAATCATGAAGCTGCGGCGGGTCACTGTGCCTGCTGCCTGCTGTTGTTTGATGAGTTTATCAAGCATGGGGAGCTCCCTTCATGTCGGCGGCGGCCAGCTTGATGGCCTTGCGGATACGCACGTAGGCCATGCAACGGCACAGGTTGCCACTCATGACTGAGTCGATGTTAGCGTCGGTCGGCTCCGGAAAATCCTTGAGCAGTGTCGCGGCCTGCATGATCTGGCCCGACTGGCAGTATCCGCATTGCGGTGCCTGCGTGGCGACCCAGGCTTTTTGCAGCGGATGTTGACCCTCGGCTGACAAGCCTTCGATCGTCGTGATCGCGGCATCGGCGACCACGCTGATCGGGGTGATACACGAACGGATTGCGCGCCCATTGAGGTGGACAGTACACGCGCCGCACATGCCGATGCCGCAACCAAACTTGGTGCCTTTGAGGCCGATTTCATCGCGGATCACCCACAGCAGCGGAGTGACGGGATCAACCGCGGTGACAATGGCTTTGCCATTGACGGTAAATGTAGTCATGTTGGTTTCACTTTTTTAAAAAAAGGGGGAGAAGCCCTTTCAGGCCAGGAGATTCTTTCTTGCAGGGACAATACTGAAAAAACAGGTACAGCGCCGATGCTGCACAACGCTCACCGTCAGCGATGCGCGAAGTTGTTCGCATGCTAAAAAGAAATGAACGTGCTGTCTGTTAGCCAGCGCTCAGAGCGTTCTAATCGGCAAGAAACATTTGCTGCAAGTCGTTCAAAAAGCGCTGGCCGAGCAGCGTTGGCCGGATGGTTTTGTGATCGCGATATAGCAAGCCTTTCGTCTCGGCCGCCTGCAACGCCGATTCGACCGCATTGAGCCCAAGCCCGGTGCGTTCGGCAAACAGATTGACCTCAAAGCCGCTGGTCAGGCGCAAGGTGTTGAGCATGAATTCAAAGCCGAGCTCGCCACGCGGGATTTCGTTTTCTTCCTGAATCGCACTGCCGCGCGCCATGTTTTCCATGTAGGACTTGGGCTGCTTGAAGCGGGCCTGACGGATGATCCTGTGCGGAAATGACAGCTTGGAATGCGCACCGGCACCGACACCAAGATAATCACCGAACTGCCAGTAATTGAGATTGTGGCGCGACTGCCGTCCGGCTTGTGCATAGGCTGAGACTTCGTAATGCTGGTAACCGCCCGCGCCGGTTTCGGCTGCGATCATATCCTGCATGTCGGCACTGAGGTCGTCATCGGGCAATGCGGGCGGGAACTTCGCAAACACCGTATTCGGTTCCATCGTCAGGTGGTACAGCGACAGATGCGGCGGCGCAAAGCCAAGCGCGGTACGGATGTCGCGCGTCGCTTGCTCCAGCGTTTGCGACGGCAGCGCGTACATCAGATCGAGGTTGAAATTGTCGAAGGTCGACTGCGCGATTTCGACGGCACGACGGGCTTCGTCGTGATCGTGGATGCGGCCCAGCGCACGCAGGTGCTCGGCATTGAAACTCTGGATACCGATCGACAAGCGGTTGATCCCACTGGCCCGGAAGCTGCGAAATTTTTCAACTTCAAAGGTGCCCGGATTGGCTTCCATCGTGATCTCGGCGGCACCATCGAGCGGCAGCAGCGTGCGCACGTCCGACATTAACCGGTCGAGTCCGGCTGCCGACATCAGACTCGGTGTACCACCG
>CAILRJ010000390.1 GCA_903836575.1 uncultured Burkholderiales bacterium
AATAATGCAGAAAAAAGTATTCATCAAGACCTTCGGCTGCCAGATGAACGAGTACGACTCGGACAAAATGGCCGATGTACTCAATGCCACCCACGGGATGGTCAAGACCGACACGCCGGAAGATGCCGACGTGATCTTGCTCAACACCTGTTCGGTGCGCGAGAAAGCGCAGGAAAAAGTCTTCTCCGACCTCGGCCGCATCCGCGAACTGAAGTTGCTTAAACCCGACCTGGTCATCGGTGTCGGTGGCTGTGTCGCTTCGCAGGAAGGCGCGGCGATCATCAAACGCGCACCGTATGTTGACGTCGTGTTCGGTCCGCAAACGCTGCACCGCTTGCCTGCGCTGATTGACCAGCGCCGCGCGTCCGGCCAGGCGCAGGTCGACATCAGCTTCCCCGAAATCGAAAAATTCGACCACCTGCCACCGGCGCGGGTTGATGGCGTCACGGCCTTCGTGTCGATCATGGAAGGCTGCAGCAAATACTGCAGCTATTGTGTGGTGCCGTACACCCGCGGCGAAGAAGTCTCGCGCCGCTTCGATGATGTATTGGTCGAAGTGGCCGGTCTGGCCGCGCAAGGCGTCAAGGAAATCACGCTGCTGGGCCAGAACGTCAATGCCTTCCGTGGCGTGATGGCCGATGGCGAGATCGCCGACTTTGCGCTGCTCATCGAATTCATCGCCGAGATCGACGGCATCGAGCGCATCCGCTTTGTCACCAGCCATCCGAAAGAATTCAGCCAGCGCCTCATTGATGCGTATGCGAAGGTACCGAAGCTGGTCGACCATCTGTACCTGCCGGCGCAGCACGGCTCGGACCGCGTACTGATGGCCATGAAACGCGGCTATACCGCACTCGAATACAAATCCATCATCCGGCGTCTGCGCGCAGTGCGGCCGAACATCGCGATTTCATCGGACTTCATCGTCGGCTTCCCCGGCGAGACCGACGCCGACTTCGAGGCGATGATGAAACTGATTGACGACATCGGTTACGACAACAGCTTCAGTTTCATCTTCAGTCCGCGGCCCGGCACACCGGCGGCCACGCTGGAAGACGAAACGCCACATGCGGTCAAGCTGGCCCGCTTGCAGCGCCTGCAAGCCGTCATCGATGCCAACACACGCCGCTACAGCGAAGCGATGGTCGGCCAGGTGGTGCGCGTGCTGGTCGAAGGTCCATCGAAAAAAGATGCCGGCGATTTGCAGGGCCGCGCCGAGAACAACCGCGTGGTCAACTTTGCCGCCGGCACCGACGGCGCCAGTCTGATCGGCCAACTGCTCGACCTGACGATTACCCACAGCTTCGGCTATTCGCTACGTGGCGAACTGGTCGTTACCGACGCGGCACACACCGCGTCCCCACTGCAGACTCCTCACCAAAGAACCGCTTGAAAACTCGCTCCCCCGAAGAACCGCTGTACTTCATCCCCGAGCCGCTTGACAACAAGCGACTAGCGCACCTGTGCGGTCCGATGGATGAAAACCTGCGCCAGATTTCCTCTGCGCTCGACGTCACTATCTTCCGCCGCGGTGAACGCTTCATCATCGGCGGCCGTAATGCCGAACGGGCGACCGCCTTG